>NZ_CAJHBP010000005.1:0-186872 GCF_904846665.1 Psychrobacter sp. Pi2-51
ATCTAAAAATTATAAAGTGAATAATTCAGGAAACATTTTAGGAATCTAAACTATTAAACCTCTTTCGAATATTAGCACAGCTCAATAAGGCAGCTATAGTTAAGTCTTTATGAAATATATTTTTAAACTACTTGCAGTGCATTGATATACTGAATCAACAAAAATTCTTACTAAATTAAAGATAAAAGAAAAACAGTCTATGAACTTATCAAAGAATATTTATAAGACTGTAAGTGCATTATTAATCACTCTGTGTTTACCTGCATGTCAGGAGGATACAGAAGTTTACCAAACCTTATGCGTTGACTCAGATACTACAATTAAGAACGATATACCTGGAAAGGGTATCTTGTGGTCATTAGCTAGGGATGATATCAAACATTTGATTCCAATGCTCACCAAAGAGTCACCTCGAAACATTTACGTCATGGATACTATTACAACCTGCGAAATGACATTTGAAGATATTGAAGTAGATAAAAGCATTTGTAATGTTACCTTAAATGCTGGAGCTTACGGTTATGCAGAATGTAATAATGGCTCTAAATTCAGCTTTGGATGTTACGAAAAGGATTGTGATCAAGACTTCCTATTTCCTTTCAAAAATGAAGGAGGAGTTGATTTAGAGCCTCGTAATTTAGATTTGCGTGAACCTATTAGTGGTAAAACTCATGTTGAAAACTATAAAAAATATCTTGATACAATGAATAAGAAATCAGTCAAAAATAAACTAGCTGTAAAAGTTTATTTTGAGAATTCAAACTTAGATAAATCAAGCTATGTTATTCGATATGTAGATAAAGCATCGCCACTCAAAAACAGCATCCAAGAATATTTGAACGGCTTAACGCCAGAAGAACAAAAACTAGGATTTGAGTCAAGTAATTTTGGCAACAATAGCTCCATAGTCAAAATTGAGGACAATATCGCTAAAATTCACTTTACTGCTGATAACTTGGCCACAGATTTGCGCTCGCCCCAACAGGTTATAGACTTTAGCCATTCTATATATATGATCGCAGATCAGTTTGAAACTGTTAACGAAACAGAGATGTGTGTTAATGATACCTATAACTACCAAATGGCTTTTTTAGCTAATGAAGAGCCGATTGACTGTCCCTTCTAATTTCAGAGCTTATTTTTCTTGAACCGCCCCGAATATATCGGAGACAGATTCACTTGAGTCAGGCTGCAATGCCTGACAAAGTCAAATTCTTATAATACCGTCTTTCAAACTCAGCTAGTTTGAAACTTACCAATCTTTCAATACAGGCGCTAAACCCAACCTTTTTCACGAAATGTTTTTAGCACTTTGATAAATACTTCCATCTCATCAGGCGTGCCAAGCGTCAAGCGATTGAAGCCTGTGACAGGTGGAAACTCGCGACCAACCTTAATGCCATTGTCTCGCATTCTATCGATATAAGTTTTTAAATCACCTTTTATTTCATGAAAAATAAAGTTGGTCTGTGAGGGTAAATAGCGCAGCCCCAGATCGTCTAATACTGTTTCGATCATTTGACGTGACTGATTGGTATTACGCAAACTTAGCGCTAAAAACGCTGCATCATTTAACGTTGCAATAGCAGCAACCGCACCTGACAAATTGGTATTGTCCATAGACATAAATGCTTCGACAGTCTCAATAGCTTGCGGGTTAGAAATCGCGTAGCCCACTCGCATACCGGCTAAGGCACATAACTTTGAGAAAGTATGGATAACAACAAGATTGTCTGATAACCCTTGTTTTAACCACTCAATCCCACTCTCAAAGCTTGGATCTGACACGTACTCCAAGTAAGCTTGATCTAATAAAAAGTAATGGTTATCTGGTGCATTACTTACCCATGTTTTGAGGGCTGCCGTTGAGGTGATCGTCCCTGTTGGGTTATTAGGATTGCAAAGATAAAGCAAGCTAATACCGTCAAACTCATAGGCAGCTTTTTGTAGGTTTTTCAGATCTAAGTCATAATTGTTGGTTGTTAATGGTATTTTGACTACGTCTGCACCAATCGATTTTGCATACATCTCTGCACAATCAAACGTTGGCACCGGAATAACCATCTGGAATGCTTTACCTTCTTTTAAGGCTTTGTGTTGTAGCATTTGTATGACCGCTCGCATATTTTCAGTCGAGCCATTGCCTAATGAGATTTGGTTTTCTGCCACACCATGGATGGTGGCAATTTTGCTAATGAGCGCAGCGCGTGGATTGTCTGGATAACGAAAGCCCTCACCTAAAGACTCTATAATGGCTTGTTTGGCAGAGTCTGACATGCCTAGTGAGTTTTCATTCGCATTTAATTCTAAGAATTTGTTATTTTGCATGATGGATTATGTGCCTCAACGTCCGTTGTTATAAGTTCATATTGCTCATTGATATCATATTAAGGGGCATTTGGTATAAACACAAGTTTTGTTACAACCAAATTTTAGTTATTAATAGCAATAGATAAAAACCATCTTTTTGCAGCTCTAAAAACCATAAAAAAAGGTGAGCTGCCCTCCTTGCAACTCACCTTTTTTTCCAACATACGTATTCAACACACATCATTCAATCACGTTCAAGTTGAACACTAGATCAAATGCGCTTTTAACTCGAGCACTTTATCACGCGTTTTCGCGGCATCTTCAAACTTCAAGTCACGAGACATCTGTTTCATAAGCTTTTCAAGACGATTGATTTCTTTGGCCAGCAAATCAGGACTGCGTAAGATACTAATATCCACATCAGGCAGATTGCTCTTGATAGGAATCACTTGATTGTCATTGGCATTCTGATCGTCACCCGTATCGATTTTATCGGTGATACTGCGACGTGCCCCTTTTGGTGTGATGTTGTGCTCAAGGTTAAATGCCACTTGTTTTTCACGGCGACGGTCGGTCTCGTCTATCGCCTTTTGCATACTGTTGGTAATGCGATCAGCATAAAGAATAGCCTTACCATTGATATGACGCGCAGCACGACCAATGGTCTGAATAAGTGCACGCTCAGAACGCAAAAAGCCTTCTTTATCGGCATCAAATATCGCGACCAATGACACTTCTGGCATATCTAAACCTTCACGCAATAGATTAATGCCGACCAACACATCATGCACGCCAGTCCGCAACTCATGAATGATCTGCATACGCTCGACGGTATCGATGTCCGAATGCAAATACGCGACTTTGACATCATATTCTTTTAGATAACTGGTCAAATCCTCTGACATACGTTTGGTCAATGTGGTAATCAGTACGCGCTCATCTTTTTCTCGGCGCTTGGTAATCTCTGATAACACATCATCGACTTGCGTCAATACAGGACGAATCTCAATCTCGGGATCAATCAAACCCGTTGGACGAACGACTTGCTCAACGACTTGCTCACTATGCTCAAGCTCATATAATGCAGGCGTGGCGCTCACATAAATTGTCTTAGGCTTGATACGCTCCCACTCTTCAAACTTCATCGGGCGATTGTTCATTGCACTTGGCAGACGAAAGCCATAATTGACCAAGTTTTCTTTACGCGACCTATCACCTTTATACATTGCCCCAATCTGTGAAACGGTGACGTGCGATTCATCGAGGAACAGCAGTGCATCTTCTGGAATGTAATCAAATAACGTCGGTGGTGCTTCCCCTGATGGACGACCAGAGAGATGCTGTGAGTAGTTCTCGATACCATTACAGTAACCCAGCTGTTGAATCATCTCAAGGTCATACTGGGTACGTTCTTTGAGACGTTGCGCTTCAATCAGCTTATTGTTATCACGGAAATATTCTAGACGCGGCTCTAGCTCAGCGCGAATCGTATGACTGGCAGCTTCTAGTTTATTGCGCGGCGTCACATAGTGCGATTTTGGATAAATAGTAATACGCGGCACGCTACGTACTGTTTTGCCCGTTAAAGGATCAAACCAAGTGATTTTTTCCACTTCATTGTCAAACAAGTGCACACGTACAGCCAACTGCTCAGATTCAGCAGGATAAATATCGAGCAGCTCACCACGCAAGCGATACGTACCACGACCAAAATCTAACTCGTTACGTGTGTATTGCATTTCAACCAAACGTTTAATGGTAGCGGTACGATCTATCTGATCACCGACCACGACATGCAGTAGCATTTTTAGATAACTTTCAGGATCACCCAAACCATAGATACACGATACAGAAGCTACAATAATCGCATCACGACGCTCTAATAGAGCGCGCGTCGCTGACAGACGCATCTGATCGATATGATCATTGATGGCGCTGTCTTTTTCGATAAAGGTATCACTCGCTGCGACATAAGCTTCAGGTTGGTAATAGTCATAATAACTGACGAAGTACTCCACCGCGTTATTCGGGAAAAACGACTTAAATTCACCATACAGCTGAGCGGCAAGCGTTTTGTTGTGCGCCATGATAATCGTCGGACGCTGAGTCTCAGAGATAACCTTGGCCATGGTATAAGTCTTACCAGAACCCGTTACCCCCAATAGCAATTGCTCATTCATACCAGAATTAATACCATTGACCAGCTTTTTGATCGCTTGTGGCTGATCCCCTGCTGGTTCAAAATCGGTGACCATCTCAAAGGCACGACTCGATATTTGCGTCCCTGACGCATTAACACCACTAATTTCAGCTTCGCCTTGGAGCTGAGTGGCCAATTGGTTTAACTGACGCGATGAGCGCGGTTCGGGCATACGCATAATGGCTTTCTTCTTCTTGAGGTTTATAACAATATGGGGTCTGAATGTCCCTTTTTAAAGGACAATCATAGGCATAATACGAGGCTAATGAGCACCAGTTCTTGCCTATATTTAGGCGTATAAGACAGATATTGTATGCACCTGTTTTGGCAAAAACTCTAGGACCGTTATAAAAAACTCACACAATCTTGAATAAAATTACAAAGATTTTCATGGTTAACAAACTCCTTACACGACCACCTCATAAAGCCTAACACTGAAGGGTTCCATCACAGATTTAAGCTGTTATTATTCATAACGAATCAACAAGCACTACTAATACAAAAACCAAATAAGAAACAAGTGACATATTTAATTCAATAAAACAAAATACATAACGGAGTAAGATATGAGAGAACGTTACGCAAGTGGAATTTCCGATGAAACTGCCAAAAAAATGATTGATGTGTTAAACGCTAACTTAGCGAATGTCATTGATTTAACTTTAGATGGCAAACAATGCCATTGGAATTTACAAGGTACTGGCTTTATCGGTGTGCATCAATTATTAGATGATACGTCAGATCGTATCCTTGAAGTATCAGATACAATCGCTGAACGCATCGTAATCTTAGGTGGTCAGCCAAATGGTTTGGCCAGTCGCGTGGTAAAAGAGTCTATTTTAGACGATTACCCTACTGACATTACCGAAGTAGATCAACATGTTCGCGAGTTGACGAGCCGCTACAAGAAAGTCGCGGAAGCTTTGAGAGAAGCGATCGCTACTGCTGGTGATGCAGGCGACGAAGATACAGCTGATCTATTTACAGAAGCCAGCCGTATTATTGATAAAGATGCATGGTTCATCGGTGCAAATGCGCCAAAGAAATAATACCGTTATAAATTTAGTTGATTATCAACGTTATTATATGAAGTGAAAACAGAAAAGGTCACCTGATTGGGTGACCTTTTTTTATGCACGCATATTCTATTATTTTCTATTTCAGGGCTTTTAGTTCTTCTATCATAATGGGCAAAGCTTTCTTTAGCTCGGCTGAGACGTTCTGTGTCATAATAGCTCTGACATCTTTCGCATATTCTTGCATCATAATAGGCTGCTTTTCTATTATGCTAGCCCCTAAGTCGCTTTCGTAAAAATCGATTTGAGCGTCAACTTCTTCTTGAGTAAAATACTTTTTTACAGCACTAACATACGCTTGAATTTGTGCCTCATTGATAGTTTCAATATACTCATCATCAAATATACTACTACTATAATTAGAAAACACTTTGATTAGTTTTTGACGTTGGTCAGTACTCATGTCATCAGTCACAAGGCTAGACAACATAGAGTCATTAACTATTTTTTGTAAACTATCTTTCGAGGACATCTGTTTGATTGTTTCATTCAAATGTGTGACATTTACTAACTCTCTCACTGACTTGTCAGTAGGTACCGCAGCCTGTGCAAAGAGCGTCGGTACTGCCAGCATAGTAGCGACGCTTAAACCAAACGTCAGGGACACCAAAGTATTTTTCAAAATATATGTCATATTATCACCTTATTTTAGTATCTAGTTTTTACTGCTAATTATCATTGTTATCTTAGCCTAATTTTTCGAATTAGATCCGTATAGTTATTAGACCCGTATAATTAATAGTAACTGGAGTCTATTGAACCTTCAAATATTAGGACTGCTAATAGATAAAATCTTACCAAACTAGGCATCCATCGACGATAAAGTCTAACCTAGAATGACTAGGGTGTGTCCTCAGTTTGAAAATGGTGATGCAAATGAGATAAATTGCAGCCAACCAAGGAAAAGAGCGCAGATAGTATCAGGATATTGACCAGCTATTTGACGCAGTTTGGCAAGATTTAGCCATAGTAGTTGTTAATAGCACCGTCATCTAGACTGTCATGCAAAATCTTGTTCATTAGCCAAATAATTTTCCGGCAAAGATAACGTTTTGGCATTGGGTACAGACAGTGTCAAAATAGCTTCTTGAAAGATAGGATTGCATCGAAACAAGTTTTCAATGTCTTCAAATTTTTGCGCGATTTCTTTTTCTTTTTGATTGCCAGCGATGTCTACTGCCGCCACCATAAATATTTTCTTGGGTCCCACCCACTCTAGGTGTAAGTAAGAAACACTATCAATATCTACATGATTAAGCAGCTCGCTCAACGCATAGGAATGCATCCTATCAGACACCTTGTAGCCAATCAAAAAATCCCGATTACGGCTGATCAAAAAGATAGCGACCACGCCTAATAATAGCCCGACGACGATAGAACCTAGCGCATCCCAAAATGGCTGCCCAGTATAAGCATGCATACCCATCGCAGCCGCAGCGATAACCAAGCCAACTACAGCCGCTAAATCTTCAAAAAATACACCGCGTAAAGTGGGGTTCGACGTATCGACCACATAACCAATAGCGCTGACATTAATCGCTTCACCGTGTTTTTTACTTTGCAGGTACGCCTGCACCAACGAAAAGCCTTCTAGCACGAAGGCGACTGCTAATATAATAAAACCGATGGTATAGTCGGTCTCGCTCTCAGCCGCATTCCACTCGGTGATACCAGTATAAATGGACACAATAGAGCCTGCCATAAAGACACCAAATGCCGCAATCATCGACCAGACGTATGACTCTTTACCGTAGCCGAGCGGATGACTTTCATCAGCAGGTTTGACGGATTTTTTTTCGGCGACAATTAATAAAGTGCCGTTACCTGCATCTGCCCAAGAATGTGCTGACTCTGCGATCATAGAAGCAGAACCTGTCATAAATGCCGCTACAGTTTTGGCAATAGCAATAATGAGGTTGGCCCCGACGGCGATTAAAACCGTCGTCAATGAGGCAGAATGTTGTTCTTCTTTGTTGGTTGCTGACTTAGAAGAACCATGAAAGCCAGAACGAGAATTACTATCAGAAGTGGCGTCGTTAATGAGCGTACCAGCACCTCGAGCACGACTATTGCGGCGTACTGACTGATTAGGAGTAGGAATATTTGAATTGGTTTTTGATTGCTTCAAACTCATAATAGTCTCAGTAAAATAGCGAATATTTAACCACTAAGCTGGAAACCCTTGGCTACTGTGTCATGTTACTTAGCTTGATTGTCACGACTACTGGCTAGTTCACCAATCATATTCTCAATATCACAGCTAGGACGATGTGAGCTTTGCATACGTAGGTTCTTACGTTCTAAGCCTGCATCAAAACGACACTGCTGCATCAAATTTTTGATATCAAGTGGCGGCGCAGGAGTTGGCTTGCCATTGTCATCGATGGCGACCATCGTAAAATAGCAGCTATTGGTATGACGAACCGTACGCGCCCGCACATCTTCTGCTTCGACACGTATGCCCACTTCCATCGACGTTCTACCCACGTAGTTGACGCTCGCGGCAAAGGTCACCAGCTCACCCACATAGATTGGCTCACGGAACATCACCTGATCAACCGATAGCGTCACCACATAGTTGCCGCTATAGCGACTGGCACAGGCATAAGCGACCTGATCGAGCATTTTGAGTAAATCACCACCGTGTACATTGCCGATGAAATTTGCCATATCAGGGGTCATTAGCACCGTCATATACAGCTCATGATTTAAAGGGGCTTTTTTGGCAGTGGAGGTAGTATTGTACTGGGGCATAACATTCCTTACGGTGTTCTAAAATTTATTGGTCTTGAGCGACCAAACGGGTTTTGATCACTTGCCTTCAGTAATTTTTTATAAAGATAACCATTCTCATAGTCTATTATAATAGTTTCCATTATAGCAGTCTATTTTGAGTGGTTTGTAAATAGGTTTAAATGGTGAAATCACTGGTTCCACTGGGGTATACCTTAAAAGATCCAATCAACGGTACGGAATCGCCAAGATTGTCGGGGATTCCGTGTTCTGAGATATAGTCAAAATACCCCAAAAACGCTACGATACTGCTCATATTAATTTTTTGTCGCCTCTGTCTGCACAGGCACAGCAAGCAAGAAAAATTGATATTAGCAGTGCGTGATGTATCGATATTACTTTTCACTGACTATAATGTAAAACGGCATACCCGCACTGAAAGCAAAGCGCTATTTGCATACGCATTAAACTATTAATACATCTATTAGAATAAATGAGAAACCCTATAATGAAACAACCCTTTCAGACCCTGTTAAATCAAGTGGGACTTACCGCTTTAGTGGCAGCATCATTACTATCTGGAACCGTACAAGCAGCAGATAATAATGACCATCTAAAGAGCACAGTTGATCAACAAGCCAAATTACTAATGAATGAGCATAATATTTCAGGAATGGCTTTTGGTATTATTGTTGATGGTAAATCACATTTCTATCATTATGGTTTGGCTGATAAAAAAGCCAAAATACCTGTCTCAGAAAACACTATTTTTGAGCTAGGCTCAATCAGTAAGACGTTTGCAGCTACCTTAGCCAGTTATTCAGAATTAAATGGCACACTTGCATTAGAAGATACCGCTGATAAATATATTCCTTACCTAAAAAACAGCGCCATTGGCAACACCAAGCTGATAAACCTAGCCACCTATTCAGCTGGTGGTCTACCACTACAAGTCCCTGATGACGTCAAAAATAATAAAGAGTTGCTTCGTTATTATAAATCTTGGCAGCCTGTATTCCCTATCAACTCAAAGCGTCTGTATTCCAACGCCAGTATCGGTCTGTTTGGCTATATAGCGGCATTGAGCATGGACGCTGATTACACACAATTGATGGAAGAAAAAATACTGCCGTCACTCAATATGCCCAATACCTTTATTAATGTACCTAGTGACAAGATGTCTGATTATGCATTTGGTTATAACGCTGCTGGCGATGCTATCCGAGTCAATCCTGGCATGTTAGACGCCGAAGCCTATGGCATTAAATCCACCATTAAAGATATGACGCATTTTATGGCGGCGAATATGGGGCTAGTACCGCTGGATAAAAATATTCAGCAAGCACTAAATAATAATAGAAAGAATTACTATCAGGCGAGCACTTTTACCCAAGGGTTAGGATGGGAGATGTACCCTTATCCTACTCAGCTAAATACCTTACTCGAAGGTAATTCAATGGACGTGGTACTAAAGCATCAAGCCATTAAAACAGACAATCATCCAACGGCTGTCTTAAATAACGTCTGGGTCAACAAAACAGGTGCTACTAATGGGTTCGGTGGATATATTGCTTATATTCCTGCCAAAAAATCAGGCATTGTCATTTTGGCAAATAAAAACTATCCAAATGCAGATAGGGTCAAAGCAGCCTATACGATTTTAGAAAATGCGATGACTCGTTAATTAATCTTGAGTCACAAAGCAATCTTATAGAAAACAGTTTTTCATTAATAATCCAGTCCGTAGGTTGGGTGGAGCTTGCGACACCCAATCTAATAGATTAAGATCAACTCTACCCTATCACTCGTAGAGTATCATGCAATATCGAAGGCACTATCATCAAGGAGCGAGTTATTTCTTCACTATCAATCTTGCGGGATCGGTTGTTGGATCACTATTACATGACGATAAAAGGTCAACATAGTCATAGAGTGCCGTTAGATATGATATAGAGCACCAATTGATGTTTTTCACTAAAGTTGTTAAAATCGTGTTTAAACACCCTTATTTTATTGGTTTATTATGCGAAATATGTACGATTCAGATCAGCTCGTTACCCGAGTGAGCTCTAACAATTGCTTGCGATGAAGTATTGTTCAGAGCCTGATAAGGAGCTTTAGCTTCCTTACATTCATCGCCACATTACTTGTATGCCTCTTTTATAGGGATGGCGGCGATTATTTATGTGGCGATTAAATCAGGACCGTGGATGATAATTCATCCACGGTCCTTTTCGTTTAAGTTGTCTAGCGGCAGCTTAATAGAGCGAGCAGGGCTTCCCTTGCTCGCTTTTTTTTGCCTCGTTTTTAGGGGATCAAATTACTTTCGGAGTTTATTATGTCTCAAAATATTTACGATAATCAGGCTTTTTTCGATGGTTATGCTCAACTACCACGCTCTCAGTTTGGCTTAAAAGCTGCACCTGAATGGGAGACTGTTAAGACCCTACTTCCAGACATTTCCGGAAAACGAGTCATAGATCTCGGCTGTGGATACGGTTGGTTTTGTCGCAGTGCACGAGAATTAGGGGCTACCGAAGTTCTTGGTATCGATTTGTCCGAAAAAATGCTGGCACAGGCACAAGAGCTCACAAATGATAGTGGCATCAGCTACCAGTGCGAGGACCTCGAGCATCTTTCACTACCGAATCAGGCTATTGACTTGGTATATAGTCAAATGGCTTTACATTATCTACCTGATCTCGCTCCGCTATTTTCTGTCATCTATCAATCACTGCAACCTGACGGTTGGTTTGTCTTTACTGCCGAACACCCAATTTATACTTGTTCGGTACGCCAAGGTTGGCTCACTGATGATGAAGGTCAGCGATCATGGGCAGTCAACAACTATCAAAATGAAAGTCAGCGCGTAAGCAATTGGCTAGCTGACGGGGTGGTAAAATATCACCGGACTTTGGGCACTATATTAAACGCGCTGATGGCTGCTGGTTTCACTATTCGCCATGTTAATGAGTGGGGCCCAACAGCGCAGCAAATAGCAGAAAACCCTGCGCTTGCTGAAGAAGCGGAGCGCCCAATGATGATATTAGTGTCTGCACAAAGATAAAACGACACCAAAGCGTTTTGGTGCGACTGCCTCCATTTAGGGCTTGATATCAAGTCCTAATTACGGCACTGATACGCTTGAGATAGCAGAGACCAACCTTGAGCACTTTGATGAGGTGTGGGGTGATAAGTACCCGCATGTGGTCACCTCTTGGCGTAATAACTGGGAGGGCTTAACGGTGTTTTTCGAGTATCCTAAAGACATCAGAAAAGCGATTTATACCACCAATACGATAGAGTCGCTAAACAGCGTCATTCGTACGGCGGTGAATAAGCGTAAGGTGTTCCCATCTGTTCAGGCAGCATTCAAGGTGGTGTACTTAGCAACTCAGCAGGCATCAAAAAAGTGGTCAATGCCCATCCGTAACTGGACGTCTGCTCTTAATCGCTTTATGATTATGTTTGATGACCGCATCAGCAAGCATTTAATCTAAAGGGCAGTTACACAGAATTTGGGATACCCTCCCCTACGAAGGCAACTCGATGGACGTGGCACTAAAGCCTCAAGCCATTACAACAGACAATCATCCAACGGCTGTCTTAAACAACGTCTGGGTCAACAAAACAGGCGCTACTAATGGGTTCGGTGGCTATATCGCTTATATTCCTGCCAAAAAATCAGGCATTGTCATTCTGGCAAATAAAAACTATCCAAATGCAGATAGGGTCAAAGCAGCCTATACGATTTTAGAGAATGCGATGACTCGTTAATTAATCTTGAGTCACAAAGCAACCTTATAGAAAACAGCCTTTCATAAAAAACCCAGCTAGATGCTGGGTTTTTACATTCAGTTTTTAAGAGCACCCTTCGACCAAATAAATCGCTTCTGGTATACCGATATCTATGCTTTCTACCTCACCTTTTAATAGGTTTTTATTGTCTGCTGTCCACTCAGTCGCCTTAATCTTATAATCATTAAACTTTTGACCGCCCTTGATATGATATTCAATTTGTAGAGGCAGCTTGTCCTGTTTATTATTGAGTTCAATATTTTCGTCTTTTAGTGATTCTCCGAGTGGGCTTTCTTTTATTGCCTTGAAATTAACATTAGCAATCAAGCTATAGTAATTACCATCAACCGCATATTTATCGACCTCGTAGTCAAGCTCATCATTATGTGCTTTCATAACCGCTGTGGCTGAATCGCCAACGTTGATGTCTTTATAAAACGCTATGCTTGGATCCTGAATACTAATCAGAGCAACTTTACCATCTATGATTTGATATAGCACAGCAGCACGTTCACCGTACTCTTTATCCATATAGCTCAATTTTGGATTACTGACATAGTAGCACTGTTCGTTATCGCTCTTTGCTTTGGTCATGCCTAGGCTACTTAGCAGCTCAGGGGTAATAACCTGACCAAAGCTTAACTTCTGATACCCTGACGGGCTGACGGTTTGCTCATCAGCTATATCTGCTGCTTCGTTAGTTTGTGCTTTATCCATAGCACTCGTATCTGTAGGCGATGGATTGACAGACATCTCATCATTCTTAGCCATGTCTTTATCTACAGTATTCGTTTGTGCAGTGCCATCATTATTCGAAGATGAGGGCTGTGAGTCACAGCCTGTCATTAGTTGGACAGTACCGATTAATAAAGTAGAAATCACTGCCGTCTTAATTATTGGCAATGACGATGTTAAATGAAAAATTAACATGGCTAAACTCCATACCAGTATTTCGACTATTTTGAAATGATTTTATAAGACAGAACCTAAACTTTACGCGGCTCAAACTTCAGCGCTCTCTACCCAAGAAAACGCTTCCATGATACTCATCCATTGATCGTCTAATCCCGCTTTTAGCAATAATGGCTCACCAGTGACCGGATGGCTGAGCGCTAAAGTCTGGGCATGTAGCAGCATACGTGCGCAGTCGTACTGAGTACGAAAAAATCGATTGTGCCGTCCATCGCCGTGGCTGGTATCGCCCACTATGTGATGAAATAGATGTCTCATGTGCCGACGCAGCTGATGCTTGCGACCGGTCTCGGGGGTTAAGCGCATTAGACTATAGCGGCTAGTTTCATGCTTTTTTGACACCGCAAATGGCAGCTCAATTTGAGCCAAGCTCTGCCAATGGGTCACCGCCTCTTGAGCGGGCTTGTCCAAGTTGGCAAACTTATCGGCAATGGCATCGGGCTTAAAACTTAATGCATAATCAACGGTGCCCTGCTCTGGCATAAAGCCACGCACCACGGCTAAGTATTGCTTAGAAACCTTATGCGCAGTAAAAGCCTCGGTAAGGCTACGCGCCACAGCTGAGCTCTTGGCGAACAACAACACGCCTGATGTCGGCTTGTCTAACCGATGCACCGGAAATACATGGCAACCTACCGCATCACGGGTGAGTTGCATGGCAAAGCGGGTCTCGCCTTTATCCAGCCAGCTGCGATGCACCAATAGACCCGCCTCTTTATTAATTGCCACCAGAAATTCATCTTCATAGATAATTTCTATTGGGTTAGCGGTTTGATTGGCGGTGTCACTTTCGATATCTATGTTTTCAATGCTCATATTTTAAATACTATTATTTTAAATATGGTAATTATATATCTACTGTCTTTTATATATACCCTTTTTGTTGCCCTTTTTATTGCCCTTTGACTGGGCTAATAAATTTGGACTGTATTTCAGAGAAATAGTCAGTATATAAATGATGGTTAGCTCAACCAATGAAAACGATACGCCAGCCAAGCAACGATAGCGCTCACTGAGCCAGTTAAAATTCCGCCCCACACAAAATCTACTAACGCGGTATCTAAAGTAAACCCTTTATACAAAGCTAAGTTGGTAAAGTCATAAGTTCCATATGCCATCAGTCCTATCAGACCACCCAGTAAGAAAATATGACCAACAGACGCTCCTGCCTTGATTTGCGGATACAGAACCAATATACAGAGTGCCAATATATAAAACATATAAAACACGCCAGCGGCCATCATATTTGGCTCATCAGCCAATAGGTGACCGATACGTGACTCATAAAAAGCCCCTTTCATGGTCGTAAGCCAAACCGCATCAACGCCCAAAAATATGACAACAGCAGCCAGATAGATAAATACGTAAGCCATAATAATATCCTTTTATAAGGGTTGCTCAGCGTTAGACGCTTTTGCACCAACACGCAACCTCAGATCAAACAATGCGTTAAGCAGATACCTTGTCTGACGCTGGCAAATCAGAAAAATGCAGCGTATCGATGTTATTTGGTTTGACCGCTGTTACTTGCACCACGCCGATGGTGCGCTCCAAAAACCCGCCTTCACAGTAGCAGAAATAAAACTCCCACAAGCGGATAAAGGCTTCATCATAACCGAGTGCTTTGATTTCGTTGCGCTGCGCCATAAACGCTGTGCGCCAATCGCGCAGTGTATAAGCATAATCAAAACCATAATCATGCAATTGTTTGATAACCATATCGGTCTGCTCAGTAAACTGCGTATTGAGCTCTTGATTGGACAACAGACAACCACCTGGGAAAATATGGGTCTGGATAAAGTCGACCGAATCGATATAGTCTTGATAGTTCTGATCATTAAAGGTAATCGCTTGCAGCACCATCAGCCCTGTTGGCTTAAGCAAACTATTACACTTAGCAAAAAACGTCGGCAAGAATTCATGCCCGACCGCTTCAATCATCTCGATACTGACCAATTTGTCATACTGCCCTGTCAGCTCACGATAATCCTGCTTGAGAAGGGTGATTTTATCAGACAGTCCGGCAGCTTCGACCCGCTGCTGTGCCTCGTTATACTGCGCATCAGAAATGGTCGTTGTCGTTATATGACAGCCGTAATGCTTGGCGGCATAAATAGCGAAACCACCCCAGCCAGTACCGATTTCAATGACATGGTCGTCAGCGCTCAGTTGTAGGCGTTGACAGATAAGCGCCAGCTTATGCTGCTGGGCATCGTTCAATGTCGTATCAGGCGACTGATATACTGCCGACGAATACATCATGGTATCGTCTAAAAACCGCTCATACATATCATTGCCCAAATCATAATGCGCTAAGATATTGGATTTTGAGCCAGATTTATCATTACTACGCAGTCGGTGCTTGGCTTTTTCAAAAGTTTTGCTGACCGCAGCGAAGCGGTTTTCTAACTGGTTAAGCACGGCTAAGTTGCGCGCTGCCAACCGAATCAGGCCAGTCAGATCGTCCGTATCCCACTCACCATTGATATAACTGTCCGCTAGGGCAATCGAGCCACCAAATAGCAGCTGACGATAGACGGCACTATCATGAATCATCAAAGTCACATTTAAAGGATGGCGACCCACTGCTGAGCTGCTAATCCCTTCAGCGGCTTTGCTACCAAAGCTTTGCTCTTTAGGCGCGTGCTCATCGAATGCTTCGATCAACGTAATACTGCCGAACTGCACGTGCTTTAACGCGCGAAAGATTAACTTTCTTGCTAAATTGTTAATACGGTCATTGACTGGTCGCAATACCGCACTTTCATTGACGGTCTTATTGATACGTGCGGTAAATCTTCCTAATGTCGAAGCTGGATTTCTGTTGGTCGGTCGTGCTGACATCGTCTACTTATCCTTATTTAAAGGCCTTATGTTTGGACATTAGGCTCTTGAAGTCGCGTGGCTTAATTTTTAAAATTGATATTAACTCTGTACTGAGTTTTACATTTATACTGAATGTTAACTTTGCACTGGTCAAACACTGTTTTTTTTATTAGCCGCTTGCTGCTGTTTGCTATCGGCTAGCTTTTCATCATAATTAATATAAGGCACTTTTTTAATCGCATAGAGCTTAAAAGCATGCCAATAAATACGCGTTAACGACGTCATCTTCATCAGCGGATTTTTGCGCAAGCTATCACGCACCGTTGCCTCGGTCATTGGTACACCAGACATTTTTATCCCAGTCTTTAACACCTCTCCCCGCTCGTCGCTAATATCGATGGCAATGCGCACTTGTAAGCAGTTATCTGGCTGTTGTTTAACCTTAACTTGCCAGCGATAGAGCTGGTCGATAGGATTAAATGGCGAGACATGAAAGTCTTTGTCATGGCAGAATTCGGTATCTGTCCCATCTAATAAAAACCCATAATAGTGACGTTTATTCCATGGTGTATTAGAGACCTCAGCCAATAAATGCGTTGGCTGCTGCTGCTCATTAAAGCCCAGATAAAAATTTACGGGGCTAAAGTATATGCCGACATTGCGGCAAACGACCAAACCTAGCATGTCACCACTTGGCGCGCTACCAGCATGGGTCATAAAAGCCTGACGCAGTCTTTGCTCAAGCTTTTGATAGCTACTGACGTTAGCTAATTTATTGTTGGCTACTCTATTATTAGCTTCTTTACTGTTTTTAGCGTTTACATCGAGCGATTTTTTGGTATCATTTGAATCATTATTTTCACTTAGGCTATTTAACTCTTGCGACCTTAAGCTTTGTGATATGCCTTGTAAATAATCATCAGGATAGAACTGCTGTAATGCCTTTTTTCCTGTGGAAAATAATGGCAGTCCTTTTAAGCGCTGACGTTTACCAAAGCCTGCTGTATCAACTTTAGGGAGCGCCTGCCCTGCTGCTAACGCGCTAATATTGACACCCCAATAGCGATACGGATACACAAACTTATGCACATTTGGCAGTAGCCGACTGTGCCACGTATTCCCATGAAATAACTGGTGCGGCAAGCTGTCAGAGGTACAAGGTAACTCATGCTCTGGCATTGCGTGAGACGGATGCGCTGGGGTCGTCATAAGACTCTCTTTTATTTCACTCATTACTATGCTGCTTGGTACTATGCTGTTCGGCTTTACGTCGACCAAATAAGCCACGTTTTTTCTTTTGCATCAAGTCATTAGTGGCAGACTGTAAACGGTGAACGTAATCAACCAACTCCTGATTGGTCGTTGCCGTTACTACCTGACGCTTCGCCAGTTTACGTGACTGTTTATCCGCTTTTACTGGCAAGTCTTTATAACGAAACGGCGTGTGTGCACTATCGCTATCCGGCAAGTGACTTGGGTCGACTTCATCTTTTATAGTAACAGTATGACCGAGCGCCTGACACACACGTAGGCCACTCCGCACGCCATCTTCATGAAAACCATTGAACCAATATGCGCCGCAAAAATGTGTATGCAAACCATTGCCAGAGATGTCTGACCAGTTACTTTGAGCATCAATCATCGCTAGATCAAACACGGGGTGGCTGTAATCAATGCGTTTAACAACCTGCCTATCGTCAATATTTTCATTAGCTGCAGTTGGATTCAGTGTGACCAAATAATTATGCTTTTTGGTCAAGCGTTGCAGAATATTCATATGATAAGTGAGTACAGGTTTTGAGGCGGCCTCTACGCGCTCAGTCTTTGTAGAATCAGTCTTATCATCTATCAGATAATTCCAGCTCGCCCACGCTAGAGGTTTTTTGGGCAACACTTGGGTATCGGTATGCAGGACAGCCGTATTTTTAGTAAAGCGGAAATGACTCAACACGTCAACTTCATCCGTACTGGCATCTTTTAGAATCTTGAGCGTGGTATCTGCATGACAAGCAAAAATAACTTCATCAAACACAAAATTATCGATACGGTTATCAGCATTATCTTTGTTCTGAACCGTCAATAATACTTTATCACCATCACGAACCACAGACTGCACTGGGCAATTTACCCTTACCTTGCCGCCAGCTTTAATAAAGCGGGGAATCAATTTGTTAACATACTGCTTAGAGCCACCTTTGATGGTGAACCATTGCGGGCGGTTAACCACATCGAGCAGGCCGTGATTGTCAAAAAACTGGGCGAAAAACACCAATGGAAAGTCTTGTACTTCGTCCAGACTGGTTGACCAAATAGCAGACACCATCGGCAGTAGATAGTTATCGGTAAACAGCTGACCATAGCGTTTTTGCGCTAAATAATCGCCCAATGTTTGCGCAGTAAAGCCGCTGACATCTTGCCCCTGTGTGCGCGCCGCATCATAATCTTGACGCAGCTGCTTGATATGCTTATTAAACTGTAGGATATCTTTGATAAACTGCCAAAACTTAGGATTGAGGACATTTTTGCGCTGCGATAATAATGTGTTGAGCGTGTGACCGTTATACTCAAAATGACGCGCAGTATTTTTTACTGAAAAGCTCATATCCGTTGCTTGAAACGGCACTTGTAACTCATGAAGCAAGCGAAAAAAGTTGGGATAAGTACGCTCGTTAAAGACAATAAAGCCGGTATCTATCGCGCTGTTTTCTACTTTACTGTTCTTTGCTTTTTTGCCATCTTGTAACGTCACATCGATGGTGTTTATATGCCCACCAATATAATCATTGGCTTCAAATATCGTCACATCATGCTCTGCTATCAGATAATGAGCACAAGTCAGTCCTGACACCCCCGATCCGATAATAGCGATACGCTTTTTCACGGGCACATTAGCTGAATCTTTAAAGGCATTGGGCTGTTTTTTATTGGTTGACACTGTATTCGTACTAGCACGCTTACGACGATTGAACAGCATAAAAGCATTCCTTTCTATATTATTTTTGCTATTTTTGGATAAGCGATATTTTATAAATCTCAAAGTCTTATTTTTTATTCATTTTTTCACTGACCCGTTGCCAGACTAGATCTGGCAATGTACCTAACGCTTTTAATGGTAAGGTAAGTTTTTTGGGAAACTCAATCACATCATGCCCGCTGGCAATACCATCGCGTATCGCTTGGCTTGCCTGTTTTGGTGTCTGTATAAATGGCATAGGAAAATCGTTTTGTTTGGTCATCGGTGTCTCGACAAAGCCCGGAACCACTAAGCTCACCGATACACCCTGCGGTGCGAGACTAATTTGCAAGGTTTTCATTAAATAATGGATAGCAGCCTTTGAGCTACCATAGGCTTCGGCACGAGCAAAAGGCACATAAGCAGAGGCTGAGCCAATACCGACTAAGCGACCTTTTGAGGCAATCAGCTTTGGCAACACCCCTTCGATGGCGTGCGATAATGTGCCCATATTGACTGACATGACTTTCATAAACACACTACTGTCAAAGTTTGGCATGTCTAAATATTCACACATGCCAGCACCGCAAATCGCCACATCAATCTGTCTAATCTTGTCAAAGGCTGCAATGACTTTTTCTCGATCCATGAGATCCAAATCAATCGTCTCTGCCCCTAGTGCTTTCAGCTCAGCCAGCGCTTCATCATCACGTCCAACGGCATGGACATGGTGACCGTCTAACAGATAATCTTTGACCAGCTGCTTACCAATGCCTGAGGTCGCGCCAGTGATAAGTATGTGTTGTTTTTCGGGAGCGTTTGTCATCGTTAATATCCTTTTTAACCAGTTTTATCATATAGAGATCTTAACCGCCATGATGCATTAATCGCTCATTTTTTATGTTTATTGATAGTGAGTATTAGTAGCATTTACATTAACCAAGCATGGCGCTTATTTACCAAATCTAAATAATTATAGTATAAGGCTGCATCTCTATTGTTGTGACTTCGCAATCAATGACGCACAAGTCATGGTATCAATGTGACATATACTTGATCAAACAAAGGTTAAAACTCTCTGCAAAAGCGTCATTTTCTGTTACCGCCTCTATGAGACAGCGTAATAGCAGCATGCTACAATGCCAAAACTGGCAACCTTTATACTGAGCGCTAACGACTTATTATTCAGTAATAGCCATGTATTATTCGGCGATGCCTGATATGCATAATAAAATGATGCTAAAAACCCTTAAACCATCTTATAACGTGTCCTGATAACGCTTAAAACGTTATATAATTACCAGCAGATTTTCACCAACCCACTCCCATACAAAAAGGAGCTCTCATGAGCGAATTGCAATTGTCTGACCGTGTCAACAACATCAAACCATCTCCTACCTTAGCAATCACCAATAAAGCCAAAGAGCTAAAAGCCTCAGGCAAAGACATTATTGGTCTAGGTGCTGGCGAACCTGATTTTGATACACCAGAACATGTCAAAAAAGCAGCAATCGATGCCATCAATGACGGCTTCACCAAGTACACTGCTGTCGATGGCACCCCAGAGCTCAAAAAAGCCATCATTGAGAAGTTCAAGCGTGATAACGACATCAGCTATGAGCCAAACGAAATCTTGGTATCGGTCGGTGGTAAGCAGTCCTTCTTTAACCTTGCCCAAGCTTTTATCAATCCTGGTGATGAAGTAATCATTCCAGCACCGTACTGGGTCAGCTATCCTGACATGGTCATCATCGCAGAAGGCGTGCCAGTTATTGTTAAATGCCCAGCTGAGCAAGACTTCAAAATCACCCCAGAGCAATTAGAAGCTGCCATCACTGATAAAACCAAAATGCTGGTATTGAACAGTCCTTCTAACCCAACGGGTATGATTTATACGTTAGATGAGCTAAAAGCCATTGCTGAAGTGCTGAAAAAGCACCCACAAGTCTATGTGGCCTCTGACGACATGTACGAGCACATTCGCTGGACGGGCGATAAGTTCTACAATATCTTGAATGCTGCGCCTGAGCTTAAAGACCGCGCGATTATCCTAAATGGCGTATCAAAAGCCTATGCGATGACGGGCTGGCGTATCGGCTATGCTGGTGGCCCTGCTAAATTGATCGGTGCAATGAAAAAAGTACAATCACAATCAACCTCATGCCCAACCTCTATCAGTCAAGTCGCTGCCGAAGCCGCTATCAGTGGTGATCAAAGCGTACTAGAGCCTATGGTCGCGGCATTTGAAAAGCGTTGTGATTTGGTCGTTGATGGTCTAAACGCGATTAAAGGTATTACTTGCCTACGTCCTGATGGCGCATTTTATGTCTATCCTGACATCAAACCACTCATCAAAGCCGCTGGCCTATCGTCATGTACTGAATTCTCAGAATGGCTTTTAGAAAAAGTTGGCGTTGCAGTCGTTCCTGGCGATGCCTTCGGTCTGGGCGGTTATATGCGTATCTCTTACGCCACTGATGAAGCGACGCTAAAAGACGCCTTATCGCGTATCGAAAAAGCCGTTGCTGATTTAGACGTTGCTGAATAACGATTATAGTTAAATCTACTATAAACAGTAATAAGCATTAGAAATATGTAAATAAAAAAGACGCCCGCATAAACGATATGTGGGCGTCTTTTTTACTGTGGTTTTAACAGCTATCGGTAATGAAAAACGTCTTAAAAGCCTTCATCATCCTATTAAAAATCATTAATGTTGCTAATTATGCAAAAAAAGCTTGACGTATTTTTTATC
Organism: Psychrobacter sp. Pi2-51; assembly: GCF_904846665.1. Taxonomy (NCBI): domain Bacteria; kingdom Pseudomonadati; phylum Pseudomonadota; class Gammaproteobacteria; order Moraxellales; family Moraxellaceae; genus Psychrobacter; species Psychrobacter sp. Pi2-51. The sequence continues at coordinate 21,624 of NZ_CAJHBP010000005.1, forward strand.
TTTGCTAGAATACGCCCCACTTAGCAAGAACTCGTTAGAGACTTTCTAAGCTCGTTGTAAGCCATTAACACTTACAGCTTATTCTCCAATAGCTCAGTTGGTAGAGCAACGGACTGTTAATCCGTGTGTCCCTGGTTCGAGCCCAGGTTGGAGAGCCATATTTTAGTAGTAAATTTTTTGAGTCATCTTTGATTCGATTATGGCATTTGCCAAGACCCTCATCACTTTGATGGGGGTTTTTTTATGGGTGTTATTTATTGCTTTATGTTTTAGATATTACTAAAAACATTTTACTACCGACTCATGAAAACGACCGTCAGTACTTATAGTCAGTCCAATATTAAAAAGATACAGCTGGACTGGGATGAATTTTTTGCAGCCTCTGTCGGCATAGGCACAGCAAGCCAGAAAAATTCATCCCAGTTTCGCGTTATTAAACAACGTATCCATTTACTTAATATTAACTATAACTAACGGCCGTATTTTAAATTATTATCGGTAACTATCCCTCAGTAAATATCTCTCGGTAAATACAAGCAGTTACGGCAAGAAAATTGAAATATGCGCTTGTTCTTTATTTTCTTGGATGACGTTATCATAAGCTGAGAGTTGATGATCAGTGAAGCTATTGGTCAGATACCACATGGTTGTAAATATCGCGGTCAATAGCACTGCCATTACGGCAACGATGATCCATAGCGGTGTTTCACTGGTCAGTGTGTGCTTAATCTGATCAGGAATCGCCCAAAATGGTGAAAACTCGTTTTTATTACCACGCAAATGCTCAATCTCATCACCCAAACGCGAGATAAGATAGCGTATCTTTTCTGGCGCCTCTAAACGATACTTTCCTTGAAAGCCAAGTAGCATCGCATAGTGATAGACTTCTAACGCTGGCAGACGCCTCTCCCCTTGTTCACGCAGACCATCCAAGCGCTCAAAGAACTCATTGCCAGCGATTTGCGAACCAAACAAATCTAACTGTAAAGGGTTTAGCTCCCAATCGTCCTTTAACGTTTGAAACTCCGGCTCTTGCGACGTCATGATTGTCTCATCAATCAGCGCACAATAAGCATACTTGGCTTCGTGAATATCTTCTGACAAAAAGCCTTTTTTACGAGCGTTCATTTCGAACTTATCTAAAAACTCGTATATTTTTTGACGGAACTTACGCGGTTCGGTACTAAAATAATGATTACGCAATAAAAAAACCAAGTAAAAGCCATCATACATGATATCAACCAGCGACTGGCTGCTGATGCGTCTATCAAGGCCATTCGCTGATACTTTTGATGCCACCTCGCCTGAATCTAGCAATGAAGGCGCAGAACCCGTTGAATTGTTTGCTGACATGATCCTTCCTAATACTTATTATTTGAAATACAACTGAATAAAAGGGTTTCGCTAAAGGTTATCCATAAGCGAAAATTGAGTGAGCCATTTTGGATATGAACATCAATTTCTCATCAACCCTTATTCATAAAACTTCTCAGAAAAACTACTGCACGATGGCCATCAGCTCTATTTTTAAGTCATCAAAGCCGTTCGGTACATAAATACAGATAGACTCAGACTTAATCATCTCATCATACAGCTCCCCGACCGGTTCAATAGTGAAGTAGCTAAAGCCTGGTCTTACCGGTATCGCACTAGGTACTTGGGTGACATGCGAGACTGGCGACCCCGGCAGTGCTGATAGTACCCGCTTCTCTACCGCGTCTGGCGTTGCCACTTTAAAGCGTCTTGGAACGATATCAATGAGCTCATGCATCGGTAGCGATGAGCTAACAGACAGATACAGCTGTGAGCTACGAGTAATCTTGTCACTGCTCAGCTCCCCTGTGTAGTAAGACGGTTTATTTTGACGCAAAGGAATAGAGATAAAGTTGCTAGCAATCACCGTATTAAGAAGCTCACGAATGATTAAAATGATATTAATAAAAGACTCATTGGCATTGTTATGCTGATAGGAGGGCAAATCACCTACTTTATATAATGAGCTAAAGGTCGCCAATTGACTGGCAACATTCAATAACGCCTCATAAAGCCGTTCTGGATGTAGTTTGGCATTATTGTATAAATGGCTGAGCTGAGAGTATGCGGTATTCAGCGTATGTAAAAGCCAAAAAGACGCAATATCTGATGAGCGAAACTCCAACAAATCATTGTTAGATTGACGATGATGGTCATAGAGAGAGGTGGACTTGGTATTAATCATCGTCATCAAGCGATAGACTTGGTTGACCAATGCAGGATTACTGGTGATATGGACGCTAGGTACAATATAATCCTCGTCCACTTGGTAGACACCTTGGGTGGTACGCAGCAACTTAGCAACTAGTAAAGAGACAGTATCTTGACTGGGCGCTTGAGCAGAATGGCTCAGCTGCAAGCTTGGCGACAGTTGAATAACATCGATCATCGCTTCGGCAGCTTGACTGTACAGATCTTGTGCCTCGACCGTATTTCTCACATAGCGTGCTGGGTTATCGCTTTGTTCTGTCTGTATATTGCTACCGCCACTATGAACAATCTCAAGGCTCAAAAACACGAATATCTCATCGTCGTTACTGTGAGTATCAAGTGTGATGGGCTTTGGCAGCGCATCAGTACGTGGCGCTTGATAGATAGTACCGTCTGGTAGCACACCGTAGATGCTTTGGAAGCTTAATAAATTGCTCTCTAGTAATTGCTTATCAATTTGCACGTCTGCTATGCCATAAGCATAAGGGTGCATCAGTGTCATACTTAGTGCACGTTGCGAGTTATGATAGCTGTCTTGAATCTGAAAATGCTGGGGTCTTAAAAACAGCCCCTCTCCCCATAATACTCTATGTTTACTCAAGGCTATCTCCTACAGGCAGCTAACCAGCGGTTGCTGATAATATTTAAGTTTGGTGGTAAAGTCAGGCACTAACTCTGGATCGACGCCTTCTTTGATATTGATATCACAAGCGCCAACATTTAAAACCAGTGCTTGGTCAAAATCGATACTATCAAGTGGTATCAATACCTGCGAGCGTTTTTGCGTATGTCTCAGTCCAACTTTGATGGCAATAAACTGCGCATCCTGTGGAATACTTAGCTTAAGACTCGTGGCACGATTGGGAATGACGCTAACTTCTTTAGCAGCCCGCTCCTCTACCTCGGCGAATTGATTCTCTTCTTCTAAAAATCCGATATAAGCTGTGCTCGCGGTGCCTTGTTTGGCACGTCCAGCATTGGCATTAGCCGCAGGAAGGATTTGTAGGGTAATACTTTGGCGTTTTAGCTGTTCTTGTAATGCTTTTTGCTCATCATTCATTGACTCAAGCCGTTGTTGCTGCTGCTCTAGTTGCGCCTTTAGGTTTTGCAAATCTTCATTCATTGCCGTGCTTTTATGGCTAATAACGTCTTTCATGCTATCGATGACGGAGGCTTCGTTATTGTTGCCTGACTTGCCTGCCAGTACAGACGCAGTACTATCAGACTTACTAGCACCACTGAGGCTACATCCTGATAGCGTGGTCGTTAATACCCAACCAAGAGCCACTGCCGCTATAGATAATTTCATACATTTGTCCATATTATTTCTGTATTTTGCTTTGTTATTGTCGTTATTGACTGGTCAAAATCTCTGCCATTTGCGGGCGACCAAGCACGCCTTTTTTGCGCAGCTCAACATGGCCCAAATCCATCATACGCCAGTCGCCACCCCACACTAGTCCAGCCGATTTTGCTACTTTACCATATAACTTGTAGCCCTGCATCGCCCATGGATCCTTTTCAGTAATCACAATTTTACCATTTCTAATAAAGGCGCTATCGCCTGCTAGACCAAACTGATGATAGCTCTTATAAGATCCTGCCTTGGTGACATTTGGGCCTTTTTTGAGTAAGCGTGCTTGCCTTCCCGGACTACGATAGCCCTCTAACAGCACCATGTCATAACCATACTGATCACTCATCACCTTATAGACAGTCAACAGCCGTTGGACAAACTCAGAGTTCATCTTATTCCAATTACGGTCAGCATTTCTGATGTTAATGTGCCCATTGCTGATATGCGATGCCAAAATATCACCCGAGTAGCCCGTACTATGATCTTGGGTATTTAAATCAGATAGGTCAGGTTCAGGGAGCATTATAGGCCTTTGTAATGGTGACGCGTCTGTCACCACCTCTGGCCAATAGCCCTCGTCGGTTTGCGTGGCTTGATAGCTAGCAATCTCTGCTTCTAGCTCAGCGAAAAGCTCGGCGGGCGGCTCAGGTGGCGGTCGTAAACGCTCCCCGACCAGTAGTTGACTGATTTGCGAATTGGCGATATTCAATGAGTCATCTTGAGCATGATAAACCTCAAGAGAGTTATGCGTAATCAGAAAATAACACCCCGCTGTCGTCGTGAGAATGGCTAAGACAGATAAAACAGGAACGATAGGAATGCTGTGATACGAGATACGTGGCACAACTGGCAGATTGAGCGTGGGGCGTCGAAATTTGATCGCTGAGATGCCTTGCCAAACAGTGCTCACCTTGTTAAACAGTCGCTCATACAGCTGACGATCAAAAAGCATGATAATCACTGTAATGGAGACAAGCGTAAAAAGGATAACGACCAAATAAATCATAGGGAAAATAATGGCACAGTGAGGCATAAAGAAAAACAGCGGGCAAAGTATTGGAAAATACTAATGTTCAGCCATCAGCATGTCGTAGCTGGCTATTATATAGACAGATGGAATGTTTTTTTTATAAAAAACCCAACTTAATTGTATTTTTTATTAACTGGCTATATTGACTAGCGCTATAGCATGGCGATGAGCAAAAATCGAGAAGAAAAACCATTCTAAGCTATTTAACCAAGCAAAGTAATGATACATGGTAGCGAGAAATCTTCAAATACCATAAACTACCTCTAATAAAATTATGTAGATAAGGGGTATGGCAAGTGGGCGTAAAAAAGCTAATAACTTACGGGCGCTATGCTCTTGCACTTTTTTTAGTCATTTATCTGTTATTGGTTTGGATGTACTTTAAAGATAATACGCTCCAACTTACCTCTGCAAGACTTCTCTTATGGTTTGTGATTATTCCAATAACTTTGTTTGGCTTTATCATGCTTATCAGATGGCGACAAAAAAAATCAGAAGCAGAAAAACCAGAGCCAACTCAGAAAGTAAGCAAAAAAATAAAGACAACACCTATCGATTCCTATCAATTGTTTATAGATAGTAGCATCTGTCTACCCGAAGGGACTGATTGGTCTGAGATCATAGATAATGATGACGATCTCACGGTATTGAGTGAGGCGCTATCAGACTTTGACGGCTTACCAATATTAACCAAGCCGATTGAGGGTGTCATCACCGAACAAGCAGCGCTCTACGCTTACGATGATGAGCTAGATAACGAGGCATATCCTGAAGATGCGGCTGAAAGCCTAAATGAGCTAACCTTTCGTCTATGGGCATTGATTGATAATCAACTTACCGCAAGTGATGATGCACTAAGTGTACTGGCTCAGCATTTCGAGCGCATTATGCAACAAAATAACCATGAGCCAGATTCCGCTCTCAGTATCCACCCAGAATGGCAGCAACACTATATCGCAAGCGCACAGGAAGACCCTTCTGCAGATACCAACCTCCCCGTTATCTCATTGTCTACGCTGTCTGTTTATTTGTCTATTCCTGAGCTGGCTAACGCTAATTATCTGGTTGAAAGGCTAAAACAGCAATTGGCAACCTATGGCATTCCCGAGCAGCTACTCACTATTCAAACCATCATCGCTGATGAAGACCCAAATCTTCCTAATAAAAATGCTCGTCATACAGACTCTTCTCATAATAGCCATGACGGTGCTGATAGCGAGTCCTATCAGCCGCTGCAATTCATTCATGAGCAGCTTATTACCCTAACCAAAGCTGCGACCCCCGAGATTTGTCTTTTTATCACCGTCGACTCGCAGATTAATGAGCAATGGCTTGAAGCAAACTTATATGCAGACAACGCCTCCAATCTCTTGCCTACCGAAGCCGGTATATTGCTGATTTTTTATAACAAAGCCGCCAAAGACCTTCTCGATCTAGATCACAAGGTGCGTTTTTCCATGACTGAAATTGGCGAGGCGCTACCCAATGATGCCAGTAGTATGGCCGCTGAAGTACCGAAGCAGGCTTATAACAATACTCGCCAGCATTATTTAGCAAATTTAAAGACGATAAAACAGCTGTTACTGGATAATTCATTTGCTCTATTAGATCGCCATGACGACAAAACCAAGGTAGAAGAAAAAAAGTCAGCGCAGGCCATTGACAATAAAACAACAATGACAGATGCGTTAAGTGAAAATAGCATCACCCTCTTGTCAGACATTAATCCAGCAACACAACCTTACGACTTATCTATACTTATGACATTTATCGATGAATTTATAGCGCAAGGGGCGCTAGTAAATGACCACCATTTAGGGCATTATATGCCTCTGAACTCATGGTTACAGCCTTTTTTAAGTCTTGCACTGTTGGTCAGCGCCGCCAAAGACCAGCCACAGGAGTCTAACATTAAACTCCTTATTACCCAACATAAGCGCTGCTGCGTAGTATGGCTTGCGGAATCCAACCAAACACTTTAGCCACTTTTAGTTCAGTTAATATTGCTCGTTTTATCGCTTATATCAGTCATTGTTTATGATGAAATGATGACTCTCTATTATTTCAAGATCACATTAGGTAGCAGGCATGTTCTCAAGGTTTTTTCATCTCATCTACAATCCAAGAGTGTTATTGGTCTTAGCTATCATAGTCGCTCTGGTCTTACTCTATGATTATGTCGCGCTACAAACCTTCTTCGTCATTATCGGTGTCTCCATAACCTGTCTGCTACTAGCATGGTTTGGCTACTACTGGTGGAAAAAGCGTAAAAAGGCGGCCGCTGAGCTCGCAGATTTAGTAGAAGACAATAACGATGAAGGCGCTAATAGTGTCAATAGTAGTGCCGCTAAAGACGAGAATGCACAGGAAGTACAGGCCTTACGTCAGCAAATGCAAGACGCCATTAAGACCATACGTAAGTCAAAAATTGGCGATCAAACTGGCAAAGCTGCACTATACGAGTTGCCATGGTATATGGTCATTGGCAATCCGGCAGCGGGTAAAAGCTCGGCGGTACTTCACTCTGGGCTAAAATTCCCGTTTATGGAAAAAACCAACAAGCTGTCGGTACAAGGTGTCGGCGGTACTCGTAACTGTGATTGGTTTTTTTCTACCGAAGGCATACTACTCGATACCGCAGGACGCTACTCTGCCTACGAAGATGACCGCTCAGAATGGCTGTCTTTTTTAAACCTATTGAAGAAGAACCGCCCCAAAGCACCTATCAACGGTATTATTATCGCCGTTAGTATCGCTGAGCTTACCAAAAATGATCCCAGTTACGCGCTGGACTTGGCTAAAAACCTGCGTAGCCGTGTGCAAGACTTAACAGAGCAATTAGAAGTTTATGCCCCCGTTTATGTGGTCTTCACAAAAATGGATTTAGTATCAGGCTTCCGTGACTTTTTTAATGATTACGAGCAAGAAGAGCGCGGGCAAGTATGGGGCGCGACGATTCCCTATCCCGAAGACCCTGATAGCATCAATATCAGCGATGTGTTTGAAGAGCATTTTGGCGTGCTGGTCAACGGTCTAAAAGACCTTAGCACCACTAAGTTGTCTCTGCGTCACCAACGTACGGTATCTCCAAGTCTGATGACTTTTCCCATGGAATTCCAGTCACTGCGTCCGATGATTAGAACGCTGATGCACGCCTTATTCGAAGACAACCCTTTTCAGTTTAAGCCCATACTACGCGGATTTTATTTCACCAGTGCCTTACAAGAAGGGCAAGTCAGCAGTCAAATGACCTTGCAGATGGTGCAAAATTACGACCTGCAACCGCCAGCAGTGCCTTTAAGTGCTCAGCAAGAAGCTGCTGACAAGCCTTACTTCTTGCATGATTTATTTTCTAAAGTCATCTTAAAAGACAAGCATTTGGTCAAACAACATAAAAACCGCAACAAGCGTAGCCATCGCGCGCTGGCCACCCTCGCCTCTGTGGTGGTGTTATGTACAGCGGTTGGTTTATGGACTTGGTCTTATGCCAATAACAAGCAATTGACTGAACGTGTAGAGGCTGACTTACAGCAAGTCGCGCTGATGCAAAAAAATGCTAATGGTGATTTGCAGTCGCAACTTGAGTCGCTTACTATCCTGCAAAGCCGAATAGAGCAACTCGAAGGCTACGACGAGGATCGTCCGTTGTCGCTGAGCTTTGGGTTATATCAAGGAGATAAGCTCAAAGAAAAACTGCTATCTGAATACTATAATGGTGTAGGCATTATCGTGTTAGCGCCTACCAAACAAAACATTGAAAGGTTTCTGACCGACGTCAATACGAATGCGGCAGATCTAAAAGTACAGGAGGCAGCAACCTCAGCAGTCGAATCCGAAACCGTGAGTAACGACGCTTATATACAATCTGACCCTACCGACGTAGAGGATGCTTATAATGCGCTGAAAGCTTATCTGATGCTGGGCAATCATGAGCACTTAGAAACCAGCCATTTGAGCGATCAGATGACACGTTTTTGGCGCACTTGGCTTGAGTCCAACCGTGCTGATATGCCACGTGACAAGATGATTCGTCAGGCTGAGCGCATCTTAAGCTTTACGCTTGCTCATGTCGACGACCCCGCCTTTCCATTGATTCAAAATGACTTGGGGCTGGTGGATAAAACCCGTACGACGTTGTCTAAAGCCAGTAAAGGCCAGCCTGCCCGTGAGCGTGTCTATTCTGAAATTAAAATGCGCTCCTCTGCTCGCTTTCCATCGGTGACTGTCGCACAAATCACCCAAGACAGTGCCAATGAAGTACTGCTAGGCAGTTATGTGATCTCCGGCACCTTTACCAAGCAAGCATGGGAATCGTTCGTGAGTGATGAGATCGATAGAGCTGCTACCAATAGAGTGGTTGCCGACGATTGGGTACTTGCGACCAGTAGCAAAGATGATTTGACACTGACAGGCAGCCCTGAGCAAATCCGTCAATATCTGGTCAATCGCTACAAACAAGAGTACATCATTGAGTGGAAGCGCTTTTTATCACAGGTCTACATCCGTGATAGTAAAGGCTTCGACGATCATGCGCTCTTATTAAATCAGCTGTCTAACGCCACCGAATCACCGCTAAAAACACTATTTGAGACGGTAGATCGTCAGACCCAGTGGGACAATAAATCCGCAAACCAACCCGCAGCGAATGGCTCCAACTCTCGGCGCTCATTTGTCAATTGGTTCAAGCAAACGATCCTGCGTCAAAGCCCAGCTGAGCTTCGTCAAGCAGAAGCGGCGATGAATAATGGCAATAATAACGGTACTAATGAGGCGGCGGCCATCCCTGCCAGCACCGGCATGGTAGCGCAGGAGTTCTCCTCAATACACAACCTAGTCACCCCAAGAGAGGACAATCAAGACTTATCGCTATTGGACAACTATTTGGCAAGCTTAGGAGATATTAGAACGCGGTTCAATAACATAGCCCGTAGTGATGATATCGGTCCTGATGCCTTGTTATTTGCTTCGCAAACTCTCAGCACTGAAGGCTCAGAGATGACCAAGTCCTTGCAGATATTAGATGAGCAAATACTTAGCCAAGCCAACTCTGAAATAAAACAGCTGGTACGTCCATTGCTAAGTGAACCACTAACTCGCTCATTTACGATGCTCCTCACCCCGACTAAGGCTGAGATTAATAAAGTCTGGCAAGCACAAGTATACAAGCCCTTTTTGGATAACTTGGGCAATAAATATCCATTTACCGCCAATGCTAACTTGGAGGCAACCCCTGCTGAAATTGGACAGTTCTTCGGGGAAGATGGCTATGTTGCCAAGTTCGTCAACGAAACCTTATCGCCTTTTATTATCCGCCGAGGCGATCAAATCTCAAGTAAGATTTGGAATGGTGCAGGCTTAGGTCTGAATCCTAAGTTCGTCGCTGATTTTGGCAGATATTTTGTCAACTATACTGGTGGCAATGCCGGAAGCTCTTCAGGTGCGAGTAGTGGCAGTGCCAATCAAACCACATTCCAAATCATGCCTTTACCGGTTAGCGGTTTGACCGAATATACGATCGTCGTTGATGGACAGCAGCTGCGTTATCGTATGGGTACGCAAGCATGGACGACGTTTGTATGGCCAAATCCAAGTAGCCAACCAGGAGCCAGCATCAGAGCCAAAAACTACGATGGCAAGGATTACACCATATTTGAGGAAGCTGGTAGCTTTGGCGTTGAAAGACTGATCAATAGTGCTCGCCGCACTGAGCTTGGCGACAATATCTTTGAGATGGCATGGTCAGGTGATGGCATCACTATTCCGGTACGTTTTAGAATCATCAGTGGTAGCAGTAGCACAGCCAGTCAAGGGCGCTCTAACAACCCCTTTACTGGTATGAAACTCCCTAACGAGGTGATTGCCCTTGGGGTCACACGCACGGCAAGACCTGTTACGGATAACAGTGCAGCGGCTAATACCCCTAATAGCAATAATGCTCGTGAATCAACCGGTCAAAATACTGAGCAAACGAGCACAGCCCCTCCAGTAGCAGGCGTGTTGAACTTGGCTCCTAGTACAGATGTCAATACAGATGTCAATACAGATGTCAATACAGGTGTCAACACCAGTGCTACCACGAGTAACGCTCAGAACACTGAGGACAATAGTGGCAATGGCGCACAAACTGCCTCGTCTCCAACTACGGCTACCTCTGAGCCGCGGGAGCCAACGCCATGACTCCTGAATCACTACCCTTAGTTTATTTTGGCAAATTGCCAGCTCGTGGAGATTTTATCAGGGCGCGCGCTCATATCGCTGAGACCAATGCGATTGATCAATGGGTCAGTCAAGCCTTGGCGATATCAGAAAACTTATTCAGTGACGCGAGTGACTCGTTGATAGACAGCCCACCGACGAACAATATTGCTTTTTTGAACTTTAGTCACGTAGATACGGTATCTAACGAGATTATTACCGGCGTCCTGCTTCCTAGTCATGACAGTAGCCATAGAAACTATCCGCTTATCGGTTTTGGTGTGCTTCATCTCGATAAACCAAAAAGCTGGATGAACTACCTGCCCGTTAAGTCGTTAACGCTGTGGAATGAGACTTATGAAGTCCTGAGCGTGGCCAAATCTAAAACCGATAGCGCTGAGGTTATGGCAGGTCTGAACGACGGTCAGCTTACCGTCAATAAAAACGCCAGTACCCACTATTACGATTTTATCAATACCACCACATTGCACGACATCGCGATATTGATGAACATCAGTAAATCACAACTGATACAACAAATCATAGCCACAGGCTTGTTATTCTTACCGACTTATAGCAAAGGCTTTAGCGGTCTGAATAAAGCCATATACTGGACTCTGACCTCCGATAGAGAAAACGCCATACATATGGCGACTTTTTGGCATGATCTTATTAGCGGTTTTTATCAGCCACACCAGCTTTATCTGAATACGTATCTGTACCGAGTTTCAAACTGCTACCGCCTACTCCTGAGCTTTACCAAGCCGGACGGTCGCATGCTTAGCCAGCTGGCAAGTAGTGAGGACAGTCATCCCGATGATTGGGTAATCATTGCTCATAGTGACTGGACACAAAGCTATATCGATGAAGATATCGGCTTGACTCGGTTTAACAAAATATTGTTGCAAGATGACCTTTATCTGTACGATACTAGACAACTGTTTAAAAAAACTTTCTTGGCACAGTAGCTATTCGATAATTGGTCGTTAACAAGCATACTTTCAATAACAGTAAGATTAGAAAAGGTATTTTTATGCTAGCCCAAGTCTCAACCACAATACCTAAATTAACACGTCGTAAAAAAAGCTTATTATTCGCAGCTGTTACTTTGTCTATGAGTGCTGCGGTGTTTGCGGCTCATAATGACGCTCATATTAACCACAGTCCTGAAGATGTGCCTGTGGTCATTAAAGGTGTCGTGGCTACCAGCTCGGATAAGCAGCAACTCCTGGAAAAGCTAAAAGCGCAATACCCTAACAAGCCCGTCAGAGATGAGATCGAAGTGCGTTCTAACATTAGCATACCGACCAACTGGCAACAGGTAGCGACGGCTATTATCGATAGTGATATCTCTAATATCCGTCAGGGTCGTATCGACATTCATGGGACTACCATTAGCTTGCATGGCAAGGTGAGCAGCATTGAGCAAAAGCAAGCCATCCAAAACCGGATACACACGCGCCTCACCGATCTTTACCAATTAGAAAATCAATTGGTCGTCGTAGAAGGTGAGCAGCGACTTATCGATGACACCTTGGGCAACCGTATCGTCGAGTTTGAATCCGGCAGCGCCAAGTTGACCTCAATGGGTCTGGGTATTCTAGACGATATGGCTGGCGTCCTGCAGCGAGTTGGCGATAAGCCGGTGACCATCATTGGACATACCGACAATGTGGGCAACCCAAGTGCCAATCTGGTCTTATCTAACAAGCGTGCCGAAGCGGTTAAGCAATACCTCATCGGTCGTAACATTGATGCGGCCCGTCTAAGTACCGCTGGTAAAGGTGACGCTGATCCTATCGCGAGTAATGACAATGAAGAAGGACGCACTCGTAACCGCCGGATCGAATTTACCCTTGGTGAATAACGCTGCTATATACGTTGATTGTGGCAGCTAAGCACTGATGCTTATGATGCCGTCTCTGACACAAGAGGGACTACCCCTATGTTACGCTTGACCAACACCGTGCTTCCGATGCACCCTGATAGGCTGTATGCGATTGAAGGCAATAGCCAAGCCCCTTACGCCAGTGCTCGACAAGATATGGCGGCTCACCGAGCGTGGCTACAGAAACTGACTCATGCTCATGAGGAAGCGCACATCATCGCTCAGCTGAACCCGAACGGCTGTCACCAGCACGAGCAGCACGGTATTGATACCTATCTATTACACGTCTATATCCATGAGCGCCATCATCCCCCTTTCACACCGTTGACGGCTTTAATCGGTAGCCCATTAACCTTGAGCTTTGATACTCCAAACGGATTGACCTATCGTCATCTCCATATCACAGCCATTCGTCAATTGGATCATGATGGCAGTTATGGCTATTACCGTCTGCTGGCACAGCCGATTACCTATCGCTTGCATCAGCATCTACATAGTCAAATAGACACCAACTTATCTGTTCTCACTATGGTCTCAGAGCGCCTCAGCACACTAGATGTGGACGTGGTCGATGACAGCAGCAACGGTGAAAATGATACGAACTGGATACCCGCTCGCATGACTCAGTGGCAAATGAGTCACTGGTCGCATATTTGTGAGCGGCTCGCGCGTCAAGGGCTGACGGCTTATCTGCGCCATGAGAAAACGGACGATCACAGCCCGCCGAAGCTCATTATCACTTCCGCTCATCCCAGCGATAGCGATGGCGTCAGCCTAAATATTGGCGCATTACGCTATCAACAAATATTACACGACCGTGTCCATGCGCCTGTCTTGGCCATCAGTGAGCAGGTCATCACCCAACCAAACTCAGTAACGATGCAGCGTTTCAATGCAGCAAGTGTCGCACACCCAACCCAGTCAGCCGACGTTGCGACGAGCAGTAATGGGGATAAAGAAAATAATCAAACGAGTAGCCATTCACTCACATTAGACAGCCCAGCCGCCTTTGCACCAGTAACCGATACCGAAACCATAGATGAAGCAACTATTGTGGCAAACAGTCATCAAAGCAGATATAGCGTCTATCACGCCCTCGCCCATGCCACGGATTTGAGTGTTGCTGATACTTTTATGCTTGTCGATCACAGTGCGCTCAATCAACACTACCGTGCTACCCATATCGTTCATTTGGCTCGTAATAGTCTGGCACATGTGACTGGACTCACCATAAGCCGCCGCCATCATCAGCGCCATGCTTCCAGTTTAGAAGCTGGCATTCATCTCACTCAGCTGCGCCTTATTACCGCTGATACTCCATGGGTCGGTCCTCTATACAGCAGACAGGCTCTACCGCCGATGACAGGCATTACGGACAGTCAAAGCGATACAGACAGTCGCAATCATATGACCCCGACCAAAAGCTACTTACTGGATAGTCCAGCCCAACCTATCAATCGCCTTGAGGCACAAGCTGGCGCTAACTATGGCACACACTTCACCCATCGAGCGGACGACCAAACCCTGATGCAGTCTATCGGGGATAGCGAGCATCTGATTAATATGGGTAGCTTATTATCATCAAGTCGCCCTAGTCTGTTCGCCACGGACAACGAACAAGCAATTGAAAGCGGCTATCGCAACACGGACAACGGTTTATCAGAATGGGTCACTGATCACCGTACAGAAAAAGCTTACTCTCAGCTAAAAGTAGACAGTGCTGGGATATCCGCCAGTCTAAAAATGGGGGTTATCAATCCATCAGAAACCACCAAACGTCAAGGCATCAATGCGGCTACCAATGCCCAAATCAATATAAAATCAGGCGAAGCGCTCGTTCTCTCCACCCAAGCACAAACCCACGCTCAATCTGGACAGCATAACTATCAGCAGCATACCCCGACTCTGACCCAAACTGGTCTAGGTGGTCAGCATCTAGCGGAACGCTTAACGCAACTGGCAACAGGACTAGGCAGAAACGTCAAAGACCATGCCAATATTAAGACTCAGTTAGAGAGTATCGCCAAGGAACAAGACACTAAAACCCATCAGCAAACACCTTACACGCTAATCGACAGCGCAGCAGACACAAGTTATGTCAGCGAAGATACGCTGATTCACAGAAGCATGGGCGAAATGATCAATACCACTCAGCAAGATATGAGTATCAGTAGTGGCGATAGTCATAATCAAGTCAGTAGTGAGTCGTTAAACATAATAGCCGATGGTCAGTTTAGTATGACCAATGCAAAAGAGAATATCACCCTCTCCGCCCATACAGGCAAACTGGAAGCGACTGCTAAGCAAGATGTAAACATCGCCTCCTCCACCAAAGAGGTTGAAATAGTCGCAGCGAATAAGATTACGCTGACGGCTGGTGGTGCGAGTATTACACTTGATGGCACAGATATTACAATTACGGCTAAGCAGTTTACGGAGAAAGGCGGTAAGCATAGTAAGGCTGGTGGTGGTAGCGATGGGTTGAGTTTGGCGGGGTTGCCTAGCATAATTCCTGAGAAAAAGACGCTGATGGATGGTGTTTATAGTTTGGCGTATCAGTTTTTGGATGACGATGATGAGCCTTATATTAATACGTCTTACACTGCTATTAATAAACAGACGGGCGAAGAGTTCAAAGGTGTCACTAATGAAGACGGATGGTCAGAGCGCTTTCACTCTAATAGCGAAGATGAGATTGAGGTTCATCTAGAGCTTGGTTGGCAGGATGATGAATTAAAAGGTGCAGAATAATGAGTCAAAAATCTAATGGTAATACTGGTCCTTCTGATCCTTTTAAAGTTCTTAGGATCAGCCGTCGTGAGTTTACGGTTCATTTTAGACAGCCAACCGACATGGCTGGACGTTATGGCTTTGACTATCCGCGAGATGCTGACAGATATCCAATAGAAGAGGTAACAGAACCCACAACAGGTAAACGTACTCACAAAGCATTATTTAGAGGTAATCTTTCTAATTTTAAAGATATTTACCTCAAAAATGCTATGTACTCACCATTTTTACATAAATACAATTACTTACCTGCATGGTTGGCTATCTTTCCTTATACCACTAACAGTGTTTATAGAGGAGGCTCATCCATGCATAAAGATGGAGTAAAACTAGATATTGAGCTTCAACAACTAATTGGAGACACCTCTAAACTATCAGCCAGTAAATATACGAAGCTAGAGTTTGTATCTTCAAACCCAAGTAAGCTTACTGTTTCGCCTTCAAGCATGTCAATTAAAGACTTTATCAGTCGAGGACATAAAACTACCGTAGTGGATAGGGCTAATAAGAAAGCTCGGAAGGATTATATTCTCAAAAGAGCGATATTGATTAAGGGAGTAAAAAACCAGCCACTTAGCAAGCATGAAAGTATCACTGTTTACGCTATTTCTGCTAACTCGAAAGACTTAGTAGGAGAGTTGATGGTTCATAAAAATAGCCAGACATACAAAGCCGATTTAGTATTGGTGCCTACTAAAACATCTACAGGTATAAACAAAAAAGCCTCAGAATCTATAGAGTGGTATTTGAAATACAAATCATTCAACCAAGCACTCATAAGAGCAGAGATTAAAACTGAAGAGCCATTCGATTTGAACAAATTTAATACCAACACTGATATAGAGTCTTATATAAAGCGTGCAAAGAAGAATAGTCATACTCCTAAATCAGCAAGTGATGGAATTATTACTGCATATGATAAATATGGGCTGGGAAAACATAAAGATAAGAGTGGTAATACTTTATCCATTAATCAAAAAGGGCATAAAAAGACTTACATTTTTTTATTAGATTTTGATATAACAGGCTTAAATGGTCGAGCACCTCCAGATTATTCTACTGGGAAATTTTCATTTGGCAACGTTGTTTTAATTTTCAAATCAGGTCTAAGCAATTATGAGACTTTAGTTCATGAAATAGCCCATAGCCTGGGAGTACCCCACATATTTGAGCCTAGCTTTGCTAACCAATATAAATTCTATCAAGGGTTTAGTGATAAAGTGATGGATTATACTTGGCAACTTGGTACTGGAAATGATAATCCAAATTCACGTATTTCATTTGCAAGGTATCAGTGGTATCTAATGCAAAAAGATCCCAGTATATACAAGCTATAAGAGGTCTATATGAAAACAATAAAGCTCGCACTTACTCTAGTAATTACTGCATTATTTGCTGCCTGTGACGCCACCTCTTCTGACTCACTCACTCTAGATTCAGGTAAAGCAGTCAAATCGACTATACAACTGGATGAAAAGAGCAGCGCTGAGAGCGTATTATCCTCTAATATGGAACCCCAGATCCAAGAGGATTTCAATACAACAGACTGGGCTCCGCTTATTACCAGAACACCGGCAAAACAAGCTCATGAACCATTTTTCCTACCTGACGAAAACGTAAAAAAGATTAGAGATTTCTTTAACAAAAACCAAAATAGAAAACAAATAAAAAACAGACAATTTGAGGAGACTGCATATGGTTTTTTTAGTGTCATTCAGTATTATGATGACACTATCTTAGATTACTCGTTGGACAAAGTGAATAATAAATATTTTGTCAAGATGTCTAACTTAAGAGGTAACTATCAACCACATGAACCGTTTAATAACACCCATAAAGATGCCGTATATAAAATGTTAAATATAAGCGGGGCAGATAACCCTGAAATATTTTTTCAACAGCTCATAAGTAGCCCTAAGATTACCAAATATAAAGGATGTACTGTACAACAAAAACAATCGAAGTATGCGATGGTGGATTTGACATCATGTGAGTTTGACAATAGAACAGATTTGTCTTTGTATAACCCTAAATCTAAACCTTAGAATAAGGCAAATCATACCAAAATAGCTACGCCAGTCATGTAGCAGTTTGATGGTGAAAAAGGATAAAAATATAAAATTCTATTATTCAAGCAATCAAGACATGTTTGGTATTATGTTTAAAAAAATTTTCATTACTCTAATCTGCTTTAGCTTTCTTTTCTTAGCTACTGCTTGCCAAGCAGAAAAAGAGGCTGTTATGCCTGATAAACCCATTGAAATTTCATTAAACATGACTGCTAAAGAGTTATACGACACAAACCCTGAGTATAAAGCTTTTCAAGAAGCGGACGCTCAGCCTATGGGCGTTACTTTCCAAGGTTACGACTTTCCAATATAAAGAGCCTACTGTCATTATTAAATATCCTAATGGTGAGTTAAGTATTGACGGTGTTATGTCAGTCTTGGCTTACGACGATGACGAACAAGCAAATTACAAACTCTCAAAAATCAATCTTGGCTTTTTATTCAACCATAAAGTAAGCGGTATATCAGACGAAAACGCTTATAAAAAAATGATGTCTTTCTTTAAACAGCTACAAGATAAAGGTTGGACTTATGCTAAAAGTTTAAGTGAACCTCGTTTAAGCCCTAAAGACAGCTTTGCATTTGCCACAAAAGAAGGTGGAAGTGACTTTAATCTTGATTACACCTACCCTTTGAACTTTGAGCAATGGATGCAGCTCAGTGATTTACAAATATGGCAACTGCGACATGGTACAGATGTATTTATGAATATTAGAATAAATAGGCAAAGTGACCCTGAAACAGGCAACCATCATTACCTGATTAGCTTAGATGTTTTCGATGAGTTGGAATTAATAAAACAAATAATCCCTAATAACTATGATGAATCTTTGCCTAAAGAATATAGTAAGCTTTATGGTGGACTTCCTGAAGCTAGACTTTTTTTCGAGACTAAAGCTATCAAAATGGGATTGAAGATTCAGCAAAACCAACCTGACTATACTTTACCACTAGTACTTAAACAAACAGGCATAGATACTAGTGAGTTTGTCTCTATCGACCCTTACAAAATAACTTATGAAGAGTTTATTAAGCGTCAAGAGGCTGGAGAAGACATGACGCCCTATTATGAAAATAAAACCAAGCCTAATAAACCCGAAATCACCAGTCAAGCGAAAGGCCGCTGCCTAGCTGGTCAGCCCTGCCCTAAATCAGGCTACTGGCATACGTTTGCTAATGCAGACAGCCGAGCCTACTTTAAGCAAGGCGATATCATGCCGGATTACCCTAATAACCAATGGGGTGAAGTCATTTGGCAGTTTGATAGTGAAAAAGGGTAGTTTTTAATATTTCGTTCTAAACCACCTTTGGGTGGTTTTTTATATTTATTACTTTCCACTCAAGCTCAAACCCACGCGCAATCTGGACAACACAATCACCAACAGCACACCCCGACTCTGACTCAAACTGCATTGGGTGGTCTAACCCCTTTCGTTTGATCTCTCAGTATACTTTTGGAGACTCTACCTAAGTTTTACTGCATTTGCCAATCAAACGGCATTTGATGATGACCACGTAACGCCATCATTAGCGTCTGTTGCATCTGCGCCAATACTTCGTTGGTATACGGTATAGCAGGGACACCCCATACTGGATTTGGCCATTGCATGTCGTTCTGATAGCGAACGATATGATGGAAATGTAGCTGCGGTACTTGATTGCCCAGTGCTGCCACGTTCATTTTGTCGGCTTGAAAGGTCTTGGCCAGTTGGCTTGATAACCAGCTCGACTCACGTAAAAACTGCACTTGGTCTGCCTCAGACAGCTCATATAACTCTTTGATGCCTGATACTCGTGGCACCAATATCAACCAAGGAAACTGGCAATCATTAATTAGACGACAAGTCGATAAAGGGAAATCCCCCACTAAGAAACTATCAGCAGCAAGTTTATGATGAAGTTGGAACATAATGACGGTTCTCTTGTTATGACGCTTGAATAAAAGGAAATGAATTAAAAACTTAATGGGTTATAGCCAGTTCAATATGAAAAAGATACGACAAATAAAGCATCCAGCTGGGATGACTTTTAGGGTGAATCGACTGTATAAAGATAATAGGCTAAATATAGAATGTCGCTATTTTATCAGTTATCCAGTTGATAAAATAGCACCATGACTGATTGCCTTGGAATGTTCGTTTGGCGTAGCATAGTTGACGCCTGTACCTGCTAAGCCGTTGCTTAGAACAAAGCTAAACAGGCTCTGTCACCATATGCTCACTAAAGTAGCGTAATAGCTCTTGGATCACAGTGACGCGCTGCTGCGGTGTTGCCAGTTTATCGACATCTTGGTAACGAATACCAGAGGCACCATTCATACGATAGCGCTGTCCATTGCTCTGAATCAATTTAATAATCGCTAACGCATCAACGGGTGTATCAGGCGCAAACTCTAAGGTCATACTGCTGCTATTGGCATCAATCTTATTAATCTTTAGTGGCTCGGCTTGTATACGCAGTCCGTGAATGGCAAAAAGCTGCTTGGTTTGATCGGGTAATATGCCAAAACGGTCAATCATTTCGGTACGGATATCAGTGAGCGCTTCTTTATCATCGGCATTACTGATACGTTTATAAAACAACAAACGCTGATGCACATCGTGCAAATACTCTTCTGGTATCAATGCCGAGCTATGCAGATTAATTTCGCTAGTCAGTGACAATGGCGTACTCAAATCGGGCTCTTTACCCGCTTTAATCGCTTTTGTCGCGCGTTCCAGCATGTCCATATATAAACTGAAGCCAATCGCTTGCATATTGCCACTTTGCTGCTTACCAAGTATCTCGCCAGCCCCGCGAATCTCTAAGTCTTCACTTGCCAGCATAAAACCTGCACCCAGCGTATTGGCGCGTTCAATAGCATGTAAGCGTCGCTTGGCATCACCTTTGAGACCCTTAATAGACGGCACAAGTAAGTAACAATACGCTTGATGATGGCTACGACCTACACGACCACGCAGCTGATGCAATTGCGCCAAGCCAAACTTGTCAGCGCGCTCAATGATAATGGTATTGGCATTCGGCACATCAATACCGGTTTCGATAATGGTCGAGCATATCAGGACGTTGAATTTTTTATGATAATACTGCTGCATTACTTGTTCAAGTTGGCGCTCTTGCATTTGACCATGAGCGACCCCTACTCGCGCCTCTGGTACTAGCTCGCGAATGGTCTCAGCCATACGCTCGATACTGGCAACATCGTTATGAAGCAAATACACCTGACCACCGCGCAGTAACTCGCGCAAGATAGCCTCTTTCATTAATGCTTCTGTTTTTTGCATGACAAAGGTTTTAATCGCCAGACGACGAGCAGGTGGCGTAGCAATAATCGACATATCACGCATACCGGAGAGCGCCATATTAAGCGTTCTAGGGATTGGGGTCGCTGTCATCGACATACTATCTACATCGGTCTGAATCGCCTTAATACGCTCCTTATGACGCACACCGAATCGATGCTCTTCATCGACAATCATCAGGCCCAAATTAGAAAACTTCACATCCGGTTGTAATAACTTATGAGTGCCGATAACAATATCAACTTTACCAGCCGTCAAGTCAGCCAATACCGTATCTTGATGCTTTTTACCGCCAAAGCGCGACAGCGTTTCGACTCGTACCGGCCAATCAGCAAAGCGATCGCGAAAATTGTCTTCATGCTGACCTGCCAGCAAAGTCGTCGGTACCAATACCGCTACTTGATAGCCAGCACTAACCGCAATGAACGCAGCGCGCATAGCGACTTCAGTTTTACCAAAACCTACATCACCGCATATGAGGCGATCCATTGGTTGGTTTTGCCTCATGTCCTCCATAACGGCATGGATAGCATTGGCTTGATCGGGTGTTTCTTCAAAAGCAAATTGACTGGCAAACAGCTCATACTGTGATGAGTCGATTTTAAAATGAATGCCGACTTTAGCTTCACGCCGTGCTTGCATATTGAGCAGTTCAGCAGCAACATCATGAATTTGCTCCAAAGCTTTTTGCTTGGCTTTGTCCCATTTGCCGCTGCCGATTTTATGCAATGGCGCAAGTGCAGGATCACCGCCACTATAACGGCTGATCATTTGTAGATTGGCGACTGGCACATAAATACTGGCATCATCAGCGTATTTCAAATGAATAAACTCTTGCTCGCCATCACCCACATCTAGTGTAATCAGACCATTATAGCGACCGATACCGTGCTCGATATGCACCACAGGGCTGCCTTCGGTTATCTCGGTGACACTCTTAACCAAAAACTCTTCTGACACACCGCTTTGACGACGGCGACGCGTTTGCAGTACTTGCCGACCAAATAATTGCGTCTCACTAATCAGCACTAAACGCTCAGGGACATAAACGCCGCGTTCAATGGGTGCAACCGTGAGACCAACCTGTGGTAGCTTTTTATCATTGAGTCCAGTAGTTTTATCAGCTGCTAAAAACGCTTCAAAGCTATCATAAGCTTTGATGTCTATTTTACCTTTAAACAGCTCAATCAGAATCTCACGGCGACCTGCTGTTTCGGCAACGATTAATACTGGTGTCGCCGTTTGCGCTTGTAGCGCTAAAAATTCTAATAACTCCGTGAGAGGTTCAGCTTTTTGATGATTCACTGATAATTGCGGTGGCTCTAGCGCGCTTAACGTCACCAAGCCTTGCTGTTTATTTGCCGCAAGTGGCAGTTGTGGCTGTGAATCTGACTGTTGTTCAACCTCTAACAATGAAGCATCTTCTAATAACGCATCATCGCTGTCAATCGCAGCGACATCGGTCATGGTAGCCAATTCATTACGGGCACTGAGAATCACGCGTGGATAGTGGTTGAGGTGCTCGTTTAAAGTATTTGATAATAAATACAACAATTCAGGGGCGACAATAGGCTTGTCAATATCATGACGACGCTCTTCATAACGGCGCTGAATCTGTGACCAGTAATCTGCTTGCTTTTCGTTAATTAGCTCATCTGTTACAAATAGGGCATCGCTTGGTAAATAGGCAAATAAGCTACTCTCCGCCTCCCAATCCTTTAAATCAAAAAATAATGGTTGGTAGTATTCTAATCCGCTACTGGCGATACCTGCCATCACATCTTTATGCAGCTCAAACTTACGACTACTGGCACTAGGGAACATGGCAGCAAAGTTGGTGCGGAAAGTCTCACGCCCTTCATCGAGTGGGAACTCTTTCGCCGGTAGGATTTGAAATTGCTGGATAGGCTTTGAGATATCTGGCAGTTTATGCAGTAGCGACAATGACTCTTTGCCCATGCTACTATCATTGCCACTCATCATCGTTTTAAGGTCATCGACAGTCAACGTCCGCTGGGTCTGCGGATTAAAGAAGCGAATGGTCTCAATTTCATCGTCAAACAGATCTAGACGTAGCGGAAACGGCTGACCCATCGCAAAGATATCAATGATGCTACCGCGTACGGCAAATTCGCCCGGCTCAAAGACATTCTCAACTGCACGGTAACCTGCCTTTGCCAATAGACCACGTTGAGTGTTGATATCAAATCGATCACCCACACTCAAATCAAAATGCTGCCCTATCAGCCAGCTTGGCGGTGCGACCCGATGCATCAAAGCTTGAACCGAGATGAGCAGCACCCCTGTCGTTGGCATATCGGTTAATAGATTGATACGCTCACTGACAATATCTTGATGCGGGGACAGCTCATCATAAGTCAATGTCTCCCAATCGGGGAACACATAAGCATCGACCCCGCAAAATGCCAATTCCGTCTCTATCTGATTGAGCTGGTTTTGGTCACGGGTTACCACAACCTTCAAACGGTCAGCAACATTCCATAGCGGCGTTTGTACCAGACTTGCCAGCCACAAACTGCTGACGGCCCCATGCACAGGTACCAGCCAACGCCGCTGGGCATTCTGGATAGGAAACAACTGCTGGTTAATCGGATCAAAGGCGTCAGTCAAAGCAGTGATAGGCATAAAGGATAGGATCAATGTTAAGAGTCAGAAAGCTATTATACGAATATTTCAGCAATTACCAAAATTTATGCCGTAACGGTTTGTCACTTAGCATTTTTATTAAAAACCCAACAACTAAATAGTTGATAAAAATCATATTCGTACATAAAGACAGGATGATTAAATGTAAAAACCTCAACGGTTAAGCTGAGGTTTTTGAGTTATATTCATTAAGCTGTTTTTGAATTATAAGCTGTTTTTAAATTAATGGCTTGTCGCTAGCGATAATGCCATTATTGTCTGCGTAGACAAACATGCCAGAATTTAGCATTAAATCACCAAAGCTAATTTCAATGTCCGTCTGGCCTTCATCGCGGCGATTCGACTTGCGCGGGATACAACCAAGCGCCATGACACCGATATTCATTGCTGCCATATCATCGACATCACGAACACAGCCGTACACCACGACCCCTGCCCAGTCATTATCAATCGCTGACTGCGCAATCATATCGCCTAACAGCGCGCAACGCATTGAGCCACCGCCGTCGACCACCAATACTTTGCCATTACCGTCTTGGTCTTTACCATCGCTGTTCAGTAATGACTTTACACGGCTATTGTCTTCAAAGCATTTCACCGTCACGATTTCACCGCAAAATCTGTCTTTGCCACCAAAACGATGAAACGACTTGCCTTCGATATTAGGCAAACATACCTGAGACTCAGGATTGGCATCCAATAAATCACAGGTCACAAAGTTCTCTTTATTCATCGCGGTTGATTCTGGCATCGTGTCTGACATGATCAAGCTCCCTAACTACTTATGATTGATTTTAACTTTTTTTGATATACTACTTAGGCTATTTTTTCACTCTGGTCATCGCCAGCATCTGCTTATTTTCGATAATATTAGTATGCTTAATTAGCGGTTCCGTACGGTATTTACTACGCTGATAAATATCATTGGCGCTCATCGCCATTGCACTAGCGACGCGCTTGGCAGAAATGGGATGCAACGATAAAGACTCTGACAATAACGGTGAGATAAGTTTAAAGGCTTTTTGACCAAGGCTTTCAAGCGGACGTCCCTTGTGTTTACCAAGTAACAATGATGGGCGAAAAATCACTAGCTGCGCAAAATCTAATGCGCTAATTGACTGTTCAGTTTCAGCCTTTACTCGATTGTACAAAAACCGACTGTCGATATCGGCATTCATTGAAGACAATAAAAAGAAATTTTCAACGCCTTTATCGTGGCATAGTTTGGCAAAGTTCATATTATAATCATGATCGACTTTTCGAAACGCTTCGTCACTGCCAGCCTGCTTTTTTGTGGTACCGAGGCAACTAAAGGCATCTGTCGTTCGGTCAACACCCACACTGACAAATATTTCGCTTAGATTGTCGAAGTCATTGACCTGATAAAAGCGCATACTGGCATTGATGTAGCGTGGCGGATGCCGTGCAATCACAATCAACGTGTCGTAAAGCTCACTCAATTGTTTGACAAGGTGTTCCCCCACCAATCCTGTCGCGCCAATCATAATTGCTTTTCGCTGCATACCTTATCCATTTATATAATGTTAGAAAATCCATGATTATGAGAAGACATATCCGTAAAGACAGATTGCTCCTCTATCATACCTAAATTAACAGATAACTGAGCTCATTAAGCACAGTTTATTGTAAGAGATTTTGTCAGTGATAGGTATGACTTGGCAGCTGACTTTACTCTTAATAGCCTAATAAAGTAAAATATTAGCAAATAGTTTAACTACTTTGAGCATTAACCATCAAATATATTGTTCTAAGCGCAATAATTTGCTAAGATAACCGGCTTTACACGTCAACGCTGTTTAATTATTCCAAACAGTTCTGACGCTTGCGATGATCTATTGATATTAGATACCCTATTAATATCAGACATCGACATCATGTTTGGCGAGAGGCTGCTCGTCACCGATGATTGTTAAACCCATTATTGCAATCAACATTCATATTTTTATCTGTCTTTATCAAGGAGATACGCGTGGCTAATACTGCACAAGCTCGTAAACGCGCCCGTCAAAACACCAAACGTCGTCAGAACTCTGCGTCACAACGCTCTATGGTTCGTACTTACTTAAAACGTGTTGATGCGGCAATCGCAGCTAAAGATTATGACGCGGCTACCGAAGCTTACAAAAAAGCGGTACCGGTTCTTGATCGTATGGCTGACAAAGGTATTATTCATAAGAATAAAGCTGCTCGTCGTAAGAGCCGCCTAAACAAAACAATCAAAGGCCTTCAAGCTTAAGATTTGTTCTGTTTAGACCGTAAGCATAAAAAAACCTTGTCACTGGTTCTAATACTGGGGCAAGGTTTTTTTATGCTATTCTTATTTGTATATGGATATTTAGGAGAGGCTCAGTGGAATCAATGACTAAGCGTGCAATCGTGATCGGTGGTTCTTTAGCTGGGCTGTTTTCAGGGACACTATTACGTTCTATTGGCTGGCAAGTAGATATTTACGAGCGTTCTGCTCATGATTTGGATAGCAGAGGCGGTGGTGTTGTTTTGCAAGCTGATGTCGTGACTGCTCTTAAAAAGGCGGGAATTGCGACAGATAAGCTAGGCGTCGATGCTCTTGAGCGCTATTATCTGCAAAAAAATGGCTCAATTGAAAAAATGGCCATGCGTCAGACGCTCACCTCTTGGAATATTCTTTATCGCTCGATGCGAAGACACTTTCCAGATAAGCATTATCATCAAGGTAAAGTATTAGCGCAGGTACAATCAAAAGGTGCTAAAGTAACAGCTGTTTTTGTTGATGGCTCTTGTGAAACTGGAGATTTATTGATTGGTGCTGACGGGCCAAATTCAACTGTACGCCAACAGCTTTTGCCCACTTATGAGCCTCAATATGCAGGTTACGTGGCTTATAGAGGTTTGATCGACGAAGCTGACTTAGCGCCAGAAGTGGCTAAGATATTTACTGAACGGTTTGTATTTTATGATTTTCCAAACTCGCATATTTTGGCCTACGTCATTCCTGGTGAAAACGAATCGCTGGTTCCAGGAAAACGCCGATTTAACTGGGTTTGGTACGTTAACTATGATGAGAAAACGGAGTTAGCTCATATACTTACCGACAAAAACAGTAAATGTAGAACGCATTCTGTGCCGCCAGGAATGATGTCGCCTGCTGTTGATCGAGCAATGCGAAGCTACGCAGATCTTGTACTCGCTGACCCCTTCAAAAAATTAGTAGCCGCGACTAAAGAGCCTTTTGTACAGTCGATTTTAGACTTAACAGTGCCGCAGATGGCTTTCGATAGAATGGCACTGATAGGAGATGCCGCTTTTATTCCTCGGCCTCATACAGCAGCGGGTACGGCAAAAGCAGCAGCAAACGCTATTTCGTTGGTAGAGGCACTCGTTGACCATAGTCATAACGTTCCTAAAGCCTTACAGGCATGGGAGAGTAACCAGCTATCGCATGGCATGCAATTATGGAAACATGGTCGCAGTGTGGGTGATCGTTCTCAGTTTTCTTATGGTAAAAGCCGAACAGAGGGATAAAAAATAAAATTCGACTGATTTTCCATTTTTGAGATGAATGGGTCAAGTTTGTGCTTAATAAGCATAAAACCCCTTTGAAAATTAAGTCCACTTCACTTTTGGTGGCAGCAATAATTTGCTAGGATGAAAGCCGGCAGCACGGTAACCTTCTAACAAAGTACTAACAGGACGAATATAAACCTCACCACGCCAGACAAAATAAGCATTCGCCTGATCAAAAGGCTTGTCATCGAACCACAAAAACACCCCTTCCATCATCTTAGGCCAATCATTCCAATCGATT
Source organism: Psychrobacter sp. Pi2-51 (assembly GCF_904846665.1). Lineage (NCBI taxonomy): Bacteria > Pseudomonadati > Pseudomonadota > Gammaproteobacteria > Moraxellales > Moraxellaceae > Psychrobacter > Psychrobacter sp. Pi2-51. Next base: position 48,971 of record NZ_CAJHBP010000005.1, read on the forward strand.
TCGGTCACATCAAGCATTACCGCCAAAAAAGCTGATAACAAAGTATCATGACTAACAGCGAGCATCAAATGCCCATGCTGCGGCTGATGTTGATAAAAGAGCGATAAAATATCAAGACCACCTTGATAGGCATTTTTAGTACCTTCGAGGTTTCCTTGCAAAAAACGATTAATAAAGTTAAGCACACCAATTTCTTTGAATACGACATTGGCAATCTCAGGTTCAGTAACCAGACTGCCCGGCTCCACTAGCAATGATTGATGAGCAATATGACGCTGTAACCCCGCCCCTTCTTGCATCAATTGTGCCGTGTCAATGCAGCGCCCAATCGGACTTGAGATGCTATCGACATCGAGCGAATACGGCAGGTGTCCTGCTAGCCAACGTCCCCAAGACTTAGCCAATATGCGACCTTTAGGCGTGAGCGGCAACTGATAACTGGCAAAACCGTTACCATCAGAACGCTCGCGTAGAGAGTGCCTAGTAAATAAAATCAGTCGCTTATTATCAGGTAATAAGCTGACCGAAGAGATCATACTGTCAGGTAAGTGTGACGGCGCAGGCGCACTTGGCGTGTGACTCGCAAGCTTATCTGCGGATAGTTTTGACTGGGTACTAATAGGATATTTGCTCATGCTAGCAAGCCTAGCAGATTTTTTATCAGGAATGAACAAAATATAAATCCAGTTGCAATATAAGCAGCGATAATGAACGGACTTTTAAGACCAATTATGAATGATGAATGATGAATGATAGGCTATTTCAGAATGCGCTAAGCCACTGCTAGCGATCCAACGTATTTACACGAAAAACGGCTCAACCAATATCAATGACTTTATCCCAAGCAAAGGCTAATGCTGTACTACTCACCTCGTTTGGATAAGCGCGTGGATTGACAATCACTCGGGTATTACCAATACGATAGTCAAATGCTTCGTGCGTATGTCCATGCACCCACAGCGTAGGCGCCCAAGTTTCATGCATCCAGCCAGATAAATCACTGACGAACGCTGCATTACTGGGTAGGCTGGCATACTTCTCAGACACTGATAATGCACTGATGCTATGATGACTCATCACTATCGTTTTTTTGCCCAGTGTTTTCGCGGTTATCAAGGCTTGTTGTAACCATTGACGCTGCTCAGCATGCAATTGCATAGACAGCTCAGGTGAGAATAGCTGATCACCAGCATATATTTGCGTATAGTCCCGCATAAAGCGTTTAGCAGCGACCATAGTGTCCTCATTCGCTTGGTACTGATAATCAGTCCATAGCGTACACCCTAAGATGCGTACTTCTCCGATATCAATATGCTGACACTGGAGCACGCGCATGCCTTTGGCTGAGGTTTCATCGTAATTATCCCATGTTGCCAATTTCTGATCGAAATTTAGCACATCTTCTTTGAAATACTCATGATTTCCCGCGATGGTAATAAGCGGTACCTGTAAACGTGCAGCTTGCTCTTGTAGCCACGGCATGCCGCTATCACTATTAGCGGTGTCACCAGCGACCAATACAATGTCTGCATCGGTCTTAGGAATATGCCCCATCGGATGCAATTGCCGGGCATAGCTGTCAATGTGTAAGTCACTTAATATCTGTAATTTCATATTATCCAACATCATTTAGTGGCGTTATTATTAAAAATCTAATTAGCGATAAACGCTCATGATAGTAATATTCATATTTAGTTAGATGAACATTTTTGATATGGCCATTATATTTTAGAAAGGTTGTAAGCATAAATTTAAGTAGTGTAGCAGCTTTTCCTTGTCCATCAAAAAGTAAAAAGACAGCCATTTAGGCTGTCTTTTTACTTGATATCTATTCAAACTTAAATACTTTGAAGTATCTTCTGTAGTTTAGCAGTAGGATTTTGCGCTTGAGTAATAGAGCGTCCAATGACCAGATAATCAGAACCCTCCATCAATGCTTGACTCGGCGTACAAATACGCTTTTGATCATCCGCGCTGTCATCAGCGAGTCGGATGCCAGGCGTGATCAGCTTAAAGTCTTTACCGCATAAAGCCTTAAGCACTTTTGCTTCTTGGGCAGAACACACCACACCATCTAGACCAGCTTGCTTGGTCAATTGTGCTAGGCGGCTGACTTGCGCATCTAAACCGTCCGTGATGCCCGTTTGCATCAATGCTTGATTGTCCATAGAAGTCAGCACAGTGACGGCAATCAACAAGGTCTCAAAATTACCGTCTAACAGGCGTTGTTTGGCCAATGACATCGCCTCTAAGCCCGCGCTTGCATGGACATTAACCATCCATACGCCAAGCTCAGCTGCCGCCAATACTGCTTGAGCCGTGGTATTAGGAATATCATGAAACTTTAAGTCCAAGAACACCTCAAAGTCACGCTGATGCAATGCCTTGACGATATCAGGGCCACAACGAGTAAACAGCTCTTTACCCACTTTTAATCGACATAACGTTGGGTCTAATTGATCAGCTAGCGCCAAGGATGCATCTAAAGTCATGTTATCTAAAGCAACGATGACTGGAGAGTTAGTTATATTATTCATGGTTTTGCCATATATCAGAGTTATAAAAGCATTGTATTTTTAAAATTAGCCGCGCCGCCATTATCAAGCCGCTTAGTCTCGCTTATGCTTAATCAAAGTAGAGCCTTCATCTATATTAACTGCTGTATCTTGAGTCTGGGTCGCCGCTGTCCCGTAGACCGCATCTTCTACTGTTGGTGCATTTGCTTGACGATCAATAACGACATTGGCTTGGGTCAATTGCTCTTGCAAATGATTGTTGGCCTTGTTAAGGCGCGAGATTTCCCACTTATTTTGTAAGACGCGGAAGATAAGCAATGCTAGCAAAATACCGATAATTATACCGAGTATTAAACAGAGTATCAGCAGCAGCCCCAAATTCATCGTCGGTGCTTGTGAGAACAGCAAGTTTACGCCAACCTCAGTATTATTTGCTAATACCAAGCCAAGCGAATAAGCAAAGCTTAAAAACAGTAATACAAACAGTAAAAAGCGCATGAAAGATACCTCAGTTTTGAATGGAGCTAACAGTTTAAAGATAGCATTCTAGAGTGCATCATCAATTAACACATCTATTACCAGTACTAACATAGCCACTACTAGTTATTTGCTACTTTATCATTTACGGCTTCACGTAGTGCTTTACCCGGCTTAAAATGCGGAATAGCTTTGGCAGGTACAGGCACGCTTTCCCCTGTTTTTGGGTTGCGCCCCATACGAGCGCGGCGATGATGTAGACAAAAACTACCAAACCCACGAACCTCTACCCGACCATCATTGGCTAAAGTATGGGTCATCAAATTTAATATTTCACGTACTGCATCATCTACAACTGTGTCAGTTATATTTTCACAATTCGCACTCAAATTACTAATAAATTCGGATTTGTTAATCGCTTGCTGCATTATGACGCTTGCCCTGTTGATTAATGGATAAAATGATTGTGAGTCAAAATTTGGTTTTTACGATGACTATTTATAGCATTATACTGAATTAACTTAGAAACATCTAAAGTCACAACTGCTTCTATAAGCCGATATTATTTATATAAAACTAAATCCGACTGATATATTGTTACTCAATGTTGCAAATGATAGCGGATATTAGGATAAATGGAAATAAGAGTTTGTCTGTTTGAGCAAAAACTTCCATTACTGACCACGTTATACAAATTTAATCATAAAAAAAAGCGACCGGAGTCGCTTTTTTTACATTACTTTTATATCAATAGCTTAGCAACTTACTGCATTTGTTCTTTGATCAAGTCACCAATTGTTTTTGGCTGTGCATCAGTTCCTGGAGCAGCAGTCGTGCTAGTGCTACCAAGATCTTTAATCGCTTGACGCTCTTCAGCTTCGTCTTTCGCTTTGATAGACAAGTTGATGTTGCGTGTTTTACGATCAACACTGATGATTTTAGCTTCAACATCATCACCAACTGTTAGATGCTTAGTCGCATCTTCAACGCGGTCACGTTGGATCTCAGAGGCACGTAGATAAGCTTCTACTTCGTCAGCAAGTTCGATAGTAGCACCTTTAGCGTCTACTTCTTTCACTTTACCATTAACGATAGCACCGCGGTCATTGTTGACTAGGTATTCGTTGAATGGATCAGAGCTTAGCTGCTTAACGCCTAGGCTGATACGGTTAGCTTCTGCATCTACAGACAATACCATTGCTTCAACGGTGTCGCCTTTATTGTAGTTACGGATAGCATCTTCGCCAGTTTCGTTCCAAGAGATATCAGATAGATGAACCAGACCATCAATACCACCATCTAAACCGATAAAGATACCGAAGTCAGTGATTGATTTGATCGTACCAGTGATTTTATCACCGCGCTCATGTTTCTTATCAAACTCATCCCATGGATTGGCTAGAGTCTGTTTGATACCTAGGCTGATACGACGACGTTCTTCATCGATATCAAGAATCATTACTTCAACTTCATCGCCCACTTGAACTACTTTTGATGGGTGGATGTTTTTGTTGGTATGATCCATTTCTGACACGTGCACTAGACCTTCGATGCCTTCAGAAATCTCAGCAAAACAACCATAATCAGTTAGGTTAGTAACGCGTGCTTTAACAACGCTACCCACTGGGTATGTGCCGCCAACGTTATCCCAAGGATCAGTACCAAGTTGTTTTAGACCTAGGCTAACGCGATTGCGCTCACGGTCAAACTTCAATACTTTAACTTTTAGGTCTTGACCAACTTCAACCACCTCAGATGGGTGCTTGATACGGCGCCATGCCATGTCAGTGATGTGCAATAGACCATCGATACCACCTAGGTCAACGAATGCACCGTAATCAGTAAGGTTCTTAACGATACCTTCGATCTCGATACCTTCTTCAAGCTTGTTCAATAGCTCTTCGCGCTCAGCTGAGTTTTCAGCTTCCATAACTGCACGACGGCTAACCACAACGTTGTTGCGTTTTTGATCAAGTTTGATGACTTTGAATTCTAGCTCTTTGCCTTCAAGATGCGTGGTATCACGGATAGGACGTACATCTACCAATGAACCTGGCAAAAACGCGCGTACTGAACCGATATCTACGGTAAAGCCGCCTTTAACTTTGCTAGAAATAATACCTTTAACGATCTCATCATTGTCAGAGATTTTCTCAAGGAAATTCCAAGTCTCAACGCGTTTGGCTTTTTCGCGTGACAGTAAGGTTTGACCCATACCGTTATCAACCGCTTCAACCACAACATCGACACTATCGCCAACTTCAACTTCAAGTTCGCCTTCTTCGCTTAAAAACTCTTCACGAGCGACGATACCTTCAGACTTAAGACCAGTATCTACTGTAATCCAATCACTATCGATGGCTACAACAGTACCTGTGATAACCGAGCCACGCTCGATATCAAGACCTGTTTCTTCGATGCTCGCTTCAAATAGTTCAGCAAATGATTCCATTATGTCTACCTTTGTATAGCCGTATCCTGTCCAGCACAGTACGGATCAAATTTATGACTATATAAAACGGAATACTGGTTTTATATCCTACATAGTCATATAAAAAAACGTTTGTTGCTAATAAGCGCATTATTCATAAACACAATGTTTATAGAGCTCATTAGCAACAACTGTCTTGTGTTATTAAAACGACAACGTTGTTCTAATCACTGCTTATCCGACATACTATAATTTTATACTAAAATCAAAGATATAGGAAACTATTTAGTGCTCAATATGTTGTTTCTATTAGCTATTAAAGCAGACACCCTGATTCTGGCAGTGTTTTTTTATCTGCTCATAAACCGCATTTGCATCTAGCATCGAGCTATCCAATACTAAGGCATCGTCTGCTGGCTTTGATGGTGCTGTCGTACGATTTTCATCACGATCATCACGGGCTTTAATCGTCGTTAATATTTCCTCAAAATCTGCTACTTGTCCCGCTTCCATTAGCTGTGTGACACGGCGCTTGGCACGTGCTTCCGCGCTGGCAGTCAAAAATACTTTAACGTCAGCATCTGGGAACACCACTGTACCCATATCGCGACCATCAGCCACTAGGCCTGAACGGGTTGCCATGTCTTGTTGTAGCGTTAGCAAGGCATTACGAACCTTTGGATAGACAGCCACTTGTGAGGCGTAACCACCAATCGTTTCGTTACGTACTTGCTCACCCACTGCTTCGCCATTAACGATGATATCGACACGGCCTGACTTATTATTAGGCACAAAAGCAATGTCCAAGCTTTGTGTCAGATGCAATACAGCCATCTCATCAATCGCTTTGCTAGCATCGGCAGTAATCAATCCTGCTTCAAACGCCTTTAGACCAACGATGCGATATAAAGCGCCTGAATCTAACAGCTGATAACCCAATGCTTGTGCCAGACGCCAAGTTACCGTGCCTTTGCCTGCGCCACTTGGACCGTCAATACAAATAACAGGATAACGCACTGGCTGCGCTTGGCTATTATCATTAGTAGGTGTAGAGACGGTCATAGGACTCACTTATCACTTAATAGTAGGCACTGCTTATATGGCTGCTTTTATATTAAAAAGCATATTAGCTAGAATGCTACTTATGCAACAGTAACAACGCAATATTTACTTAATTATCAACTGTTTGTTAGACCACTAACTTATTAGCAATCAAATAGGGCGATATTATAGCAAAAAAACCACGCTATCACTAGCCACAAGACTGATATCTTGTTGAATGTCTGTTTTAGGGTCTGCTGAACATTCAAATGTGGCACTGGCAGTGGCTATTTTTTAGACAATACGCAGTGAAATTTTTGACGCCTAGTCATTCTAGGTTAGACAATTTCGCCATGTATTGGCAAAAATAGCCCTGCCCTGAAAGGCTGATGCTAAAATCACCCCAAACGTTGTTGTAAACCTAGCTAAGGTCTCGACATTATCGTCGGTTTACGCCTAGTTTGGGAAGATTTTAGCGATCAGCAGTCCTAATATTTTATATGTTCAACAGACCCTAATTGTTAATGACAGTGTTTTTACTTTTTTTGGCGGCGCGGCGACGTTCACGAAAAAAATGCTTTAGCATCTGACTACTATGCTCACGGCATAAACCTTCATCAACTTGAATACTATGATTATAAAAAGGCTGCATGGCTAAGTTCATTTGACTACCAACCATGCCCGCTCGAGGTTCGCTCGCCGCATAGACCAGTCTATCCACACGGCCATGAATGAGTGCGCCAACACACATCGTACAGGGCTCTAAAGTTACGTACAAAGTTGTCTGTAATGGCAGGCGGTAGTTTTTTAAACGCGCGCACGCATCCCTTAGCGCAACTATCTCAGCATGAGCAGTCGCGTCATGGCGTCCAATTGGCTCATTGAAGCCTTGCCCGATGATCTGCTGATTGTGTACCAACACTGCGCCTACTGGCACTTCTCCGAGTGCAGCCCCTTGTTTAGCCAGTAGCAATGCTTTTTGCATCCATTTAACGTCTTGCAGCGACCAAAATGTACTGTTTGCAAGTGACATTTCTACTTCAATAGCGGCCAATTGGCTAGGTATTAACGGATGAGAGTGTAAATTTATCATTAGATTATTTGTTATCTATTGTGGTAATTGCCAGTCAATTGGTGTTTGTCCATACTGTACCAAGTAATCATTGGTTTTAGAAAATGGCTTGGAACCAAAAAATCCACCACGATTGGCAGCCAGCGGTGAAGGATGCACAGCCGTTAAGATTAAATGTTTTTCAGTATCGATATACTTGCCTTTTTTCTGCGCTTTACTGCCCCACAATATAAATATCGTGTGCTCCGTTTGTTCATTGACCACATCAATCACGGCATCGGTAAACTGCTCCCAACCTTTATTTTGATGACTATTCGGCTCACCTTCTCGCACCGTTAATGAGCTGTTCAAGAGTAAAACTCCTTGCTGCGCCCAATACGTTAAATCACCATGCGCTGAGTAACTAGTACCGATATCATTGGCCATTTCTTTGAGTAAGTTATTAAGTGACGGCGGCTTGGGAATCGCTTTGGGCACAGAAAAAGATAGCCCCATTGCCTGACCTGGACGATGATAAGGGTCTTGTCCTAAGATAACGACTTTAACCTTCGATAAAGGGGTTAGGTTAAAGGCATTGAACATCAGCGGTGCAGGTGGATAAACACTTTCCTCTGATTGGTACGCTTCCTTCAAAAAAGCTCGTAGGTTATCCATATTTTCAGAGGTCAATTCATCTGCTAGTGCCGTTTTCCAATCTGCTGGTAGACGGACATTGTCTAAAATCGCTTGCCTTTGCTCTGGGGTCTTCGTCGGCTGTTCGTCAAACAGTTCCATGGTACATCCTTATTATATTTGTTATGAATAATTACTTCGTAACTATAGTTAAAATATCCTAGAAACGCGATGGTATTGCTGATATTAATTTTTTGTAACCTCTGTCTGCGCAAGCACAGCAAGAAAGAAAAATTGGTATCAGCAGTGCGTGATGGTTTGATATTACTTTTCACTGACTATAGCGTGGTTTAAAAGTTGATGGTAACAAAAAATGATGTGAGGTTTGTTGATAAATTATAGCAACAAAAAAACGGCTACCACAGAGATATGGTAGCCGTTTTTATAAAGCTAATGTAAAACCGTTTAGCTGGCCAATGATTCAGAGTCTGAGCGCGGCTCATGGGTCTCAACGACTGTTAAGATAATCCGACTATTCGCTGAACCTTTATCCGATACCTTATCCAGTTTCATAGTAGCACCATCTTGCTCATCGCCCGCTTCAGGCTCTAAGGTAAGATGAACAACCCCACCGTTAACCAAATCTCCAAACAAAATCATACTTGCCAATGGTTTTTTGATTTCATCTTGAATCAGACGCTGCATCGGACGCGCACCCATCAAACGGTCATATCCTTTTACAGCCAAGTAATCACGTACTTCATCATCAATCTCTAGCGTGACTTGCTTATCATCGAGCTGTACTTGTAGCTCAACCAAGAATTTATCGACCACTGATACTACCACTGATGTATCTAGTGAATTGAACTGAATGGTGGCATCTAAGCGGTTGCGGAATTCAGGGGTAAAGACACGTTTGAGCGATTCTGTATTATCACGGCTATGATCTTGCTGGGTAAAGCCCATCGAAGAGCGGCTAATACTATCAGCACCCACGTTGGTGGTCATAATGACAATCACTTGCTTAAAGATAGCGACACGACCGTTATTATCCGTCAACGTACCATGATCCATCACTTGTAATAACAAGTTGAACACATCAGGATGCGCTTTTTCAATCTCATCAAGCAATAAAACACAATGCGGATGCTGATTGATTTTTTCAGTAAGCAGTCCACCTTGATCAAAACCGACATAGCCGGGAGGCGCACCAATCAGACGTGATGCGGTATGGGCTTCCATATATTCTGACATATCGAAGCGCACCAATTCTACGCCTAATAATTTTGCCAACTGACGCGATACTTCTGTCTTACCAACCCCTGTCGGACCGGCAAACATAAATGACCCAATTGGCTTATCTGGCGCTTTTAGACCCGCACGAGACAATTTAATGGCATCTGCCAAGGTCTCAATCGCTTCGTCTTGACCAAATACTAAATGCTTAAGATCACGATCTAAATGCTCAAGAATACTCTTATCATCGCTTGATACCGACTTGGGCGGAATACGCGCAAGCTTGGCCACGATGGCTTCAATGTCTGCCACATCGATTTTCATCGGTGGTTTTTTCTTGGCCTTCGCCGCTTTTGACTCATCAGATGATTTAGCACGATCATTGGCTTTTGCAGTATTGGCTTCATCCTGCATTTCATTATCGTCGTCATTACTGGTTATGTCATTATGAATATCGCTCTCAAGAGCTTCAACATCGGCATCAATCTGCGCATCGAAGTCTTGCTCCAAATCAGCAATGAAGCTTTCTTCTGCTTCGATATCATCGGTATCCGGAATCACGCCTAAACGCTTATAAGCACCAGCTTCATCGATAACATCAATTGCCTTATCAGGTAAAAAGCGCTCGTGAATATGCTTGGCCGATAACTGTACAGCGGTGACTAATGCTTCATCTGTATATTCAACGTTGTGAAACTCTTCGTAACGCGGTTTGAGACCCCGTAAAATATCGATACTGTCATCGACACTTGGCTCTTTCACATCAATTTTTTGAAAACGACGCGAGAGTGCATGGTCTTTTTCAAACACCTGACGATACTCAGTGAAGGTCGTTGAACCAATACAACGCAATTCACCGTTGGCAAGCGCCGGTTTGATTAGGTTAGACACATCCATGTTGCTACTCATTGAAGAGCCTGCACCAATAATCATGTGAATCTCATCGATAAACAAGATGGCATTGGGCTTTTTCTTCATTGCATCAAGGAGCGATTTCATACGCTTTTCAAAATCACCACGGTACTTAGTACCAGCAATGAGTGAGCCAATATCTAAGCTATAAATCACACAGCCGTTAAGCGGCTTTGGTGCTTTATCATTGATAATTAACCATGCCAAACCTTCAGCGATAGACGTTTTACCAACCCCTGGCTCACCAACCAACAATGGGTTATTTTTGCGGCGACGACAGAGTACTTGCGCCGCACGCTCAATCTCAGAAGTACGTCCAATTAATGGATCGGTTTTACCTTCTGCCGCACGCTGGTTTAGGTTAGTAGCGAACTCAACCAACGGATCTTTGCTGGTTTTTTCAGAAGCACTACGACGTTCTCCAGTCGTAGAAGCACGAGGCTCTGATGGCTCATCTTTATCTTGACCATGTGATAAATACTGGGTCAGCTCAAGACGACTGATGCCTTGTTTTTTGAGCAAATAAACAGCGTAAGTATCGTGCTCGGAAAACATAGATACCAAGATATCTGAGCCTTCGACCAAACGACCACCACCAATAGACTGCACATGAAAAATAGCACGTTGCAGGATGCGATCAAAGCTTTGGGTTGGCTGTGGTGATTGCTCCGTTTCTGCATCTACCGTTGGCGTATGCTTATTGATATAAGCCTCGAGCTCGGTACGTAGCGTTGAAACATTTGCATTGCACGCCGTTAATGTGTTGGCAGCATGCGTGTTCTCTAACAGTGCCAACAATAAATGTTCAACAGTGAGATACTCATGCGATTTTTGGCGCGCAAGTGTCATTGCTAAACGCAAAGAAACTTCAAGATGACGACTTAACATAAGGACTTCCTACGGTTGTACCTATCTTATAAATTGATAGCTTTATGAATGAGTTAGGTAGTAAATCAGGGCGATAGATGTATTGTTCAAGGGCAATGTTAGTATTATTAAGAGACACGACCAAACGATGATTGAAGTGTACCGTGTATCATTTAGTGAGTGTTTCGACCTATCTAGCAATGATTGTGATAATTCATATTCGCTTTTCTTTATCTCAACATGATACTCAAACATAGTCAATCTATTAACGCATACTAAAATGTATCTAAGCACACTTTGTGAGGGGATGTTGGAGACGAGAAAGTCAGAAAATAACGAATTACACAAATGAGAAGTTGAGAATAAAAAAGATCTTATCAAAATAAGGGCGTAAATCATCAGGGTATTAGGAACATAGCGAAATGCTAAAAAACTGAACGCAAGACATCCATTTATCACACGACGTTATGTTTAGTATATAAGGCTATTTGAGATAAAAATCAAGATCAAAGCAGAAAGAAGACTGATTACTTAGGAGAGGTATAAGGGCTGATTTGCGGTGAAGTAATAGTAGAACTGCCTAGTAAAAAGGCTTTTAAAAAATATTATGGGTATATAAGCTTGGAAGTGGCAGCATTAAATAGCTGATTAAATAATATCAAGCAAGGTGAAAAGCTGAGAAAAAATAAAGCCGTTGTGACGGCTATTCACCTTGATGTGGTTCAATTTGAGTCAATAATGGATAACCTTCGCGATGAGCCAAGCTATTTACCTTTTTGGCTTTAGTTTCAGCGATATCTTTGGGATAGATACCAGCAATACCTTTACTGCTATTGTGAATCGTCAACATCACTTCAACGGCAGAATCAACACTGTGGCGAAATTCCGACTGTAAAACATAGACGACAAATTCCATCGGCGTGTAATTGTCATTATACATCACGACCGCATACATCGGCGGCTTCGCCACTTCTGGCTCGGCCACGAGCACGTCTGCTTGCGGCGACGTCTCATCCTCTGGCGCACTGTCTTGAGCACGCTGTGCAGGTATGTTGGGAAAATGCCAATCGAAAACGGTTGGCCTAGCTTGTAGAGTCATAGGTTTTATCATAATAAAAATATAATTATAAGGTAAATTCTAAATAAAAAGGAGGTTATGCAGAGAGGCTATTTGGTGCATAATTGGCATGTAACAAAGCACCTTTGCTTTCACATAGCTGCTATTAGCAGCCATTATGTTTAACTAACTTTGGCTCATACCATTAAATTTCAAGTGCTTATTAAAATTTGAGTAATAATCAAGGTTCAATAGGACTTTCATCTACTTCTGGCAAGTCTAATAGGGAGAGCGGCATATTGTCGACCCTATCGCCAAGCCTCCAATCATACAGCTGTTCTTTTTGTTGCCCACCAGCTCTTAAAGTCAGTTTGGCCTGTAAAGGCTTAAATCCTGATGGCATCATGAAGCGACCACGAATACGTACAATACCTTTGATCGAATAACTGGCAGGATCTAGTGGTACTTCCACAAAGTCATCATTGTCAATTAATGTCAAAATTGGTGTTAAACGTTTGGCAGTGCCATCTTTACTCAGCATACCGACATCAAAACCATACTCGAAAGCGTTCTCAGGTAACGGCTTAATATTAGCGCCAATTATCTGTAGTGGCATGCCACCATTATCACTAATCACCTCAGTATAAAGCTCATTAAGCTGGGTAACTTGTTTGTTTTCAATGGTTAATTCTTTTTGTGTGGCGCGTAACTCTTCTAAATTTGTCAAACTTATCGCCAGCTCTTGCTTGGCAGTGGCGGCTTCACTCGTGGCAATCTTATTGCTAACACGTAGATCTTTCAGCTCTTTAGTTGCCTCAGTGCTGTTGATAATCGCTTGTTTGGTCTCAGTTTGCATCGCATGAAAGCCGCGCTGATAGCCAAGCTTGTGACCAAACACCAACCCAACAATAGCTGTCGCTAATATGGCCACGACGAAAAGCGCCAGTACCAGTGTCGAAGCACCTGTTTGGCTCGCACTGAGGCTATTCCGACTATCGATAGTGCCATTACTGACTTGTAAAGAATGTCGGCTACGCTCCAATTTGTATGAAATAGCGTCTTGGCACGATAAACGTGCTGGCTGTGAGCAAAAGCGTAGTACAATCTTAACACGCATTTAGACAGTATCTCTTAACAGTAAGGGCAGGTTATTATAGCGGAATTTATAATCAATACCTAGCACCATCAATATGAACGATGTGACAATAAAAAAATGAGGTAACTTAATAGGTTATGTTTGATCCCTCGACCATGACAGTGCTTATTTATGAACGTTCAACACGCCCTAATATTAAGGAACAATAGGCGCGAAATTCAATCCCAGTGATTCATCAAGACCAAACATTACATTCATATTTTGTACCGCCTGCCCTGCCGCGCCCTTTACTAAGTTATCTTGTACCACGATAACCGTCAGTTCAGCACGGTCATTGTCTTGATGTACCGCAATCCGCAGACGGTTGCTGGCACGTACACTGCGCGTATCAGGATAGATACCCTTTGGCATGACATCAATAAACAACTCTGACGCATAGCACTCTTCAAATGCTTGTTGCCAATCGATAGCCGCACCTTCCTCAGTCATCTCCATATGGATGGAGCTTAACATGCCACGAATCATTGGCACTAAATGCGGTAAAAAGCGAATGCGATGGCTAAACTGACTGTCTAATAATTGCGCAACTCCTTGCTCAATCTCTGGCAAATGGCGATGACCTGCAACGCTATAAGTTTTAAAATTGTCTGTCGTTTCCGCATAATTAAGCGCCAAACTTGCCTGACGTCCCGCCCCTGAAACACCAGATTTGGCATCAATAACGATACGTGCGTCGATCAAGCGTGCTGCTTGCTTGTTTTGCGCGTCAATAATGGGTTTTAGTCCCAAAATAGCCGTGGTTGGATAACAGCCAGGGTTCCCTACTACTAAGGCGCTTGCAAGCTTGTGGCGATTGACTTCAGGTAGGCCATAAACAGCTGTCTTCAATAACTCAGGGCATGTATGCGACTGTTGATACCAATGCTCAAACTCCGTCAAAGACTGCAAACGAAAATCAGCCGCCAGATCGATGACTCGCACGCCTGCTTGAGTCAATGCTTCCGCTTGCTTCATCGCGACACCGTGTGGCGTGGCAAAAAATACCACATCACATTTTTGCAACGTTGCAAGTGTATCATCACCCAAGTCACTAAAGACGATGTCTGAGATACCGCGTAAGCTTGGGAATATCTCATCAGCACGTGTACCAGCTTCGCTACGTGACGTTAGCAAATCAATAGAAACCTCAGGATGAGCGGATAGTAAGCGAATCAGCTCAATACCTGTATACCCTGTGCCACCGACGATTGCTGCTGAAATCATAAGATATCCCCTTTTACTCAATAATGTAATTGCTAGGCTATAGCTAACACTGGATTTTAACTTTATAAGTCAAATTTATCATAGCATTTAAATACCCCAGTGGCTAAATAGCAGAGTAGTTAAATAAAACGGTGATTAAATAAAACAGTGGCTAGATTTTATAATCATGCACGGCATCAATAAATACTTTGGCATTATCAGGGTTGACCCACTGCGTAATACCATGACCTAAATTCGCCACGTAGCCGGTTTTTTCGCCGTTAGCATAGGCATCATCAAGCATTAATTTTACTTCTGAGCGGATGGTTTCAGGAGAACCATACAAGGTTGCTGGGTCCAAATTACCTTGAAGCGCTTTGCTAGCTTGTAGTTTTTTATGCTGCTTAGTCAATTGACGCTGACTCTCAGTCAACGCCTGACGCGCACGATCAAGCGGCATCGTCCAATCTAGACCTAAGGCATCCGCTTCACTATCTGCTTGGATATCTAGCCATAGTCCGCCGCCCTTGGTGAATAATACCACTGGTATATCAGGGTGACGCACTTTTAGCTCAGCGACGATGCGCTTATTATAAGCGTGTGAAAAATCGATAAACTGACGATGACCAAGCGCGCCGCCCCAGCTATCAAAAATCTGTAGCACCTGAGCACCAGCAACGACTTGCGCGTCTAAATAGTCAATAACAGACGTAGCAAGCTTATCTAATAATTGATGCAAAAAAGCAGGGTTGCTATACAAAAAGCCTTTGGTATAACGATAATCCTTTGAGCTACCGCCTTCAATCATATAAGTCGCTAGTGTCCACGGGCTGCCAGAAAAGCCAAACAAGGGGACTTGGCCATTAAGCGCTTTGCGAATACTTGTCACCGCACGCATGACATAATCAAGAGAATCATTCACATCAAGCACAGGCAATCTATCTAAATCTGCTTGCGTACGAATAGGGTGTTTAAACTTCGGCCCTTCTCCAGCTTCAAAATACAAACCCAATCCCATAGCATCAGGAATGGTCAGAATATCACTGAATAAAATAGCGGCGTCCAAATCATAACGACGTAAGGGCTGCAAAGTGACTTCAGTTGCGCGGTCAGTATCTCGGCACAAGCTCATAAAATCACCTGCTTCAGCGCGGGTGGCTTTGTACTCTGGTAAATAACGACCTGCTTGACGCATCATCCACACTGGGGTGGTGTCTATCGTCTCAAAACGAAATGCGCGGAGCAATCTGTCGTTTTTTAAAGGGGCAAATTCTTGCTGAAGCGAGTTGCTATGGTCTGAAGCACTCATGTACAAATCTCCAAAGCAGCACGGTATTCATTGTTACTATTTTCAATGAATACCGTGCTGGATAAAATAAGTTGAATATAAAGGATATAAAACGCGTTGCACGTTGGATAATTAAGCTTTCATTCAAAGACACATTTTAGTCAACGCTGTCTTTGAATCCAAAAACGTCTCGTATCATTAAGTAATACTGGTTCTTAGATTTTTGAGTGCTCGTTACTGCTAAATACTGATAAATGCCTACATGTTGACAGTTTTCAAACGTTGATAAGTCATGCTATGACGTATATAAGCTATCAACCGACACATCACTATGACTCATCAGCACCTGCAAACAGGCCATATCCAAATTATATAGTTGGTTCAATATAATTTGGATATAAGAAAGTGGAGCGAAAGTGCTATAAAAAGTGCTGTAAATAGTAGACTAAGCGAGACTGACACCGTATCCAATTTATATAGGATTGACTATACCGTCAATGCTAAGTTGTCACGATGTACCATGACAACGCGCTCTTCATTACTACCGAAAATTTTATCAAAGCTTTCGGTACGCTCACGAGCCACACGTCGCGCATCATGCGATGAAAAATTCACTTGCCCGACGGCTATACGTTCGTTTGTATCTTGATGAATAATCTCTACCACATCGCCTTCATCAAAACCGCCGCGCACTTCTACGACCCCAACTGGCAGCAAGCTTCTATTGTGTTCAGTCAGCGCTCTAGCTGCACCAGCATCGACAATCAAGCTGCCTGACATGCGCAGATGCGCTGCAAGCCATTGTTTGCGAGCAATGATTTTGTCTTCTTCGTTGGTAGTCAGTAATGTACCCACTGCCTCACCTGAAACGACACGAGTGATAACATCATCAATAGCACCGCTTACGATAACGGTTGGACACCCACCCATCGCTGCAAGACGACCAGCACGGATTTTGGTCAACATACCACCGCGTCCGAGCTTGCCACCATCCCCTGCGATATCAAACAAGTAATCAGCCATCGCCCGCTCTTGACGTATCATTTTGGCATCAGGATTGTCACGTGGGTTATCAGTAAACACACCGTCTTGATCGGTTAGGATAATATACAAGTCAGCATTGACCATCGCTGCTGCCATTGCACCTAACGTGTCATTATCACCAAATTTGATCTCATCAATAGTGATGGTATCGTTT
The DNA here is from genome assembly GCF_904846665.1 of Psychrobacter sp. Pi2-51. Lineage (NCBI taxonomy): Bacteria > Pseudomonadati > Pseudomonadota > Gammaproteobacteria > Moraxellales > Moraxellaceae > Psychrobacter > Psychrobacter sp. Pi2-51. The sequence continues at coordinate 66,016 of NZ_CAJHBP010000005.1, forward strand.
TCATTAATGACAGGTAGTACGCGCCATTCTAGTAATTGCGTCAGCGCACCCGTCGTATTGAGGTAACGGCTACGGTTGGACAAATCATCATGAGTCAATAGTAGCTGCGAGCTTTGAATACCATGCTGGATCAATGCTGACCACCACGTTTCAATCAGACCCATTTGACCAATAGAAGCGCAGGCCTGTAGTGCAGCTAGTTTCTTAGGGCGCTCCTCAAGGTTCATACGTACCACACCTTCAGCAACGGCACCTGACGATACCAGTAGCACCTCCACACCTTTTTTGTGCAGCTTAGCAATCTGTTTTGCCCACTCATATATGGCAGTACGATCTAGCCCTCGACCGTTATTAGTTAATAACGATGAACCAATCTTGACAATAACGCGCTGAATATCAAAGTTGCGAGTTTGCTTAATAAACCTTGCCTCTTCGGTCGTGTTTTCTATGTCACCTGCCATATAAACTCCTGTTTCTTTTATGGATTAATTACGGGGGTTAATTTAAAAAATCAACTCAAACGAAATAACTTAGGGAACGTATACGACTTCAACACCATCGTCATCGTCATCCAGTTCGTCTTCGTTGACTAAGTCTGTGCCTTCACGCGCCGCTTTGCGAGCCGCACGATATGCTTCACGCTGGGCTTCAGTATTGAGACGCACTTCTGCTTCTAAACGCTCAAAACGTGCTTTTTGTGCTTCAGCGAAGATAGGATCTTCTAGTTCACGCTCACGCTCACGCTCAATCTCATTCATTAAATGATATTTAACTGCATCAGTCCCTTCACCCATTAAGGTTGACGTGCGAAATACATCGCCTGTCCACTCAAGCTCGGCGACAATATGAGTACAAAGCTCATCTAACTCTTCGTCAGGCACCTGATCAATTTTGTTTAATATCAAAATCTGGGGTAAGTTGGATAACTCAGGCGAAAAACGCTCAAGTTCATTCAAGATAACACAAGCGTTGGCTACCGGATCGCTGCCATCAATTGGCTTTACATCAACCACATGTAACAGACGACGAGTACGAGCCACATGTTTTAAGAAACGAATGCCAAGTCCAGCACCTTCTGAAGCACCTTCGATCAAACCTGGAATATCTGCCATCACAAATGAGCGATGACGACCGATATCAACCACACCTAGATTCGGAACGAGAGTGGTAAACGGATAGTCAGCAACTTTTGGTCTAGCAGCAGAGACTTGACGAATAAAGGTAGATTTACCAGCATTAGGCAAACCAATCAAGCCAACATCAGCCACAACTTTTAGCTCAAATTTAAGAACTTTTAACTCACCTTCAAAACCAGACGTAGCCTTACGTGGTGCTTGGTTGGTCGAGCTTTTGAAATGGGTATTACCCAAACCACCATCGCCACCTTTGGCAATCAGTAACGTCTGATCAAGTTCAACCAAGTCACCCAACACTTCGTCAGTTTCGGTATCAACTACTGTGGTACCGATAGGTACTGGTAAAAACAAATCATCAGAGCCCTTGCCTGAACAGTTTCTACTGTGGCCATTCTCTGCTCGCATAGCATCGTGACGACGGGTATAACGATAGTCCACTAGGGTGTTGGTGTTATCCTCTGCAATGACGTAAATATCTCCGCCCTTGCCACCATCTCCACCATCAGGTCCACCACGTGGGACATATTTTTCTCGGCGAAAACTGGCGATTCCGTTACCACCGTCACCTGCTTTTACCGTTACGACGGCTTCATCAATAAATCGCATCTTACGTTCCTTAATTTACCATCCAGTTTATCAACTGGTTACAGTCAGTGACTGTATTTTAGGGTATAGCTATGTGTTTGTGTGGTTATAAAAACCAATAATTTTAAAAACTAATTTAAAAAATATTTGCGACCCGTGTGTGAAGCCGCCCTTGGTAGTCATTATGACAATAACACCCGATAACCAATCGGACTATCGGGTGCTTAAGTACTGCATCTAAAAACTAGCGCATCTAAAAACCGACGAATCTATACGGATTGCAAGGTACTACCGCATAAATGATACCGCCTTAGACTTTTTATGCTGGAATCTGAGTGTAGCTGATTCCAGCCATTTGCGTCGCCAAACGCAATACTTGCGTACTGTAGCCGACTTCATTGTCATACCAAATGTAAACAATGGCATGATTATCCGTCAAAATAGTTGCTTGAGCATCGATGATACCTACATGAGTCGTGCCAACAAAATCCGTTGATACGGCTTCTGTAGAATCGGTATAAGCAATTTGCGACTGCCAAGTGCTGCTGTTGGCCATCTTGCGCAAAAATTTATTTAACGCATCAGCGCTTTTTGGTGCTGTTTTAAGGTTCAAATTCAAAATAGCTAAACTGACATTCGGCGTTGGTACACGGATAGCATTACCCGTTAATTTACCACTTAGTTCTGGCAATGCTTTGCCAACTGCTTTTGCTGCGCCGGTGCTGGTAATCACCATGTTCATAACTGCACTGCGACCACGGCGATCTGCTTTGTGATAATTATCGACTAAGTTTTGATCATTGGTGAATGAGTGGATAGTCTCTACGTGACCGTTTTCGATGCCATACTCATCGTTCAATACATTAAGCGTCGGGGTAATCGCGTTGGTCGTACAGCTAGCAGCACTCACGATCGTATCGTCGCCAATAGTATTGTTATTCACACCATAAACGACGTTTTTAATATCGCCACCAGCAGGTGCAGTTAACAGAACTTTTTTCACACCAGTAGATTGTAGGTGCTTGCCAAGGCCTGCTTCATCTTTCCAGATACCTGTATTATCGATGACCAAAGCGTTGTCGATACCATAAGCATTGTAATCGATTTCGCTAGGGTCTTTGGCATAAATCACTTGCACAAAACGACCATTGATAATCATGCCATTGTTGTCATCATCGATACTAATGCCACCCAAAAATCTACCATGAATCGAGTCACGCTCAAGCAATGAAATACGCTTAGCCAAATCACCAGCAGCAGCTGGACGTACAACGATGGCTTTCAGTTGCAAACCTTTTGCACTTGACGCTTGTGACAGTAGCAGGCGGGTCAAAATACGACCAATACGGCCAAAACCATACAATACAACATCCGTCGCGCCATTGACGGCACCTGCATTATTGACAGATTTTAGTGCAGCTTGTACGTCAGTGTCATTAGCAATCAATTGACCAACATCGATACGAGTGGCTTGAATGTCTTTACTCTCTGCGATGACTTTTACCATCGCTAACGTGTCAGCGATATCAATAGACTTAGCGCCATGGTCGCGCAGTGCTACTTTTTGGTGTAGTGCTAATATCTGACCAACTGAGGTAGTACCTAGCGTTTCACCGAACAATGTTACTTGTACATCTTGCTCATTATAGAGCTTATTCAATAGCCCCATAAGCTCGATCGCTTGTTGCTCTTGGTTGTTGTAATTGCTCAAGTGCTCTTGATGTAGTTGGCGTAAGGTATCAGCATTGCTCACGAGAAACATCCTTATGATCAGTAAAGTATTATGAAAAAGTATCAAACAGATAGATTAAATTTAGTCTAAGTAACCACTCCGATAAAATGACAGAATAACATTCATGTCAATCATTTTCATCAGAGTGTTTAGGTCGCCTAGATTTTAGCTTAAAACGCTCTATTTTGCCAGTGCTAACCGATCAGCAAGCACTTATAACGCGTTTTGAGGGTATATTTAATAGATTATAAAAACAAAGGCAGCTTATTACGCTACCTTTTGATAAACATGAATGTTATAGACGGTTATGGCACCAGAGTAACCGTTTGATTACTGTGCGCTGTCAGCTTAAATTCTTTTAAATCATACCCTTGTTGTTGGGCAATTTGGCGATATTTTGCGTAAGTTTCCTGACTGATATTGGGCGACCGTGCCAACAACCATAGACTGCCTTTATCGGGTGTACCGACCAAAGCTGTCTTGTAATCCGGATCCCGTGCCAACACCCAATAATCAGCGCGACCAACTGGTAGCCAGCGAATCCATGAAGGCAAAAACGTGACTTTCAATTTGCTACCCGTATCGTCAGCAGGTTTTGCCAACCCCTCAGCTACAATGCCTGAACCATCTTCAGCCTGACACTTATTAGTGACTATAATTCCTGAGCCATCTGTTTTTTCGGTGTAATTGGCAGTGACATCACTGGCACAATTGCGCTGAAAATACATCGGCAATCGACCTATCTCATACCACGTACCTGCATATTGTTTGAGATCCACACTATCGACGGTCGTCGGTACATTGGCAGAACTATGCATGATACTGCTAGGCTTCACCGACAATGTCTCTGTTGTCGCTTTATCAGTCGTCGCCGTAGCAGAGGTTTTATTGGCAGACATTGTAGCCGGTAACGGTGCGGCATATGCCGAAAACGCTGCCAACGGTATAATAATCGCTAAGGCAATGCCGGTATGCTTGATAAGCCCGTTCATGAATATACGCTCCGGTATTTTTTTGTATGAAATGGTAGTCAATGATAAATCATCGGTTTTTTGGGGTTTTTCTGTTGAAGTATCAGCGTAATCTTCTGACTTAAATGCGTCTAATTCACTGATTTTTTGTGCTTGTTTCTTCTGCACTTTTTTATAACCGTTGATTTTTTGAGAGCCACTGGCTTTTTTGTAGCCGTTAGCTGTGTCAAAATCTTCTGGATCACTGTTTTTTGGATCGTTACTGCCGGTACTACCGTTTTCAATCATAGCAAACTCTTTTGCCTGTGTAAGGCTTTTGTCGATACTCTTGTATCCAAAATAGCTGTCTTGCAGAGACGTATCTCTTGCCAAATGGTCTGAACGTTCATCGTCATAACTGTCATAGCTAGCATCGTTGCTAGCACTATTGGCATGTTGCCCACTATCATGAGGATAGCGAGCCTTTGATTGGCTGAGTTGCTGCGCTTGAGAACCGGCTGCCTGTGAATCAGACCATGCTGACTGAGGTAACTTATTGGTTTTCATAGAGGTACCATTAATTAGTGGTGATGGTTAAAATTGATCAATTATCAAATGATTACCATTTAATTTCTTGCTCAAACACACTGCTAATGTGAAAAATAATACGAGTAAAATTAAATGTTATTAGAAGTAGTGAAAACAGCTTGACCCGATTGTTGGCTTATAAACACTAAAATCGTTATTTATAAAAAATAGCGTGGGTACTTTTTAATGGGCACTTTCTAATCGGCACTATCTAATGGACACTTTCTAATTTGATAGCTTATCTTAATGGCAGCACTACGATTAAAACAGTGTTGCAATGTAGGAAAACGCAACGGTTTGTAAGTAATTCTATGTTTGTGCTAAAGAATAAACACAGAGTTACTGGCTGGATAAATATAGAGAAGATCCATTAATTGAATGAACCTTTTATGACAAATACCCGATAAAAATAAAGATACGTCCTAAACAAATTGCTAAATAAACTGACGAATACCTGCCACGCTGATACCACCGAACTGAGCGACTCGCCCAATCATGGCTGGTGACAATCCACCTAAGCCGATGACAGGCATATCAGCCAACTGTGCCAGAGCTGACCAATCTGACCAACCTAATGGTGCAGTATCAGGGTGAGTTTGGGTCGCTAATAACGGTGACAGAAAAACACCGATAACTGGTGGTAGCTGCTGCTGTAAACGAGCATTAGCAAGCTTATTGGCAGCATAAATACTAACCGCATCATGACAACTGACTATCAATGGTCGATCGTTAAATGACGTCTGCTCACCTACAGAAACATGCTCCCCATTATTAAACCATGTCATGAGCGCAGTCTGAGAGATTTGATGAGCAACGACTTGATGAACAACGATTTGATAGTCGGGTTGCACAGATTGCATGTGATAATCAAAAGGCAGAATCACCTGAATATCTGGACGCAAAGTCATCAGTTGCTTTACGCTGTTATCAAAGCCTGACTCCTTAACTCGAATGTATAGCCAAGCATGAGACGCTACCTTTTCCTCGTGGTAAGTCAACCATTCTGCTGCTGGATTGGGCTGATCACTAAAGTGTGCCAAAGGATAAGTAATCGCTAACTGCGTGGGTAGTCGCAACCATTCAAGAATCGTTTTATTGGCAGCAGGCAAGTGATACTCTCCCGCCAATAGCGCAGATTTATTGACCCATTTTAGCGCCTGCCCTTCTAAGCCATAGCGAAGATGGCGATGCTGTTCGTACTGTAGCGCTGTCAGCTCAATATTATAGACCTGCAAGCTTACTTGCTTATCCCCGTAATCATGATGCAGTCGTCCAAGTTTGACGACAGTATTGTCATGGATATCGATCCCAGTTTCTTCAGCGACTTCGCGTATTAATGCCTGTTTTGCGGTTTCATCCGCATCAATCTTGCCACCTACAAACTCATAACGATTACCCTGATGTTGAGCCGCATCGCGGAATCCAAGCAAATACTGTGCTTGATAATGAATAACAGCGACAGCGACATTTACAATCTTTTGATGACTCGTTGCTGGGATTTTTGAGGAGTTTGGCATAATACTGTCCTTAAGTGCTTATTTCATTGTTTGCTGATAATAACTTGAAATGGCGGTCTGCTATGGAATCAAAAGGTAGACAAAACTGGTGAAAATGCACTTGAGATGGGCTTTATCACTACTGCTTCATATAAGTTTACATAATAACTGCATTTTATTTTATCAATTACCTTGCAAAAAAACTCAATCTAAATGATAATTATTATCGTTAATAATTGTTACTCTCTGATGTCGACTACTCAACTGTTTTATCAAAAGGAATTTACTATGAGCATGGTTATCTCTCGTTACTTGAACTGCCGCGAAAACCGTCTACCAACTTTACAGTCACAGCATCTGTTTGCCTTGACCAAAGAAGTACGTATTGAACACGAAGGTGAGGAATACCGCTTACGCTTAACCCGCAACAATCGTTTAATTTTGACCAAATAGTTAAAATTACACCTCAATAAAAAACGCCTTTCGATGAAGGCGTTTTTTATTGGATAGCGTTTTATTAGGTAGAACATGGTAAGTGCTATCGAGCCACTGTTGCAATTGTTGCAATTCATTGATGAATAATCAACGGATGACAGCGTTACCTAAAACTGCCAACTATAGACCACATCAACTGCGTTCTCTGCCGCTGACGTTGCCTCGACGTAAATGCGACGGGTCAATTGGTAACGGACAGATAAGCTATTCTGCGCATTGAAAACACCCACACCGTAGCGAATATATAAGTCAGGAGTCACGTAACCGGTGACATTGACGTTGGTATCTTCACTACCGCCAGAAGCATCAACGGTCAGGCTTTGTAGACCAAAAGCTTGACCGATTTGATTGGTCAAGTTGCGTGTACCACTGAGCCCAAAGCTCAGACCAGCAGCGGCTAGATTATTAGTCACTTGTGACTTAAATCCTTGCTCACTGATTTGTGTGGCGCTCTTATTATCGATACGACCCGTTACCAAGGCATTCATTGCTTGCTGCTGAGTAAGACCAGCATTGTTAAAGACAATAATATTTGGGCTCTCAGTACTGCCTTTAACACGCACGCCAACTGTTTTTCCACTAATGGTTTTGGCGGCCTCAATACTCAAGTTAGGCTTCATGACATCACCATTGAAGCGTACCTGACCATAGTTAAGCTCTAAACTCTGACCAAAGGCATTGATATTGGTACGGCGTGATACTTGTACCACCCCTGTAGCGCGCATAATGCCCGTGCCGTTTTGAGTGATATTGATAGCACCTGCCAAAGGAATAACGGCACCAAATCCACGGAAATTAATATCATCCCCTAAATCTACGCCAATATCAGCATTGATCGACCAAGGTTTTGAGATAGCTAAAACTTCGTCGATATTACCAATAAGACGACGATCAAGGACGACCACATCTTCAGTTTGCGTAATGATGTCTTCACTGGCTTCTGGCGGACGAATGGTCGCTGACGGCACACTGATAGCACCTGTAATGTTGACGTAACGGTCGCCTGGACGCACGATGATATCGATATCAGGATTAATCTCAGCCAATAGCAATGGTGGCTGGGTCAGTACTAGACGCTCACCAGCGATACTCAGTTTGGCTTGTAGTTTTTGCTGCCAGTTTACCGTTCCGGTTAGCGTGCCGCTGCCCGTACCACTATTAAAGGTTCCATCAACAGTCGCTTGCGTGCCACGAATTTTAGCATCGACATTAACTTTTCTTAAATTGACAGGCAGATCCAGCATCGCGATACGACCATTGGCCAATTTAACATCGCCATAGAACTGTGGTTTATCCAATGTGCCACCCACACCACCCGCCATGGTGATATTACCTTCGAGTACGCGCATACCGGGGAAGAAAGGTTTGAAAATCGCTAAATTGAGCTCATTAAGCACCAATGCGCCCGAGATGGGTTTAGGATCTTTATAAGGATCGACAATAACTTCCGCATAACCACGTGCCCCGCGACCAGTATTGATGTCTGTACGTAATTTAAGACCCTCAGGTACTGACAAGGCAATCAGTGATACACGCTTATATGACAGACTTATAGGAGCGCTATCACCGTCTTGTAGCAAGCCGATTTTGCCATTGTCAGAATATAAAGTGGTATTAATAGTCGGTGGACGACCGCGTTGCCAACCGACAACCGCTTTACCATTGATCTGACCATGCCAATCAATATCTTTAGGTAGAAATACTGAAAATAGCGAGGTATCCAGCTTTTGTAGCACTATGTCAACCTGACCACCAGATGGCGAAGCGATTAATTTTTCACGTAAACACAGCTTGCCAGTTTGATCTGCCGCCTGCCAACAGTGTGCGGCAAGTTGCACTTTAAGCTCACGGCTATTGCCGTTCTGATTGTTGGGCAAATTGACGATTAATTGCGCTGGCTGTAGTTGGTTCAACGTGGCATATCTAGACTTGACGCGACCTTTACCAATCACCCCAGACCAACTGAGTGTGTCGCGATTAAAGCCACCTTTGAGTCTTGCCGCAATATCAAGTTGCTCATTCGCGACGTTTAGATCGACCACGTGCGACTTTTCAGTACCATTGAAAGACGCATTAACGCTTTTAAAACTCTGTCCCGCAGCATCTAAGCCTTCAGCGCTGACAATCAGCTGACTTGGGCTATTTGCTAAGTTGACGATTTTGCCGCGAATACGACCTTGACGCAATATAAAACCTGGGAGCGCAATACGCTCACCGACTAAATCAATATAAATAGTGGGCAAGGCTTGTCCCGCAGGTTGCGATAAGGTCGCACCGCCGGTCACTTTACCGGTCAGCTTATTGGACAGCTGATCAAGACTGGTGATATTAATCTTGGTTTGTAATTGCTTGGCATTGCCATTAGCAGTGATGTAGTTATCGCCCCAACGTAAGACGAGGTTATTGGCATTTAAACTGTCGATTAAGGCGTTCACTTGCTTATATTGTGCTTGTGCATCTTGCGTTTGCAGACGCTTAAAGTAACTCGCCAAGTCTTTTGGCAGACGCATTTTCGCGGCTAAGCTGCCTTTTGCACTAAGCGGCTGACCTTTTAACATGCCAGTCAAGTTGATTTGTTTGATATTAATGGTTTGCTGGGTGTCACTCCAGCGACCGTCGGTATCTATAGTACCAGTGATAGCGCTTGGCGTACTTTTGAGGAAATAACCTAAATTAAAGCGATTCATTACCGCCTTGATATCCCAAGCGATACCTTTACGTACATCGACAGTGCCGCTAGCATCGATACTACCTGCAGCGCCGACATGACGGAAGCGTTTGATACGGATGAGCTGAGCATCGCCACTGGCATCAATGGTGAGTTTGCCTGCTGGTAGCTGCTCGGCATCTAATACACCGTTAAAATTTACTGCAAAGCGATTCAATTTACCTTTAGCATCCGCGTTGTTCTTGAATGCCGTTTGCCATTCACCATTGGTTTTTAGATCACCAGTAATAATGGCGGGATTATTGGGTAAAAAATAACCCAAATTGAAGTTATCAAAGCGACCATCAATTGTCCAACCAATATTTTTGCGCAAATCGATGACACCTTTCGCATTCACTGCGCCAGCCTCACCCTTGTAATTGAGCTTGCGAATACTGATCAGCCTTGGCGTGCCAGCTGCATCGATAGACAGACGACCCTTTGGCACATCCGCAGTATCGACCTGCCCATCAAAACGCACATCAAACATAGACAGCTCGCCACCAACGATATCAACTTTGGCGTCACCGCCACCAGTAATACCGATAGCACGACCGTCTTGCGTGGCATCAAGCTGCGCCTGCAAATCGGTATTGTTTAAATTAATAATATGACGCTGACCCTTGACCCCGCTTTTGGTGATATTCACTAAGCGACCACTGGCATTAATGCTGCCCGTCAGACGCTCAAGCGGTAAGTCACTACGATACTCTTTGGGCAATAAGCCATTGGTACGGGCATCAATTTGCCACGTCAATGGGCGCTGCTTGCTCGCCAGTTGGATCTGCCCTGTACCCGATAGGTCACCGACGATGCCATCATAATTAAGGCGATTGATATCAATGACATTACCCACTTTGCGGACACGTACATCGTAGTTGCCTTTGGGAGCGGCATTCAGCTCATTGATCACCGCATTGGCATCGATAGAGAGGGTCGAACCGCGCACGATGACATCCGCTTGACCGCTTGGGCTATCGATATTACCGATGTTAGGGACGTTACGACGGGTCAGATTTTGCCAAGTGGCATCGATATATAAAGGCGCTGCCTGTTTGATCTTTGCAGAGGTCTTACCTTGGGTAATATTGGCATTAATATGTTCGCCATCACGCTGACGGAAATCTGCGTCAACTTCTAAGTTACCCGCGCTGTTCTTTTGTTGATAATGTAGTGATAGTCGACCGTTTAATTTTTGCGGGGCATAGGCTTTGAAATCGGCATAGTCGTCAGGAATAACACGGCGAATATCGAAGTTGCTACCGGTCACTCGTACTTTTGCATCGAAGCTATTTTTCCAATCTAAAATACCTTGTAGTATTAAGTTTCCAGCTGGAACCTGAGCATCCAAACGATCAATGCGCAGTTGGCTATTGGCAATCACTGCCCGCCCTTGATAATGTCCTGAAGGGATATCTTTGGCAGTCAATTCGGTATTGATACGCAGGCGTATCTCAGAGATGACACCTGAGGCAGTGGCCGTGCCGCTTTTTAAACGAATATTTTGGCTTTCAGCATAAGGAATCAAAATATCATCCCATTGCAGTTTTGCTTGAAGTGGCAAATCCTTGTCCAATGCCTGTACGACAAAATCACCGCTGACATCGCTATCATTATAGCGACTACGCACTTGGCCGACAGTACGCTTTAAACTGCCTGTGGCAGTGATATTTAGCGGATCGATATAGGCTTTGTCTAAAGCACTCACCTCAGCAATAGCACTCAAATCTAACGGATAGTCACCTTGAAGATCAATCTCGCCTTGTAAAGCACTGACTTTGACGATGTCCGCATAGCGTAAGTCACCACGACCTACCGTGACCATGCTGCCAACCCATGTCAAGTCACGAGCTCTGATGTCATGGACGATGATAGGGTCTTTGGTCACTTGCTTATAGACAATCGTTTTTATTTTTGCTTGATCAAAACGCAGGTTAACCGGTAGCTTGAGCGTTTTATAATCAAATGCCTCACCCGTTGGTGGTTTTTTATTGATAATCTCAATACGTTGAATGTCTGCATCCCGTAGATGGACTTCTTTTGCAAATACTGCACGCCAGCCTATTTTGACATAGGCTTTATCTACCCGTACTTCAAGGTCTTCGGTCGCCTCGATATCGATATCCGTGACCAACAAACCATCACGTAAATTACCGCGCCCATATTTGAATTTAATACCCGTCTCGGCACTGATCTTTTCTAATAAGAACTTGGTACCTGATTCAGTACCAGCCGCATAAAAAAATACGGCGAACATAATTGCTAGCACAATCAGTATGAGCACCAGTAGTTTGAGCAAAAAAGACAGCGGATACCAACGTCTTACAGCACGGGCATCTCGTTGCGCCGGATCTTCATCCGATGAATCATTAGGCGGGGTATTTTCGGTCAACATCACACTCAACTACGTTAAAAAATGATTGTCAACAATCGCTAAAAAACGATTGACGAGGCTCTTATAAAGGCGATCCGATAAAGAAGTGCAATCGAACCGGAATACTCTCTTCTGTCACACCAGCAGCGACATCAACCCGCACCACACCGACTGGCGATGCCCAGCGAATACCAACGCCGACGCCGACTTTGGTTTCAGTCTCGAAGTCTTTGTCATAGGCGTTACCCACATCGGTAAACAACGCACCGCGGAAGCCAGGTCTAAATTCATAGTTATATTCGGCGCTACCAACGGCGAGGATTTGTCCACCCGTCAGATAGCCTTTGTCAATTGGCGATAAGCTTTCATAATCATAGCCGCGAATACTTTGGTCGCCACCCGCGAAGAAGCGCAACTTGTAAGGCACGTCATAAAAGTCATCGGCCCAAATGTAGCCGGTATTGAGGCTACCAAGGACTTGGTGTTTATTATCATTACCAAAACTATATATACCGCTGACACCCGCACGCACAATCGCCAAATCCGTATCGCTTAATGCCTTTTCAGTTCCTGCTTCAATAGAGTAATACTGACGGATACCACGAGTTGGATTGGTTGCACTATCCACGTCCGTTTTATTGATACCATAGCCCAATAACAGCGCTTGTTGCTGCGGGCTAGAAGACGTAAAACGTATGGGCAGATCTTCTAAGTTGGCTTCATCCACCCCCGTCTCTAACTCATCTAAACGGTAACGCACAGAGTAGCTACGATTCCAGCCACTGTCACGGCGAATATTACGTGCCAATGCCGCTTTTAGCGTTCGGGTAGACAGATCAAAGTTGCCTTCGCCTTGATCGATGACTTCCTCTTCATAAGTCAGGCGAGCATCTAACTTATCATTAAGCGGATGCTTCCACGGTCGGCTGGCATAGACCGAAACATTCTTAGTAATTCTAGAGACTTCTGTTTCTGCCCCTGCCTGATAGCCTTGACGATTGAGTAGATTGTAATCTATCTTCGCCGTGGCACGTACGCCAGTATCGGTACCATAACCAATACCTACTTGGGCATCGCGTGGCTTACTGGCAGAGACAAAGACATATAGTGGGACTTTTTTACTTTCTCGTACTTGTTGCGGCGTTTTACGTCCTGCCAGCGTTGGTGGTACAAAGTTTTCATCCGCAAGAATGCTTTTTTCATCCGGAAATATTTTTTGTGCCACGTTGCTAATAGAGTCACTGATTTTACCTAAAATCGTGTCTGTCTCTTGGTCTTTTTCATCTAATACCCGATCATCTGGTAGGCGACTTAAACGATTGGCTTTTTGTTTAATGGCTTGAAGTTTTTCCAGTGTTTGCTCGTCTGCCTCAAACTCAATGGCAGCGATATCAGCCGGATTGACTGTTTCTCCACTGTTGGCAGTGTTGGTGCCTTCACTGCCATTTGCCTCATCACTGTTTTGGACAGTGCCATTTTGAACAGTACCATTCGTATTACTACTCTCTGCCCCATTATTTGCTGCCGCTACGCCATCGATAATTTCTGAAGCATTGACCTCACCATCAACATCGTTGTCAAGAGTATTGGCGGGTGCATTATCAAAAGCTAAAGTACTGTTTTCGCTGCTTTCATTGGGTGGCAAAATGGATTCGACATTCACAGTGTTGAAATAACGCGTCGCCGATAAATCGTTACTAAATTTGGTAATATCGGGGCGATAGAATGGATCGCCAGGTTTAAAATCAAACAACTGCTGCAATAAAGACAGTTCGACAGGTAGCTTATCAGGGTCGCGGGTCAGAGTATTGGTCGCTGCATCATAAGTAAAAAACACCACATCATCGTATTCATAACGGTCGCCCGTGTTATAAACCAGCGATATATCAGCGGTGTTGTCTGGCAAAATAATATCGACTGATTTGTTTAACCAATATTGGTCGAAATAGCCATAAGTATTGCTGAGTGACTCAAGCGCTGCTTTACTGTTTTTGTAGACGCGATGATTAAATACATCGCCTTCTTGCGGTGGCAGCTCTTTTTCTAACGCTTGATATTCTTCTTGCGCGCTACCTTCGCCACGAATCTCGACAATACGACTGTCAACAGTGACCGGCTCGCCTAAATCCTCAATAACCACCTCAATGATGTCGCTATTGGGTTGGCGCAGACGTAAGGTCACATCGTAATAACCAACGGCTTTTGCGGCATCTAATGCCGTTTGACGCAGACGCGGTAAAGCTGCCGTAAAGTCAACGACAGATTGGACGGTCGTGTCATCAAGCGCTGCCTTAATATTCTTAATCGGTTGCGTGTCTTCGTCTGCTTCGATAACTTTTGGTTGAGCGTTAGTCGCATCGTCAGCAGCGACTTGCTGCAAGTAAACCGTTGTCTCTACATGTGGTAGCGCTAGAGCACCATCATTAAACAACCTATCATAGAGCCGCTTAACGATATTGGTTTTTTTGCGAGACAGCGCCTTAGGCTTTTTGGCCTGCAGGATACTTTGATTGACGGCTTGGGTTTCGGACTGATAATCTGGCAAGTAATCATTTGGATTGATGATATCTGATTGTTCGCCTTCCTCTCCTATCACATTATCTGCACTGACTGACATCTGGTCATCGATAATAATATTATCGTCATCAGCGCTTCCACTACTGACAGCATCGCTTACGTTAATGGGTCGTGCCATGATTTCAGCGGTCTTAGCCTGTTCAGCCGCCGTCTCATTTCTTCCTAACGTATCAAGGTTGTTCGGTGCTGGCAAGTTGGTGGCGTCGAGACTCACATCTAAACCGATAGGCGGGTTGGTATCGTTTAACGTCGCGATAGGCGCATCAAAGTCGCTGTCGTTATTGCTAATACCATTCATGCCATTAATATCAGTGCTAGTAGCGGCGCTACCATTATTGATACTGTCAATGTCTTGAGCATTTTGCCTATCTAGCGCTGCCAGCTCGCGATCAATTTCCTCAGGCGTCATCATCTGATAGCCTTGCTGCTGAACTGTCTCGGCTTGCTGCAACAAATCCTTATTGGCAACGTTCGCCTGCGCGTCACTCAAGTCGTCTACATCATAAAGCTCATTATCCAAATCATTGTCATTGGTATTGTCATTATCGACATTATCATCAACACCTTGCTGATTTGCAGATGCTTGCTCAGATAGTGAATTTTGCGCATCTGGCTCTTTAATACCAGGCTGCTTATTGCTTAGGTTTTGTTCTCTATAATCATCTAATACTGACTTATCAATGATGCCTTGTTCCACGGCTCTTTTTAGTCGCAAGGCATCCAATGCGATATCGAGCTGAGTGTCTTCAGTAGAAGATGGCTCACGAGGGGTTGGGGGCTGTGAGGGTGTTGGTGGTTGGGCTAGTGTCGTACTACTGGCGGTTGACCGGCTGGCTGTATTTTGCGTGTCATCATTCTGAGAACCAGCGTTCTGACTATCAATGATTTGACTGCTAGTATCGATACCTGTCGTGGTCTCAGCCAATGCCATAGGCGCGATGCCAAAGCCCACCAAACTGGTCGCTAATGCACTAAAAATCGCTGAGCGTGTAAAATAAGTACGCGACAATGCCGGCTGCAACTCATCAATCGCGGCATATTTAGAGGGTTTGATATTGTTCCCATCATGACTGGTTAACGCATTACACTGCGTAACTGACAAGTGGCGCGCTAGAGTTGAAGGCTGCTGTTCCATGTATACTTATTTCCTATCACCTCACGCGGCACAAGTCACTGACGATAGACTCATCAGGTATTACCGGTGAATAAACTTATAACAGTTAGCTGAGATGCTCTATGGACTACCGTACTTTTTTATTGCTAAGTTTTAGCGCTGAACGTCTATCATCTAAACTTGCTAGCATCAAATAGGTCGTTTTAAGTGATACCGAGTCTTGAGTCTCATTGATACCTTCACCTCATTGATGCTTTCACAAGGTAACCCTTCAAAAGACAACCATGTAAAATTACAAATCATAACTTAGTTAATTATGAAATCATAGCATCGGGCGCATGTATTTTTATCGAAGCCTTGCTATTATACGGCTTAATATTGATAAAACCTATGCTATATTTCGATAAGTTTTTGATAATATTGATAATTGCTGGCACCTCAAAAGCTGCGCGCAGCCCTTATTTTTCATCTATCAGCCGCGATCCATCTGTAGGAATCTTCATGGCCAATCAGTTTCAGTTATTTAAGCGCCGCCGTTTTAGCGCCATGTTTTTTACCCAGTTTTTGGGGGCGTTCAATGACAATATTTTTAAACAAGCACTCATATTAGTACTGACTTATACCGCTGCCAGTCAGTTGGGCATGGAAGTTAGCATTTTAAATAACTTAGCGGCAATGCTATTTATACTACCCTACTTTCTATTTTCGGCATTGGCGGGACAAATCGCTGATAAGTTTGAAAAGTCAAAGCTCACGCGCTTTATTAAAATGCTTGAGCTGGTCATTATGGCGATTGCTGCTGTGGGCTTTGTCTTTGAATGGTACGGCTTATTATTTGTGGCGTTGTTTTTGATGGGCACGCATTCAACTTTTTTTGGCCCGATTAAATACGCTTACTTACCGCAAGCGATGAAGGAAGATGAGCTCGTCGGTGCCAATGGTTTGTTTCAGATGGGCACCTCACTGGCTATCCTCATTGGTATGATTGTCGCCGGTGTTTTGACCCAGCTATCGCAATCCCTTTATTGGATTAGCGCCACCGTATTGGTCGTCGCTGTTTTGGGTTATCTAGCAGCCCGATATATTCCTACGATGCCCGCCATGCAGCCGACGCTCAAGATTAATTGGAATATTTTTACCACCAGCTGGTCGACGGTATGCTATTTATACTCGCTGCCTTTCTTATTCTTTGTCATTCTTGGCAACAGCTGGTTTTGGTTTTATGGCGCGACGTTTTTGACCCAAGTACCAGAATTCAGCAAAGTCATTTTGCATGGCGATGAGTCAGTGGTTATTTTCCTATTAACGTTATTTTCTGTTGGTGTGTCGATCGGGTCTTTGTTATGTAAAACCTTGACCAAAAACCAAGTCAGTTTACGCTTACTTCCTTTTGGTATTGCTGGTTTAAGTATTTTTGCTATCGATTTGTATTTTTCCTTGTCAGGACTAAACATTGACGTTAACACTGAGACGTTACTGGGTATTGGTGATTTGTTTGGCGTGAGTGGCAGTTGGCGCGTGTTTGCCGATTTGTTCTTTTTAGGGTTTAGTGGCGGCTTATATATTGTCCCTTTATATGCGTCTATGCAGGCTTACGCGCCCAAAAGCCACCGCGCACGTATCGTTGGTGCCAACAACATTTTTAATGCCATCTTTATGGTCAGCTCAGCGATTTTTGCGATTGTGGTGCTCAACACCTTAGGATTGACGCTACCGCAATTATTCTTGGTCACTGGTCTGCTAAACATTGCTTTTGGTGCGTTTTTATATATTAAGCTGAACAAACACGTGAAGCATGCGGTCATCCAAACTCATGATGATGAGCTTAGCCGACAAGATTAGATGCTTCGAAGATCTAACGAGCATGAGTAGAGTTGGTGCTCGCTGAATCATGCAGCCGATAATAGTGGTGCCGATAATTTGTATTGTTTGCTATAGTAATGTGCATGAACAGAATATGACTGCCTTAAAAAGCAAATAGCCTTAATAAAAGTATTTTATTGATAAAAAATAAAGCCATCAGGAGTGAATCATGGCCCTGCGTCCCTTATCCAAAATTGACCAGTTATTACTTGGGGTTGACAAGGCATTGCGAGCGGTTGTTCCGCACTCAAACCCCAGTACCCGCCCATTGCCCGTCAGTAATGACGATATTCCTGAGCTGACCATTACGGAGGCGCGTCACGTGGCAGGACTGATGCGCATCAATCATACTGGCGAAGTATGTGCGCAAGGTCTATATCACGGTCAAGCCTTTGCCGCCAAAGACAATGGCGTCAAGCAAGCCATGCAGCATTCAGCCGAAGAAGAAGTCGATCATTTGGTGTGGTGCGAGACACGTTTAAAGGAGTTAGGCAGTCATGCCAGCCTTTTTACCCCATTATGGTACGGCATGTCCTTCGGTCTTGGCGCGGTAGCAGGCACTATCTCTAACGAGTTTAGTTTGGGGTTTGTCGCCGAAACCGAGGCGCAAGTCAGCGAGCATCTGCAAGAGCATATTGGGCAATTACCTGTCCATGATCAGCGCTCAAGAGAGATACTGGCGCAAATGGATATTGAAGAATGTCACCATCGCGAGCTGGCACTAGCAAGTGGCGGCGCGGCCTTATCACCACCCGTGCGTCAGACCATGCGTTGGATGGCCAATCGGATGAAAGCCACGGCTTATCATCTGTAAATGCATAGTGAGTAGCGCCTTTCATAGGGCTGACTGAATTATTTAATTTAACAATCCTACTACTGATAGCATTCAGCTTAATTTGCTAGGGTATTAGAAATTTGCAAGATTGCGCGCCAATAATACAAAACATTTTAGACGATACAAAATAGCTTCGATAATACAAAACAACTATCAATCGATTGTAAATAACGACTTAATACACAAGGTAACGACTTTTATGAAAGCCATCAACCACTCTAGCTTGTCTACCGACTCATCTACTAAAGCGCCTAAGTTTGCGACCTTGACCGCCTTAGCGGCTGCCTGTGCCATGATGTTGTCTGTTCCTGTTAATGCAGCCGAAACTGACAGCACAGCTAGCGCTAGCACAGTCGCTGCTGTCCCTAGTGCCATGGATTCAAGCAGACGCGTCATTCGTCTTGCTAAGCCAAATGCTAACGCTGCTGCCAGTACGGCTCAAACCGACGTAGCGGCAAATATGGCAACGGCAAATAGTACTCAGCAGAACAATGCCCTACCAACTAGCACTCAGCAAAGTCAGCCGCCATTAAACACTGCACAGTCAGCGGCAGTACCGCAAGCACCAGCAGTAGCAGCTCCTGAACTGACAGGAACCACTCGTGTGTACGAGCGTGGACCAATGACAGCAACCGGTATTGACCTTCGTGGTGGTCAGCTATCTAATATTCCAACGCCGCAAGTGCAACTTTCAAGCGTTAGCTTTGTACCGACAGTGTTGGTTCCACAGCAGCAAGGTTTGGGTACTGATAAGCTTGACGTTAGCTTGCTAGATGACTTTATTGAAGACGTCTCTCCTAACGCCCGTCATTATCCACCAAACTTTCCTAATCGCTCACAACGTCACTATACTCGTGAAAAAATCAAAGTATTAACCGAATGGATTGAGCCTTATGCCCAATCGCCAAATGCTTCTTATGACGTGCTACTTCGGGCGGCCAAACTCAATGGTATGGGACGTAATTTGGACTTAGGCTCAGACTATACGGTACGTGGCGGCAAATATGTCGACCGTGCCATCAAGATCAAATCTGATAGTGGTGAAGCTAACTTCTTATACGGTATGATGCTATCAGAAGGCGGTGGCTTCAAAGAAGGTCAGAAATATCTAGACCGAGCCGTTTCTTTGGGCTATACCGAAGCGGAGCAAAGCTTGGCGCAGTCAGATCTATTAAGTGATCGCCGTGATAATGCTCTAGAGCGTTTGCGTCGTCTCGAGCAACAAGTCCCTAATAATGCGGTTATTCGTCAACAAATTAAGCTCGTTGAAGATGGCAAGTTTTATATTTGGGACATACCAGCGCCTGATATCGACGTAAAGCCAGGGGCATAAATCCAGTTATTAATCTCAATTATTAGTATCTAATTTAAAACTAAAGTACGCAGCGCCTTCTTTTTTTATTGGTTTGATATCAATATAAAAAGAAGGTTTTTTTTGGCTTAATGCTAGGGCGTGTCTTCAATTCACTCGATAGTCATCTAAATGGGCTAAAAATGGCTAAATCTTGCCAAACATCGTCAAATAGCTGGTTAATATCCCGATATTATCTGCGCTATTTTTCTTGTTTGACGGCAATTTATCTCATTTTTATCGCCATTTTTGAAATGAAGACACGCCCTAGTCATTGTTGCTTTTTCTTTTTCTTTTGCTTATTCAAATAACCTCTTTAGCCATTCAGGTTAAAAATTTGATACGTTGTCGTCACACTCATTTTATTCTAAATATTATTAAACAAAATTTTACTATTAATTTTATCCATTACACCTGAAGTTTCAAATAAAATAGTGAAATTCAAAAAGTTGCGCTACACTCGTTTTATTATATTGACGACCTATGATGACTATAGGCATGACTATTATTTATTGGAATTACCTATGACCTTCACTCGCCCTGTCAGTAATCCGGCAACACACGCTACTATAAAAATAAAACCTGTCATTCTATCAGGGCTCATAATGGCAATGGCGCTACTATCAGCTTGTAGTACCGTATCGGTTGAAAAACAAGCATCAGCAAAAACCATTTCTGCACAGCGCGGCAATATCGTCACAGACAACGAGCTCAGTACTGACACAGCGTCAGCCTTGTTATCAGCAGGCCTCAACGAACAGGCCTGTTTTCAACAGTTTGATTTGTGCCTAATGCAGCTCACTGACAGCATGCTCAATGAAAATTACCGTCCAGCGCTGGCTGTGTTTTCAGAATTACATTATGCCAGAGCTCGCCAGCTTGCCGACTCCAAAGAGTGTCAAAATGCCCTCACTCGTCCGCCGCTTGATCCTTATTATGCCAACGCGCCTCTGAGCGATGATGAGTCTGAGAGTCAGCAGAAGAATACAGACGAATGCTTGATCAACTACCAAAGTCAACTGTTTGATGCCATCAAATCCAGCTATACCTATCTGTTTTATGACAGTTTGGCACATGACTTTGAAGGAGCAGATAAAGTAAAAAGTCAATCTCAGGCAAAAAACCGTATTCCAAGCGATATTGACATCCAAACTCAAGATATTTATAACGCAGCCAGCAATGACGTCATTACCCAACTATATCAATCGGTAGATGGCACAAATAAATTGATGGGTAAGACCGAAGTGGACTATCTACCAATGAGCACGGCGTCTCAAGATACGAGCAAACAAGAAGCGATCGCAAACCGAGCATCGTTAAACGGTAAACCTACTGACCAGATCGAAGTGATGAAGGTGCAAGTAGACCGTTATAATCTCAATATCTTTATGCCCAACGAAAGTAACTATCTAAAAAATGCACAAAAACAAACCTCAGCGCTCGCCGACTTGGTGTCCACTTATGAGCTGCGTCTCTCAGGCCTCAACTCAATCAGCAAACGTCCAGGACTGGGTATTAGCTTAGTCGCTTCATTGGATGATCGCTATACCACGACTGTCCGACAACTGTTGGTTTCATCGCTATCGGGGCGGCTCAATAAAGATACCGTTGACGGAAAAAAAGATGATAGCGCGCCCAGCTCACGCATCTATCCTACAGGGCATTTATTGATGACGGGCTTAATTAAGCCCGCTGGAGATAGCGTCCTTGATACGCTCAGCAGTCATCAGCTCGATATTCATTTATACAACCCTTATCGCAGCGAGAGCGCCACTATCTTGGGCGATGACTATCCACTGGCAGCGAACTTCTCTGCTGGCTATGGACTATGGCTGGCAGAAAACCAGCTCGATGGCGTCGGTTACTTAAACCTAATCACCCGCCAAAAACAGGCCAGCTTACCCAAGCTGTTTATGCTAGAGCCTTACGATCCTGATAAGCGGGTAATCATCATGGTGCATGGCTTGGCGTCTAGTCCCGCCACGTGGGTGAATTTGACCAACGATATTTTTAATGATGATAAGTTGCGTGATAACTATCAGGTATGGCAGATTTTTTATCCGACCAATTTACCTATTTTAGAGAACCGTTATCAAATTCAGGAATTGATCAATAGTACGTATCAACAGACCGATCCTGAAGGACAAAATCGTGCCAGCAAAAATAGCGTGATTGTCAGTCATAGCATGGGTGGTATCATCTCCCGCATGATGCTGTCTGATGACAATTTGGCCAACAACTTAGACGCTTTAGAGGATAAAGACTTACTCGAAAACAGCAGTAAACGACGAGTCGATGACATGCTGAAAAAAGCCTTTGCTAACGACGATCTGCGTAACCGTTTTGAGCTACACACCCTGCCACAAGTCGATACTGCCATCTTCTTGTCCTCACCCTTTCAAGGCACCGATTACGCTGATCGCTGGTTTACTCGAGCGCTAAGGCGCATCGTGTACTTACCTGTGGGATTGGTCAAGACTGTCACCGATAACGTGGCCACCCTCGCCATTCAGGGCGACTTGGCGCAAAACCCCTTAGGTGCTCTGTATTTGCAGAATGGTGCTAGCCAGCTAAGCGATAAATCGTCTTTTATTCAGCTAACCAAAGACATCAGCATCAATGATCGCATTACTTATCATTCGATTATCGCTAATAACGATGCCGATATCACTAACGGCTTGGCGCAAATGCAACCCGGTGGTGCAAGAATTGACTTATCCCAAGAAGTATCAGAAGAGGACAGTAGCGAGAATGCAAGCAATGGCCCTGCATCTGAATCTGAGTCAATCAGTGAACCGCTCGTCGCCGCTGTGACTGTCGATGAAGATATCAGCCAAGCACTGACCGAACGCTTGTCAGATGGTATCGTCCCCTACACCAGTGCCCATCTCGAAGGTGCCGCCTCTGAAACCGTCATTAATGGCGGTCATAGCATCCAAGAAAATCCACAAACCGTACTAACGCTGCGACAGATTTTGCATGAACAGTTACAGCAATGATGTCAGCCTAATTGATCAGCCGAAAGGGCATTTCTTCAAGGAAGTTTTGGTGACTGTTAGGTATGCGACCAGCCCCATGAGTAGCTTGCGTGTATACTTATGGTGGCGCATACTATATTCATCTTAACTGACAGTCATACATTAATTTATAGGGATATAAATTACTTCATTCAGCTAAACAGTCTTAGCTTAGCCGCATTTGATACATTGATATTGGTTGCTAACTAATACTAAGCCATTGCCCGTAACACTTGTCATCCTGCTTTACGGACAGTTACTTGAGCGTGTCATGGAAGCCAGCGCTATTCAGCTAACAGATAAGGGTAACCGTTTATGTTCGCTACGTTTATGATTGACCAGCTTGATGCGCTGACGCTCGCGCGCATTCAGTTCGCTTTTGTCATATCCTTTCATATCGTCTTTCCTGCCTTTTCTATCGGACTTGCCAGCTTTTTGACAGTCCTTGAGTTTCGATGGCTCAGAACGGGCAAGCCCATTTATGCAGAAGTCTATAAGCATTGGGTCAAGATATTCGCCGTTGTTTTCGGCTTAGGTGTGGTTTCAGGTGTCGTTATGTCCTACCAGTTCGGGACTAACTGGGCTGTATTCTCCGACAAAGCCGGTAATGTCTTAGGACCACTGCTCGCCTATGAAGTATTGACGGCCTTTTTCTTAGAAGCGTCCTTCTTAGGTATTATGCTATTTGGTTGGGGACGTGTCAGCAAACGCATGCACTTTGCCTCAACTGCCATTGTCGCCATCGGTACGCTGATTTCAGGCTTCTGGATTTTGGCAGCCAACAGCTTTATGCAGACGCCGCAGGGCTTTATGATGGGTGCGGACGGTTTGCTCTATCCAACCAATTGGCTTGAGATTATCTTTAACCCCTCATTTCCTTACCGTTACGCTCATATGATGACCGCGGCGTTCTTAACCACTGCCTTCGTCATTGGTGGTATCGGTGCTTATTATCTCCAATCTAAGAAGCATACTGAACATCGCCAGCATGGTCGCGTCATGCTTAGTATGGCGATGGTTATGGCGATTTTTGTCGCGCCAGCGCAGGTGTTGATCGGTGATGAGCATGGTCTAAATACTTTGGAGCATCAACCAGCCAAAGTGGCAGCGATGGAAGGTATTTGGGAAGATGAGCGCGGTGCTGCTTTGCGCTTATTTGCCATTCCTGACCAAGAAAACCAGACCAATAAGTACGAAGTCAAAATCCCCTATGTTTCTGGCTTGATTTTGACCCACTCCTTAGATGGTGAAGTAAAAGGTCTTAAAAACTGGGCACCAGAGGACCAACCTCCCGTTATTATTGTGTTTTGGGCGTTCCGTATCATGGTTGGTATTGGCATGTTAATGGTGCTAGTGGGCTTATTCAGTCTGTACAAATTCTTCAAAAAACAACAATTTGACCCTAAAAGCGTCTGGTTTCACCGTGCTTGGATGATGATGACACCGCTTGGTTTTGTCGCTCTACTCGCTGGTTGGTTTGTGACCGAAACAGGGCGTCAGCCATGGACAGTATACGGTGTTATACGTACAGCTGAGAGCATGTCACCGCTTGCCGCACAGCAAGTAGCAACTACGCTGATTGGCTTCATCATACTGTATATCTTCGTGTTCGGTGCAGGCAGTTTTTATATTTTGCGTTTGATTGCGCAGGGGCCCAAGCCTTATGAAGATCCAGCAGATGATAACTTCTATGAGCACTCTATCACCGAAGGTCAAGGCCGCACGCTTAGTGGCGATAAGAAGGCGAGCGAAAAAACAGAGCATGATGGCTCTGAAGATATCGACGCACCTGCAAATGATATCGATGATGGAGGGCTACGCTAATGTTTAATTACGGTGATGTATTAGATTTACCTTTAATCTGGGGCGGATTGATCGCCCTATCCGTCTTCATTTATGTGCTGTTGGATGGTTTTGATTTGGGCTGTGGTATCTTGTTTCCCTTTGCCGGATCAGATAAAAACCGTAGCCGTATAATGAACTCTATTGCGCCATTTTGGGATGGTAACGAGACATGGTTGGTATTGGGTGGCGGTGGTTTGTTTGCCGCTTTTCCAGTCGCTTACGGCATCATTATGACGGGTCTCTACTTGCCTGTAACTGCGATGCTATTTGGACTTATTATGCGCGGGGTGGCATTTGAATTTCGTTTCAAAGCCTCTTCACGTCGTCATGTATGGGATACGTTCTTTTTCGTCGGCTCAGTAGTGGCAACTTTTTCGCAGGGTATTATGCTCGGTGCCTTGGTACAAGGCTTAGAGGCGAGCAATCGTCTGTATACTGGTGGCCCATTTGACTGGTTCACCCCCTTCTCTATCGTCTGCGGCTTTGCCATGATAGTTGGTTATGCTTTGCTTGGCTCTACATGGTTAATCATTAAAACCGAACATAAGCTGCAAGTATGGGCACGTAAAGTGTCTGGTTGGATATTATCGGCATTGGTATTGGCGATGATTGTCGTTACCGTGTTTATGTATTTTTCAGATATCGAGGCCCTTGAAGGCTGGTTCAGCTTACCGGGTGCATTATATCTAGCGCCAATGCCAATTATCGTGCTGCTGCTGTTCTTTTTCATGCGTAAAGATTTACGGACTGAACGTGAGTATCGTCCGTTCTTATTGACCGTCGCACTGTTTTTGATGGGTTATATTGGGGTATGCACAGCGATATTCCCTTATATCGTACCGTATCAAATGACTATCTATGAGGCAGCCGCTGCCGATACCTCACTGTCCTTTATGCTGATCGGGGCCGGTATCATGTTGCCGATTATCTTGAGTTATACCGCGTTTGCCTATTACACTTTTAAAGGTAAAACAGGTCACGAGCATATGTATTAAGCGTAAAAATAGCACTCGCTACGGTTCGTATTTACCACAGCGAGTGCTTAAGCCAACAAGCGTCTTAATACATCAATGGAGATGAGTATGAAAAAACTCAGTAAAAAACAGTCGCAATGGGCATGGTTCATTGGTTTATATATAGCAGGGTTTGCCGTTATTTTTACCATTGCCCAATTGATAAAATTGGCGATGGGTGTGTAAAACCTTCCTTATTTCGCTAAAAAAAACAAAAACGCCGCATTGATTTATAACCAGTGCGGCGTTTTTTATGATCTTCGTTAAAGTATTGTCTCTTAAAGTACTATTAATTAAAGTACTATTACTGAAAATTATGCACCGCGATGGTTAGCCACGCCATGACTGTCTATAAACTCGTTGACCTGCGTTAAGCGCTCAGGTGTGCCTACGTCTATCCAATTATCAGTGATGACTTCCGCCGTAATTTGGAATTTGGGCATGGCTTTCCTGAGCAGAGGTGCTAGCGCTGCCGGTTGTCCTGTTACTACGCCATCGACCAATCGTGGTGACACCACACTAATACCAGCAAAAGTATGTTTGTCTGCATCACCCACTGGCTGCTCACTGGCCAGACCATTATTGATCGCAAAATCGCCGCCATTATTATGCTCTGGATTGTCAATCAACAACAGATGCGCCTGTTGATCAGCGCCTAGTCTATAGTCCCGCAACTGAGCAAAATCATACATCGTCCAGACATCGGAGTTGACTAAAATAAATGGCTCATCTCGCAGTTTACCGGTTTGTAATGCTTGAAAAATGCCACCTGCGGTCTCTAACGGCTCATCATCTTCTACTGACCAATGCAATTTAACCCCGTACTCGCTACCATCACCCAATGTATCCATGAGCTTGTCAGCAAGCCACGAGGCATTAATCGTAATATCGGTAATGCCCGCGGCTTGTAGCGCCTTAATATGCCAAACAATCAGCGGCTGTCCACCCACTTCTACTAAGGGCTTAGGGGTTTCAAGTGTTAACGGACGCAAGCGCGTTCCCTTGCCAGCAGCCAAAATCATTGCTTGCGTAATCGTAGACATGCACGCTCCTTATTCAATTTATAATGAGAGAGATAGATGCAACTTATTATCCATCTCTATAACGAGGAAAATTTCTCTTGATAAGCAGGTGATACCTGATCTGCAAGCCATTGATTAAATGGCAATAGCGCTTGCTGCATCGCCTCATTGCCATGCTCAGCAAGCCAATTTAACTCAAGTATTAGATCGCGCATGACTTTGGGGATATCAGCCAAATAACGGTCTTTACCATCACGCTCAGACAAACGGATAAAGATTCCTAGTACCTTAAGATGCCGCTGTACGCCCATCACATTCATATCATTCTCAAGCTGTTCAGCACTATCGGCGGTGGTGAGCGCCGCCTGTTGTTGCAACTGCCAAAAGTCACGAATCCAACCAGATATTTGATGCTCTGGCCATTCAACATAAGCGTCACGCACCAATGACACCAAATCATAGGTATAAGAACCAATCACCGCATCTTGGAAGTCAATCACGCCTAAGCGCGAGCGGTCCGCTTGATCTTGCATCAGGTTGCGACTGTGATAATCACGATGCACGATCACTGCTGGCTGCTGTAAAACCTCTTGTATCAATGCCGTTTTTAGAGTGTTCCATAGCTCATTATCGAGTTCGACCCCGATATAGGGGATAAACCAATCACTGAATAAATCCATTTCGCGGTTCAATAACGTGCTGTCGTAATCAGGCAATTGGTACTGAATTTTTGCAGTCTCTACCGGCACGGTCTGTAGCGCCACCAAGGTCTGCATGGCCAATTGATAATGATCATTAATCTGCTCAGGTGTCGCATCGACGAGCAAATGCGCAAATTCTATCGTGCCAAAATCTTGCAATACCAAAAAGCCCTTTGCTACATCTTGCGCAACCAGCGTCGGCACATTGATGGCGGGCGCCATCAGCTTTGCAACATTGATAAACTGCTGCAAGGCGTCTTGCTCGTCAGCAGAATCCATGACAATATAGCGCGCGGTGGCGTCATCCTTATCAGCCAATTGGATACGGTGATATTGGCGGGCGCTCGCATCACCAGGCAAACTATCGAGCACAAATTTTTGGTCAGCAAACACTTGCTGCAACCAATTCTCTAGCTGCTGTTGGCGGTTATTCTTGTCGCTCAGAGTGGCGTTCAGGGTGGCGTTCAAAGGCATGGTATCAGTCATAGAGTACATCGCAGGTTAAATATAAGTCGTAAATCATTAAAGTAGTGATAAGTCAGGCAAAACCTTGCTAAAATAGTGACAGCTTGATTGACAGTATCTGTTGTAATGTAGGTATTGACACATAGTTTTATCAATGTTGCCCAGCAATTTTCAAAAAACAGCTTAGCAATGTCATAAATTTTGGTAAATAGTGTAGCTGATTTGGTTTTTTTTGACTATGATTAGTCGTCATTATATGTAAAACAGCCAAATTTTTGAGAGTATATGATTAATTCCTGATTTTTTAATCATTTATGAACCACTAAGTTTTTAGTCATTTATGAACCGCTAAATATAGCTAAAACATGGCTATTAAACTAAATATCGTAATCCAATAGGCTCTGCAATCATAGGTGTGCCCTTGTTATATTCTCCGCTTTACCAAAGCATCCGTTTGGTTTTATTCGGTGCCTTAGGCTTATCGAGCTTGACCGTCAGTGCAGCGCTCACCAAGGCTGACACACAGACAACTGCGCCATTAGCCACCGATACTGTCAGCAGTTATGTCTCTGACCCAGCCGGCGATGTCAATACCGATGCCAGCTCCAATACCAATACCAAAGACAATATTAACACCATCAATCAAGATATTAGTTACCCGCGCGTCAATGCACAGAATAGCGCTTATGAAACAGTAAACGAAGAAACTGTAAATGTTGCTCCCGAAGCTAGCAACGCTGCTTTAATGGCTAATAGCACACTTGATAATAGCGATTTAGACATCACTGAAATCAACGACAATAGTGATACTATCTCTGACGTACAGGCACAGAGAAAACCCCTAACGACCATCGGTGACAACACCAATCCAAAAAATAACGATCTGCGAGTGGCTGACAACGCTAGCAATACGCTGAAACCGATTGATGACAGCGATTCAATCGATGCCAGCGATGAGAGCATTCAAAACAGCTTGCTGCGTTTGGCAGAATTTTATGAGCTGACCCCTGATACCGATTTATCAACCCTAAATACGAGTGATAGTACTTTAGAGTCTGAACCAGATAATATCCAAAATAATTTATCACCTGCCACGCAAACCATCGCCAAAGTGGGCAAAAACTTACGGCTGCTACCAAACGTCATCGATAGTGCCCAGCGCTGCGAAGGCCGATGGGTCTATCCGCAACAAAATGCTAATTATCAACGAGCCGTCAATGAAGCGGCGATGGATAATGGTCAGGCGGCGACCAATCTAAATGGCGTGGCTAATAATCGAGCGCCTTTATTTGCAGAGTCCGACTATGGTTATTATGACAATGTCGACTATGCGGAGCTATCTGGTAACGTGATTGTCGATCAAGGCACTCAGCATATTGAAGCTGATAGTATCTTGTTAGATTTGAGTCGTGGTGTTGCCGCTGCGCAAGGTAAAGTCATGTTTACCGATCAAGCAACTGGCAATCAAGTAACCCGTGCTAACACTAGAAACACAGGTACAGGCAGTATCACCGAACAGGCAGCCAAAGGCGGTCTCATTGGTGTCGCAGACAGTCTGGCTTACAATACTGAAACCGGACAATCAACGGCTAACGATGTGGCGTTTGCGAGCGTAGAACTCCAAGCACACGGCTATGCCAAGCGCCTTAATCGACCTAACGACAGCCAATATGAGCTAGATCAGGTCATGTTCAGCACTTGCCCACCAACTGACCGCAAATGGCAGTTCGATGCCAAAAGTATTGATTTGGACACGGAGACTGGTCGCGGTGAAGCTTACAATACGACTTTCCGTATTGCGGATGTTCCGGTGTTTTATCTGCCTTATTTTAACTTCCCCATAGACAGCCGACGCAGTACAGGGTTCTTATTACCGAATGCGAGTATTAGTAGTGAAAGTGGGCTTGAGGTTGATATCCCCTACTATCTCAATTTAGCACCCAATTATGATGCGACGATCAATACTCACATCTATAGCGATCGCAACCCTATGCTCACAGGTGAGTTTCGCTACTTGACCGAAAATTATGGCGAAGGGATTTTTAACGGTTCATATTTGCCAAACGACAAAAAATATGATGACGAAGATCGCACCAGCTTTTTTTATGATCATTATTGGTCATCTACCAGTATTCCGCGCTTAAGTGGTGATGCTAAATACAGCTATGTGTCAGATGAAGATTATATTAACGACTTTGATACTTTGGGTTTATCAGACAACACCTTAAACTTGCCACGTCGCGCTCGACTTAATTATTACAACGATTATGTCAACGGTGAGCTAAAAGTTGAGACCTTCCAAACGCTCAATGCTTTTACCGATAATGGTGAGCCGTTAGAAGACAAAGACAAGCCTTATTCACGCTTACCGCAGCTCAAACTTGACTATCGATTACCGTGGGCAGAGCGTTTTGATATCACGGGTGTGCATGATTCTGCTTATTTCAAAAAATCTATCGATGACGGTTCTGAAAATGAAAAAAGTGGTGCGCGGGTCTATAACAAAATCAGCGCTGTTTATCCGATGGAAAAATCATGGGGTTATATTAAGCCCAAGCTGAGCCTACAACATCTGTATACCTCATATGACGAAGACAGCCTCGCGGACAACCAACTTAGTGAAGAAGATGGTAGCCAATCGGTATTTGTACCGCAAGCCAGTATTGATGCAGGTTTGCACTTCTACCAATCAGGCTCACCCTTCGGTGCCTTTGACGATACCATGGGTGGCTATCGCCTATTAAGTCCACGATTGAAATACACCTACTCACCATTTAAAAACCAAAACGACATCCCTAACTTTAACACTCGTATCGCCTCAATTAACTACGAGCAGTTATTTTCAGACAGTTGGTTTTTAGGTCATGATCGCTTGCAGGATTTGCATTCTATTACCCCTGGGATTAATTATCGTTACATCGATGCAACGGGTGTGACACGTTTTGATGGTAGCATTGCTGAGCAGTTTTATATCGATGATGGTCGCGTGACCCTTGAAAATCAACAACCTGTCTTTAGCTCTTCCTCTTCAGGAATGGTTTGGGATACCAGTACGCAACCCTACAACAATTTTTGGGTGGATGTTAGCGGTGCGCTAACCGATGATTATGACTTGAATTATGTTACGACAGAGCTACGTTATCAGCCATCGGATAACAGTTTGTTTAACGTTGGGTTTGTTAAGCGTCAGCGCGATGAAAACACCAATCAATTGCCGCTGTCTGCCTTTACTGCTTCAGCCGTGTTCCCGATCAATAACAGCTGGCGAGTATTGGCTCAAGGTCAATACGATTACAATCGTGATAAAATGCTCGATTCACTAATCGGCATCGATTATGAAGATTGCTGCTTTGGTTTTGCCGTTTACGGTCGTCGTTACTATAATGACCTAAACGTCAAAGACAAACCGACACAAGCAATTATGGCAGAGATTAGATTAAATGGTCTTGGTAACAATAGCAGCCGTTTGACACGATTGCTCGCTGATAAGGTCTTGGGCTTTGAACCCGTCCAGACTGCATGGAAAGACTAACAAGGCGCAAATAATGCTATATTAAGGCATTGTTTTCGTCATTATTTATATAACCTTGTTTGTAACCCTATTATGGGCAACCTTAGACAATATTTGCTTATTAAAGATATTAGATAGCGTTGACCGACTACCATCCGATGCGATGACATTGATGAGGAGCATCATGAGATTTTTTTCTTTACGTCAGACCAGCCGAGCCGTACTGCTTTCTATGAGTATGAGTGCAGGCCTTGTACTTAGTTTCAGCGCGCAAGCTGCCACCGTTAATTCTGCAACAGCATCTCAAACAAATGCTAGCGCTGAGCAAAGTAACGTCAATCGCTTGACCCCAGCAAACAGTACCGATGGCATCATTGCTTTGGTCAATGAAAATGCTATCTTAAAAAGCGACTTGATTGATGCGATCACCCAAACACAAGCACGGGCACAAGCTGCTGGTGAACCGATTGCCAATTCAGCACAGCTACAGTCTGAAGTGTTAAATGCTCTCATCTTGCGTGAGCTGCAACTGTCACTGGTCAAACGTGTGGGTCTAAATCCTAACGAAGCCGATATCAATCAGCGTCTTGGTCAAATTGCTCAAGCTGAAGGGCTTGGTAGTATTGCTGCTTTACAGCAACGCTTAGACGCCGACCAACCTGGGAGCTACGCGACCCTACGAGCCAAACTCATTGAAGATGCCGCCATTCAGTCTTTGCAGCAACGCCAAATCAGCAGTCGTGTGCGTATTAGTGAGCAAGATATCGATGCATTTTTGGCTTCTCCAGAAGCCAAACGTTTGAACCAAAGCGAATACCAAACTGTTCATGTACGCGTCCCTTATATGGATGACTACAGCCGACTGTCAGAAGCCCAGCGTGCTGAAGCACTCAAAGTGGCCCAAGCATTGCGTGCACGCTTATTAGAACCAAATGTCGACGTGGCTGCAGCCGTTACTGCCAGTCAAGGCAGCTACGCTATCCCTATACAAGGTGGCGATATGGGCTTTCATAAAGCGGCCTCGCTACCGACAGAGTTATCGAGTGAGATTACTAAGCTCGATGTCGGCGCAGTGAGTGCGCCGTTATTGACGCCTGAAGGCATTGATATCATTAAGCTTGCTGATAAAAAAGAAAGTGATAAAATGCTCATACCGCAGTGGAACACTCGTCATATTTTGATCAAAGTCGATGAGCTACAAACGGATGCCCTTGCTGAGCAGAAGATTAATGATCTGTATGAGCAATTACGCAGCGGCGCTGACTTTTCTGGTTTGGCATCAACCTATTCGGATGATCCAGGCTCAGCAGGACGCGGTGGCGATCTGGACTGGGTAAGCGCAGAAGATATGGTCGGACCATTTGAAGCAGTGATGAAAAATACAGCAGTTGGTGATTATTCTGCTCCTTTTAAGACCCAATTTGGTTGGCATATCTTAAAAGTAGAAGGTAAGCGTCAAGAAGACGTTAGTGAGCAATATCGCCGTAACATGGCGCGTCAAGCGTTATATCAACGTCTAGCACCACAAGCCAAAGAAGATTGGCTACAAGAGCTACGTGCTGGCGCTTATATTCAAGTGCTTGGCTAATTGCTTGACGAGACGCTAGCAAGCTGAATATCAGTACACATTTCTAAATAAAAAAAGGGTATATGCCATTGCATGTACCCTTCTTTTGTATGAACAACGCGTAGGCTTTTTTCTTTTACCCTAGGGCATGTCCTCAACTCAAACTCTCGTATAGTCAAAATACCCCAAAAACGCGACGATACTGCTAATATATCGATATTACTTTTCACTGACTATATCTAAATGCTCTCAAACCTTGATATGCTAGAAGCTGAAATTTATAAATCAATAATTTATACACAAAGAAAAGCCCCGAACCTAGGGCGATTGGTTCGGGGCTATGGCGCTTCATATTATTGTTGTTATTTCTTCCTTGTTGACTCATCCTAAGTCACAAACAGTATCCTATAAGACAGCGGGCTGACCTGTGCTTTTATTGATACGGTCTCAACACTGCATCCATGCGTATCCTTGTGTTGATGGTGGTATTTTAAGGCAATCAGTTTGATGCGACTAGAGGCTAAAGACCTTATTTAACGTAAGCATATGCTTACGTCATGATAGCGCATTTCACCCCATCACTTAGGTCTGCCATTACCCAAAACTTCGCTGCTCTTCTCTGTGCTCATCTGAGACTTTTTTGCCTTCTTTTTTGCCTTCTTCAATTTTGTTTTCTGTCTCTTGGATATCTTCTGCCTGTGCCGTGGGGGCATTACCTTCTTGTCGACTCGTTTCTTCTGGCTCGTATTGTAAAGTCGTCATAACAGGGAAATGATCGGATCCTACAGATGGCATACGCTGGATATCGACCACTGTAAAGCAAGCACTATGGAAAATATGATCTAACGCCCAACGTAAAAATGGATAACTGACATGGAAGGTGTTGATAAAATGACGACCAATACGTGGATCTAATAACCCTGAGATACGCTGGAAGCGACGCGTTGTCTTTGACCATGCCACATCATTGAGATCACCAGCCAGTATCGCTGTTTGATTTTTTTCTTTGATATGCTTGCCGACCATGAGCAGTTCGGCATCACGAGTCGTTGATTTGTCCGCTTCCGTCGGGCTTGGCGGCATAGGATGCAAACAATACAGCCAAATCACTCGGCCGCTTTGCAATCGCAGCTGCGTGTGGATAGAGGGAATATCATCAATCATCAGATATTTGATTTCAGGATCTATCAGCTCAAGCTTAGAATAAAGGTGCATACCATACAGATTATCCAGCGGGACTTTTACGGTATAGGGATAGTCTGGCTCGATTTGGTGTAATGCTTGTTCCCATTTTTTATCACTTTCTAACGTAATCAAAATATCTGGCTGTCTTTGCTTGACCAAATCGACCAATTTTTGCATTTCATCATTAGGGGTTAAGACATTTGACACCATGATTTTTAATTGATGATCTTGGCCATCTAGCTTGCTCTTGGCACTTTGTACTTCTTTCTTCCATAGTTTGGTGTAAGGCAATACCATTCTAATCTGAAAAGCCAAAGTGAGACTTAAGGCAACGAACAATAACCACTGCCCCAGCTGCCAGTCTGACCAAAATACCAACATGCCAATCCAAGCAATAATCCCAAGCACCATTATTTGAATACGGGGAAACTCAACGCCGCGCACCCACCAATTATCAAGAGGCAACCACCCCCAAATCGTCACAAACGCGATAAGTCCAGCTAACCACTGCGCGCCATAATATAATAATGAGAGTTCCATAATATGTATTAACCATTTATTGAGTTGCTGGCTGAGCCAATGATTCATATACTCATCGTCAGCCAGTGACTAACGTTTGTATAATGATTATCTTTGATAAGAATAGATGCTTATACCATTCACAAAAATTAGAGTAGCAAGGAAAACGAGTGTAAATACTACGCATTGTAGACTAAACGAGTTTGACACAGCTAGTCGTATATTTGGGTTTGGTATTACTTTAGCATTTCATCAGTCTATCGCCTACTACGGAGCGTTAATATGCTCAGCTGACCATAAAACGTTACAATGTCAGCGCAGTCACGATACTGAGCTTGTTATATTTTTCGTCATTTTTTCTCAGACTTTATGTAATATGAACACAGCAGATCTCATAGTAGGCTCATGATGATAACGTAAAGTTATAGTGAACATAGTTATTAGTGTATGAAAAACAGCCAAAATCTGCTAAAACGCCTTGCTTTTTATGGTCATTCACGGCATTGTTATCGGCTGGCAATGCAATAAATAACGGTAAAAAAGGATTAAAATTCATGAGTGATTTAACAGTAGGTTTGGTAGGCTGGCGCGGCATGGTTGGTTCAGTATTGATACAACGTATGCAGCAAGAAAAAGATTTTGACGGTATCACGCCGGTATTTTTTTCAACCAGTAATGCTGGTGGTGATGCGCCAAGTTTCGATGGTATTCAAACCAGCCAACTAAAAGACGCTCATGATATTGACGCACTAGCAGCTTGTGATGTGATTATTACCTGCCAAGGTGGCGACTACACCTCAAAAGTTCATCAACCACTGCGTGCTAGCGGCTGGAATGGCTATTGGATTGATGCAGCGAGCACTCTGCGCATGGAAGATGACAGTATCATCATTCTTGATCCAGTCAATCGCAGCGTCATTGATGGCGCCCTAGCCAATGGTCAAAAAGACTTTATCGGTGGTAACTGTACGGTATCACTCATGCTGATGGCTATTGGTGAATTGTTTAATAAAGGCTGGGTAGAATGGGTCAGCGCGATGACTTATCAAGCAGCGAGTGGCTCTGGCGCCAACAACATGCGCGAGCTCATCAACGGCATGGGCGTGCTACACGATGCGGTCAAAGATGAATTGGCTGATCCTGCGAGCGCGATCCTTGAGATTGATAAAAAGATCGCCCAGACCCAACGCTCAGAGGGCTTTCCTAAGCAGTACTTTGGTGTACCACTCGCTGGTAGCTTGATCCCTTATATCGATGCACAATTAGAAAATAAGCAATCCAAGGAAGAATGGAAAGGCGGTGTCGAAACCAATAAAATCCTTGGTAACTCTGAAGCTGATAAGATTGCTATCGACGGTATGTGTGTCCGTGTTGGCGCGATGCGCTGTCATGCTCAAGGCTTGACCATCAAGCTCAAAAAAGACATCCCGTTAGAGGAAATCGAAGCCGCACTAAAAAACAGTGGCAATGAGTGGTTAGATCTAGTCGAAGATGACAAAGAAGCCACCATGAACCGCTTAACACCAGTGGCAGTGACAGGCACTTTGACAGTGGCATTAGGACGCTTGCGTAAGCTCAATATGGGCCCTGAGTATCTAGGCGCATTTACCGTTGGCGATCAACTATTATGGGGCGCAGCTGAGCCATTACGCCGCATGCTAAACATTATCCGTGAGCAAAAAAACTAAGCTAGATTTCTTAAGAATTCAATACAAAAAAGACAGCATCTGCTGTCTTTTTTATGGGCGCTATTTAACTAATATTGTAGCAAATACGCTTACTGATAACGAATCATCACCTCATTACGGCGTAAAAATGGGAGTGTCCATGGCGTGTCATAACGCGCCAGTTCAGGATCACCTGTAGGCGTTAGATTCTTACTTTGCATCCAAGTGCGCAACTCCTCCGTCTTATCATCCACTTTACTGCTTCCAGTAAATCCTGAAAATTTGATAACGCCGTAAGTTTGAGCAGGCACTTCAATTATTTCGACCTCTGGATTATTCGGTTTTGGTAACGTCTGCATCGTATACTGACTCGGCATTACAAAACGTACGCGCCATTTCCCATCAGTCTGTTGCATGTTGGCTGGTGCCGTCATTGCGATTTCTTGTGACGGCTGCATCTTGACTGGTGCTGTCATACTGATTTTGCCACTGCCACCAGTCGGTGCAGTGTTGTTACCAAAAATAAAATCGGCTAATACTTTAAACCCTTTATTACTGGCATCTTTTTGATCGCCAGTTACCAGTGTTTGAGCCACCAATTGTGGGTCATAACGGCGTAGTTCAAAATCTTCCGATTGACTTATTACGGTGTAATCAGGCTCTTCAACGGCCATAGCAACTCCTGGTATGAATAATAAACCACTTAATAGTAGAGGAATTGTTCTTGTCATATTGCATCTCCGGCATCCAAATAGAAAATTTGATGATGATTTTTTTATCATTAATTTATGATCTACTGTACCAATTACTTTGTAATGCTGTCTGTGTGTTTCCGTAATACCCTCTGTGTTCTTTAGGTTATAGCACGATCATATCGAAGATTTATATTATCGATAAACAAACATCCGTATCCAAAAAAACTCCTAACAATGCTATAATTAGCGCCATTTTCATAGCGTAAATAGCGATTATCATATGCAATTTGTCTTACATAAAACGGCCAGCGGCGAGACGCGTGCACGCCGTGGTACGGTTCATCTCAATCATGGCGACGTGCAAACGCCTGCTTTTATGCCTGTCGGTACTTATGGCACGGTCAAGGGTATGTTGCCACGTGATATTGAAGCCATTGGCGCTGATATCGTGTTAGGTAATACCTTTCATTTATGGCTGCGTCCGGGTACTGAAGTCATCGATAAGTTCGGTGGTTTGCATAAATTTATGCATTGGAATAAGCCTATTCTGACCGATTCAGGCGGCTTTCAAGTATTCAGTCTGGGTGCGATGCGTAAAATCACCGAAGAAGGGGTCGATTTTAAATCTCCTATCGATGGTGCTAAAGTATTTTTATCACCAGAAAAATCGATGCAGATTCAATACAGCCTAAACTCAGACATCGTCATGCAATTCGATGAATGCACGCCCTACCCAGCGACTCATGATGAAGCCAAAAAATCATTAGAGCTCTCACTACGTTGGGGACAGCGCTGCGTTGATGAGCACAACAGACTGGGCAGCACCAATGCGCTATTTGGCATTATTCAAGGCAGCATGTATGCCGATTTGCGCCAGCAGTCACTCGAAGGCCTGCTCGATATCGGCTTTGATGGTTATGCCATCGGCGGTCTATCTGTTGGTGAGCCAAAAGACGAGATGATGGATGTTTTGGATTATATTCCAGATGCGATGCCAGCCGACAAGCCACGCTATCTGATGGGTGTTGGTAAGCCTGAAGATATTGTCGAAGCAGTCCGTCGCGGCGTTGATATGTTCGATTGCGTCATGCCGACTCGTAACGCGCGTAATGGTCATTACTTTGTTACAGGCGACTTAGACAATGCCGGCGTTGTACGTATCCGTAACAGCCAATATCGCAATGATGAAGGTACATTGGACCCAGAGTGCGACTGCTATACTTGTCAAAACTTTAGCCGTGCCTATTTATATCATCTAAACAAGTGCAAAGAGATGCTAGGCGCGCAGTTAGCGACTATTCATAACTTGCGCTATTACCAACGTTTGATGCAAGGTATTAGAGATGCTATTGAACAAGACAAATTTGATGAATTCGTCACTGAGTTTTATAGCAAGCGTGGACAAGCGGTTCCTGAATTAAACTTACGCTAATCATATTTTTTGAAATAGTTATAAATACAAAAAGGGCTTAAGAGTTATCTTAAGCCCTTTTTAGTGTGTTGCTTTTATTATTTCTAATTAATCAGTACTAGCCCATTAACGAAGTTACAAATACCACGATCACGGCAATTGGTGCTACGAACTTAGCGACAATTTGCCAAAGCTGCCAAGCACCATTCGATAAGCCAAGCTCTTGTTGAATAGTACGTTGATCCATTTTCCAAGCAAGGAAAATAATCGCCGCCAGACCCGTCAATGGCAATAAGAACTTGCTGGTAATTTTGTCCAAGGCATCAAAGATACCATTACCCATAATCGTAAATTCAGACCATAGATTAAATGATAATAAAGCGGCGATGCCCAATAACCAAATCACTGTACTTGCAACGATGGTTGATACGGTACGATTCATCGGAGTACGTTCTTCTAAAAACTCAACCGTTGGCTCAAGTAATGAGATAGATGAGGTAATAGCAGCAAAAGTAATCAGTAAGAAGAATAAGGTACCAATGATCGTACCTGCGCCCATACTACCAAAAGCAATCGGCAAACTTACAAAGATAAGACCAGGACCTGAAGCAGGATCAAGACCATTGCTAAAGATAATTGGGAAGATGGCTAAACCAGCTGCCAAGGCAATGACCGTATCCAAAATAACCACGGTACGTGCCGTCTTAAGCAAATTCACTTCTCGACCCAAGTATGAGCCGTAAGCAACCATGATACCCATACCAATAGATAGCGTGAAGAAAGCATGTCCTAAGGCTGCAAGCATAACGTCAGCGGTCAGCTTGCTAAGATCTGGCGTAAATAGGTAAGCTACTGCTTCACCAAAGCCACCATTTATCACGTTATAACCCACGATGACAAATAAAATCACACCTAGTAGCGGCATTAAAACTTTGGCAGTGGTTTCGATACCTTTGGTCACACCAATACCAACAATCAAAGCGGTCAGCGCCATAAATACGGTATGCCAAATCGTCAGCGTACCAGCTGAAGCGAGCATGGCATCAAAGGTCGCAGCGACAGAATCACTATCTTGACCTACAAAACTTCCCGTACCTACTTTAGTAATATAATTAAGCGCCCAACCACCGATCACACTATAAAAAGATAGGATCAAAAAGCCGCCCAAAATACCAGTGGCTCCAACGATACCCCAACTGCGTGACTTACCTTCGCTTGCGGCTACGTCTGCAAAAGTATTGACTGGGTTTTTTTGCCCACGACGACCAATCAACCATTCAGCAACTAAGATAGGGAAACCTACCAGCGCGATACAGAATAAATAAGCAATAACAAAAGCTGAACCACCGCTTTCACCAACCATATATGGAAATTTCCATATATTTCCTAAACCTACTGCTGAACCAACCGCTGCTAATACGAAGCCAAAACTTGAGCTCCACTGTGCATGTTCTTGTTTATTGATAGCCATTTTTTCTGTCCTCGTGCTTCAATTAATGTCGCTTATAATCTTCCATGATTATTTTAAATAGTCCTCCGTACCACAGACTATCTAATCAACGCTTCAATGTGACGCGCCTAGCAACATTATGAAAGAATTGTTTACAATATCGTAAACGCTCAGTTTCTGCTAAGCGACTAAAAAAGTCA
Source organism: Psychrobacter sp. Pi2-51 (assembly GCF_904846665.1). NCBI lineage: Bacteria > Pseudomonadati > Pseudomonadota > Gammaproteobacteria > Moraxellales > Moraxellaceae > Psychrobacter > Psychrobacter sp. Pi2-51. The sequence continues at coordinate 106,087 of NZ_CAJHBP010000005.1, forward strand.
AGTAGTCATAAACATAAAAAGCCATAACGATTGGCTATGGCTTTTTATGTTTATGACTACCTAACAACCGTTTGGTTCATCGAACCTTCAACAAGGTAATGCTCTAACTTTCTATCCGTACACTATCTATCACTTGATTAGCGAACGACACCCCGACGACTTTTTTGCAAAGAATCAATAAGCAGCTGAATTTTTGGCTCTTTCGGTAATAGCTCTTGCTTTAGAATTTCAAGCGACTGAGCTGTCGTTAAGCCTGATCTAAAGATCGTGCGATACGCTTGACGTAAGATGTCAATCGTGTGCTTAGACCAGTCTTTACGGCGCATTCCTTCTACATTGAGACCATGGGTTTTTGCCGGATTGCCAGACACCATAGTAAAGGCTGCTACATCTTTTAAGATTAAACTGGCACCGCCCACCAAGCTATAATCATCCACGGTACAGAACTGATGAATACCTGAGTTACCACCGATAATCGTATGATCGCCAATCGTTACATGGCCTGCGATGCCAACATTATTAGCCAGTACGTTATGATCACCAATCAAGCAGTCATGAGCGATGTGCGTATTAACCATCATCAGGTTGTGGCTACCAATTTTGGTCAGTCCACCATCTTGGGCTGTGCCACGATGTAAGCTACAAGCTTCTCGAACGGTATTATGATCGCCAATCTCAAGCCAAGTACGCTCACCTGCATACTTCAAATCCTGTGGATCTTCACCGATGCTGGCGAACTGATAAAACTGATTGTGGCTGCCAATACGGGTAAGTCTTGCCACGACGACATGCCGATGCAGCGTCGTATAGGCACCAATCGTCACCTCGTCGCCAACAATACAATAAGGACCGATGATAGCAGTCTCATCAATCTGAGCGGACGGTGAGATGAGTGCTGTTGGATGGATCTGACTCATAATTTAGGCCTTTGTATCATCTGATGCAAGTAAATAGTAAAACAAATACAACCAATTTAACTTTATAAATTAAGCCAATACCCGTTCAGATTATAATGATTAGTGGTTAGTACTATCGCCGATATAAGCGTCAGTCTTTGAACGATTGAGCCAGTCTTCACCCCAAGATAGTGAAGATAAATTATTGCTCTTGGCGGGCAATCATGACTTGAGCACTCGCAGCAAGCTCATTTTCAACATGTACCGTACAATCAAACTTATAAATACCATGCTTTTGCATAACGGTTTTGGCACGGATAATCAGTTGATCACCAGGAATAACACGGCGCTTAAAACGCACCTTATCCACCCCTGCAAACAGATATAGATAACCATCTTCGGCAGTCAATCCGGCACTAATAAAGCCTAATACGCCAGAAACTTGCGCCATGGACTCTACCATTAACACCCCTGGCATGATCGGTTCATCAGGAAAATGGCCATTGAAAAACTCTTCATTAATGGTCACGTTTTTGATACCAGTAATGCATTCCCCAGGCTGACAAGCGATAATTTTGTCTACCAACATAAAAGGATAACGATGTGGCAAATAATGCTTGAGCGTATGATAGGTTAGCGGCAACGTCAGACCTTGCTCCGCTAAGCTTTTGATGTCTTCGTCGGATGGGATATCGATATGGGTACTGCTCATAATGACGCTTCCTTGCTATATTAAAAAAGCTGTATGTTAAAAGCTATGTTAAAAAATTTATGGATGACGAACTTGTATGGGCACTATTCACTGCCGAGCTGACGAAAGCGTACAGCGGCACGGCGCCACTTAGCCGTCGGCATGGCTGCTGTTCCAGAGGAGTATGACCCTGCGACCTTAATTGACTTGGTCACCATGGTCATTCCCGACAACGTCACATCGTCAGTGATATCAATATGACCAGTGATACCAACTGCCCCACCGATAACACAGCGTTTGCCAATACTCGTGCTGCCCGCAATTGCCGTGTGGGCAGCAATAGCCGTCCCATCACCGATGTGCACGTTATGGGCAACCTGTACAAGATTGTCAATAATAACATGATTGCCAATTACCGTGTCATCAATAGCACCGCGATCAATACAAGTCTGGCTACCAATACGTACATGATCGCCGATGATCACACGACCAAGCTGAGCGATGCGCTCCCAGCCCGTAATACTCGGGTCTCTGGTTGGGGCAAAACCAAAGCCTTCAGACCCTACGCTGACGCCAGCATGCAGCCTAACATGATTGCCAATAATACAGTCATGGCCGATGACGACTTGCGACTTGATAAGGCAATCAGTACCGATAGTACTGTGGGGTTCGACGACCACATGGGCATCAAGACGACTGCGCGCACCAATGCTCGTATTGTCACCAATTACACAAAATGGACCAATACTGACCTGTTCACCAATGATCGCACTATCCGCAATGACCGCACTAGGATGGATACCAACCTCTGGCGTTTGACGAGCAAATAGTTGACTGGCACTCGCATAAGCTAAGTAAGGCGCTGCCACTACCAGCGCTATCGACATTGCTGGTACTTGGTCACGGTATTCAGCAGTGACAAACACTGCCGCTGCCTGACTGTTGGTCAAGCTAGAGACGTAATGAGAATTTGCCAAAAAGCTTAATTGTGCATCATTAGCAGTGGTTAAACTACCAACACTGTTGAGTGTCAGCTGTAACTGTTCAGCACTAAGATCAGCCTTATTAATGATAGGCTGACGCTGCTCAATCCGCGTGATAAGTTGCTCAATCGTTATCATAGTTGGCATTAACATTAGAATGAATAAAAGGGTCATCAAGTTGAAACATCAACTCGATGACCTATGAAGATCAGATTTTTGATTGATTTATAATATTGACTTAATACAAGCCATCAAACCAAACTAATAAGCGCTGGCAACTTAGAACGTGCTACCAATCTGGAACTGTACCTTCTCAGTCTCATCACCTTCTTTATCACCGAACGGTACGGCATAACTCAGTGAAATTGGACCGATTGGCGTATACCAAGTCACACCCGCACCCGCACTATACCGCATGTCATTATCTTGCGTTAATAGCTTTATTTCACTGCCATCTGAATTCTTAGTCGGCTCACCCGTATTAGGGTCAATAAACGTACGATCTTCTTTACTCGTGGTATCAAATACTTGACCACCTTCAGCAAATAGCACTGGGCGCACTTGATCTGCCCAATCACCTTTAAATGGCATTGGTAAGATCAGCTCACTACCAAAGCTGACCAAGGCATTACCACCGACCTCTTCGTCTTTAAAGCGGCTGTCACTATTAATCGCGTCAAAATAACCTTGTGATTTAGGACCTAGTGTTGACGCTTCATAGCCACGCACCGAGCCGTAACCACCAGCATAAAAGTTTTCGTAGAAAGGTAAGTCATTGCCATAACCGAGCTTGGTATAACCACGTGCTACTAAATCTTTATAAAGTGGATAGTACACATTGCCTTGATAAACGAGTTTTTGATAATTGGCATCACCAAGACCAATGGTCGCGTCAACCGTGTGACTCATACCTTTGGTCGGAAAGACCGGGCGATCTAAAGTACTGTAATCCCAACCAAACAGCAAGTTATAGGTCTGATAGTCGTTTTTGAAGCCAGTACGACCTTCGAAGTCTCCAGTAAAGTTTTCAAACGATCCGCCATCATCGATAATCTGTTGTACGTTTGATACGCCAAGGAAGCGACCACCACGTACTGAGGTATTATCAACGTTTAAACCAGCACTAACACGCTTGGTTTCATCGACAGGATAGCTATAGTTCAGCGTAGCACCATAAGAATCGGTGACATAGTTACTGACGTTTCTGTCATCATATTTGGTTTCGCGATAATAGGCACTCAGACCCTGAGAAACACCGTTTTCGGTGAAGTACGGATCGGTATAACCCAAGCTATAAGAATCACGAGTTTCTGAACGTGATAGCGCTGCTTTAACGCGGTTACCCGTACCCATAAAGTTATTTTGCGTTAAATCTAACTGAAAAGTAACACCGCCACTTTGCGAGTAACCGGCAGCAATCGTTGAGCTACCAGAAGGCTGCTCTTCAACCGTAAAATTCACATCCATTTGATCTGGTTGATTGGGTACTGGCTTGACATCGACGTTGACTGCTTTAAAGAAACCTGTACGCATCAGACGCGTACGTGACAACTGAATTTTTTCGCTAGAGGCGAGCGCCCCTTCCAATTGACGCATTTCACGACGCAGTACCACATCCTGAGTTTTGGTATTACCCGTAAAGTTAATACGGCGTACATAGATAGGACGTGCTGGATCGATATAATAATCGACATCGACCATTCTAGTTTCGTCATTAATACGCGGTACTGGTCGAATTTGTGCTAAATAATAACCTTCATTCCCATAACGGCTCTTTAGAGAAGCAGTCGTGGCATCAAGCTTGGCTTGTGAATACTTTTCATTTTGCTCAAAAGTAACCAATTCTTTAAGCTCATTGGTCTCAAATGTCGGCTTACCTAAGAAATTCACTTCCCCAAATTGATATTGCTCGCCTTCACTCAAGCTGACTTCAATAAAGACGCTGCGTTTGTCTTCACTGATATTGAGTACCGCATTATCCACGTTAAAACGCACATAACCATCGTTCTGATACAGCGCTTTCAAATTCTCTAAACTGGCAGCCAGCTTTTCTTTTGCGTAGCGATCAGACTTAGACAGCAAACGTGTCCATGACGACTCTTTGACAGCGAAAACGTCTTTAATCTCTTCGTCACTAAAATGTGTGTTACCAATAACATTGATATCAACCACTTTAGCAGGCTTACCTTCGATGAAGCGCACATCAAGCTTGACACGGTTGCCATCCAGTAGCGTTTGATCAACTTCGATATTACTATTGTAATAACCTTGGCTAATATATTGCTGCTGTAGTTCATTGGCGACGCCCTGCAATGTCGATTGCTTAAGTACACTACCGACTGACAGACCAGCGTTGCCAAGTCCTTGCTCTAGACCTTCTTTTGGAATGAGCTTATTACCTTCGAAACTGACCTCAGCAATAATTGGACGCTCAACGACATCAAATCGTAGCTGACCGCCTTCGACACGGCTTTGGATGTCGGCAAAGTTATCAGTCGCATATAGCGCCTTAATACTGGCTGCCAGACTACTATCATTCGCCGTGTCGCCTACCGAAATAGGTAAAACCGGATAGAGACTATCAGGAGTTAGGCGTTGTAAACCATTGAAACCGATGTCAGTGACCACAAATTCTGCCGCCTGTACAGGCATACTCATCATCGCTACAACTAACGGCAACCCTGCCGCGCTCATAAATAAAGGCGTACGCATAAACACTATCCGTCAATAAAAAACTTGCTGAAGTTAAGTTAAAAAGCACATGTTGTCTAGCCCAATCCGAGTGAAATCATTCGCTCACTCGCGGGAGACTCAGGACACTTTATATAAAACGCATCATAAAATAAACTAAAAATTACGATTAGTACAGAGACAGCGATACAAAAGAGCGCAGCACGCCTACCAATAATCAGCGCACGATACGCGCAAAACCATTAGTGTATCGCGGCTTACCCTTTAGACTGCTCTGTAGTCTATCAAAACAGCCGACTGATATCATTACCAATTGCTAACACCATGAAACCTGCCAGCAAGAGTAAGCCGATATTTAGCCCTGCCATTTGTATTCCTTCCGAGAGAGGCTTACCGCGTATCAGCTCTATGAGATAATACACAATATGACCACCATCTAACACTGGAATCGGTAAAAGATTGAGTACGGCGAGGCTCAGGCTAATCAAAGCAGCGGTGGACAATACCATCTGCCAACTGATATCAAAGCTTTGTTTGGCGACTTTAGCAATCGTAATAGGCCCTGATAAATTGTCCAGACCAATCATACCTGAGAGCATTTTGCCCATTGAGCTGACCGTCATCACCGCCAACTGTTCTGTCTTTTCAAATGACTTAACCAATGACTCACCAGGACCATACACGACGGTGGCTTTATAAGCATCGGGAATGACAATCTCAGACTGCGCTACCATAGCACCAATTTGTCCAAAGTCATTACCTAGATTGTCTTTTTTACCTTGCGGCATAATCTGTAATTGAACGGATTTTCCGTCACGTAAAACCATAAAATTAAGCAGCGTTTCAGGATTATCGCGGATGATACGGGTAGCACTAATCCAATCTTTGATTTCTGTATCATTGATAGCTGTGATGCGATCGCCGACTTTTAACCCCTGCCGACTGGCAGCACCATCAGCACTCAAATCACCAACGATAGGTTCAATATCTGGCTGCCATGGTAGCATGCCAAAGCTCGTTAGCGCGTCTTTACCTTGCGATGTGCCTTGCATAAATGTTTTAACGGGTGCTTGATAAGTCTTCGTTGCATTGGAAGCCTGTGACTCTGATTGCAAGGTAATACTGACGTTGTCAGTCTCGCCCATCCGTCCAGCAAGGCGATAATTAATACCTTCCCACGTTTGCACCTCATAACCATCAATCGCAACGATTTGATCACCAACGGGCAGCTGTGCTATAGCCGCTGGTGTATCAGGTAGTACTTGCCCAATCTTCGTCGCCAACTGCTCTGATGGCGTCATAAATAACACCCAAAACAACGCAATCGCGATAACAAAGTTCATGATAGGGCCAGCGGCAACGATGGCAATCTTTTTTAGCGGATGCTGACGATTAAAGGCCAAATGTAGCTCATCTTTGGCTACCTCGCCTTCACGCTCATCCAGCATCTTGACATAACCACCCAGCGGCAGCGCTGAGATACGATAATCAATGCCGCTCTTTTTGCTCGTCCAGCCAAAGAGTTTGGGACCAAAACCGATAGAATAGGTCAATACTTTAACGCCGCAGAGTCGCGCTACAATGTAGTGCCCCCATTCATGTAAGGCAATAAGCGGACCTAAGACAAATATTGCCGCAAGGAGCGTTAATAAAAACGTCATGATCTTTTCTCAGTATTTTCTCTTAGCATGTTCTATTAATATCACTTTTAAACTAAGAAACTCTTGCTATGATTATGCCAACTTTGCCACAAGTTTGTCAGTAAGATGGCGCGCTATCTTATCAATTGTTAATATATCTTCTATGTCAGCCGTGTCGTTTAATGGTGGTACCTGTATGTCATTTAAGGCTTGCTCATTAATATCAGCAATATCCGTCAAACGAATCTGACCGTTCAAAAATGCAGCAACGGCAATTTCATTAGCAGCGTTAAGCACAATCGTTGCCTGTGTGCCTGCTTGCATGGCTTGACGGGCAAGACGCAGACACGCAAACTTCTGCAAATCAGGCTGAATAAATTCTAGAGCACTTAGCGCAAACAAGTCTAAAGGCTGCGAGCCGCTTTCTATACGATCAGGGTAACTGAGCGCATGAGCAATCGGAGTTTTCATGTCTGGGCTGCCGAGCTGCGCTAAAAAGCTGCCATCGCTATATTCTACCATTGAGTGGATGATACTTTGTGGATGAATGACCACATTTATCTTATCTTCAGGCAAATCAAATAAATGACAAGCCTCAATCAACTCAAGTCCCTTGTTCATCATCGTTGCAGAATCGACCGATATCTTTTGCCCCATCGACCAGTTTGGGTGTTTAACGGCTTCAGCGACGCTCGCTTGCTGCATCTGAGCAAATGACTGCTGCAAAAATGGCCCACCAGATGCGGTTAACCATAGCTTAAGGACACCATGGTTTGGCTGATGAATTTGGATGTTGTCTTGTTGAATAGCGAGTGGCAGACACTGAAAAATTGCATTGTGTTCAGAATCGAGCGGCAGCAAGGTGGCATTGTTCGTTTTAACGGCATTTATCATTACCTGACCTGCCATTACCAACGCTTCTTTATTGGCCAATAAAATACGCTTGCCTGCCCGTGCGGCTGCCAAAGTAGAAGGCAGACCAGCGGCGCCAACAATAGCAGCGACAACGGTATCAGTTTGCGTATCGGTAGCAATATCGACCAGCCCTGCTGCCCCGCCTACCACATCGATATCAAGACCTGCCGCGCTAAGACGCTCAGAAAAGTCGTCGACTGCGGCTGTCGGTACGCTGACGCGCTTGGGTAAAAACTGCTGGCAAAGCGCAAACAATTTGTCTAAGCGGTGGTAGCCTGATAGCGCATAGACTTGGTAATTGAGCGGTTGCGCCGCCAAAATTGCTAGCGTGCTATCGCCAATCGAGCCTGTTGCGCCTAGTACGGCGATGCGTTGCGTCATAACCATCGGTGCCCACAATATTGTTACTATTAAAATTTAAATAAAAAATCAGGAGAGTTAATAAGGTATGAATAACAGCAAAGCATCGATGCTAGATTAAGGTCTGTTGAACATTCAAATATTAGGACTGCTGATCGCTGAAATCGCCCCAGACTAGGCGTAAACCGACGATAATGTCGAGACCTTAGTTAGGTTTACAACAACGTTTGGGGTGATTTTAGTATCAGCCTTTCAGGGCAGGGCTATTTTTTGCCAATACATGGCGAAATTGTCTAACCTAGAACGACTAGGCGTCAAAAATTTCACTGCGTATTGTCTAAAAAATAGCCACTGCCAGTACCACATTTGAATGTTCAACAGACCCTATATCGATGCTTTATTATAATAGATAAAACTAAGATGTTGGCAAAAACCAGTCGCCAAATCAGACTCAGCAAATCAATGAGCCTGCATCAGTCCCTTAAACGACGATGAGGCCCAGCTGCTGTATCGCCCAAAAGCCAAGCGCAAATATTGGCGTGGCAGACAGTAGCGAATCAATACGGTCAAGTATCCCGCCATGCCCCGGTAAAATCGTTCCTGAGTCTTTCACATCAGCGCGGCGCTTGAGCATCGATTCAAACAAATCACCGAGTACAGAGGCAAGAATAGTGATGGCTGATAGCGACACAAATGCGATTAACGGTACACCAGTTAATTGTAGTTTGAAGACACTAATAGCAACCACAACTAGCAGACCAGTCACAAGACCGCCAGCCAACCCTTCCATGCTCTTGTTAGGTGAGACATTCGGTGCCATTTTGCGGCGACCGAGCTTGCGACCTACAAAATAAGCACCACTGTCCGCACACCAAACCAATAAGAATACGTAGAGTAGCCACCATGCTGACAGCTGCCACAAATAAAACATCGCCGTAATCGATGCAGTCAATATAACTGCACCCATCAACGCTAGTTTCTTTCCGTACCAATTGGTGTGCGTCGGGAATACCCTGACCCAAGATAGCGCCATCAACCATATAGCGAGTGAAGCCACCCACCAAAATAGCCAAGTCACTTTGAACATCAGCGAAACTAAAGTCAGTACCAATACCAATACCACAAACACCGCAGGCTGGCGCCACTTTGGCATCAGCTTTGTCCATTCATGCGCCGCGATAATCACGCCAATGGCCAATAATGGGGCAAACAAGATAGGGGTTTGGCTCGCAAACATTGCAATACCAACGATAATAACGAGAACAATTGCCGTTTTAATTCGTTGCCACATACTTGTCGAACCTTATAATAATGAAAAATGTCTGGTCAAAAAGTGCTTTATATAGTAGCTAATCTACAATAGCCTACTAATGGTGATTGAGACCAATTAAAGCGGTTTGTGACTGCACAAGCAAGTAATATTAATGGCTTGATAGATTTTTCGAACACGTACGTTTTAAAACAGTGACTGTGTTTCGTCAATAAATGCCAGCGAATATGCTACAAATTTAATAATGAATCACGTCATCATGAACCACTCAATCCTGACTAAATCAGTGGCTTTAGCGCTGCTGCTCTTTCACTATCTGCTCGCTGGTTTTGCCAAAACGGCGTTGACGCTGTGCGAACTCTGTGACCATCGTTGCCAACTCATCGGCAGTAAAGTTCGGCCATAATGTCTGGGTAAAGAACAGCTCAGCATAAGCTGATTGCCACAATAAAAAGTTAGAAATTCGGTACTCACCGCCCGTCCGCACCAACATATCAACTGCAGGCGCATCGGCTAATTGCACATAGTTACCAAGCATTTCTTTATCAATTTCTGCAGCGCGCAACTCACCGGCTTCTACCTGCTGTGCCAGCTGTTTTGCGGCGTTGGCGATGTCCCACTGCCCCCCATAACTAATGGCAATAACCAATGTCATGGCTTCAAAATGAGCCGTTTCTGCTTCTGCATCTGCCATCAATGTCTGTAAATCATGACTAAGCTGGCTACGATCACCGATGAAACGCAAGCGAATACAGTACTCATTCATACGCGGCATCTGCTCATGAATGGTCGATGTTAGCAGCTGCATCAATAGCGCCACCTCGCTAGGGGGACGTTGCCAGTTTTCACTGGAAAAAGCAAATACTGTTAATACTTCGATACCCGCGTCGACACAATACTCCACGATAGGATCTAGCGCATCTTTGCCCGCCACATGGCCTTGGCCTTTGCCGAGCGCATTGGCTGTACCATAGCGATTATTACCATCCATGATAATGGCGATATGACGAGGAATGAGTACAGGAGCCAAAACGGTGGGAGTAGACATGGGCGATACGACTTATTGTTGAGGTAAAATAATGTATTGAGGTAAAACAATCATAACGCGCTCTATCGCATTAAAAAAGCGTCATGCTTCAGATTCATAAACTTATCATAAACCAGTCTAGAGCTAATGAGGATTGGAAAACCATTTTTGTAAACTGTTAAGGCCTATTTGCGAGCTATTAAAGAAACGTTATAAAACTCTGTGCTTATGTCATCACAATCCATATAGCAATAGACAGCCAATAGTGATTGACCATTAGCTGTCTATTATTATGATATTGTCTGCATTAAAAAACTTAATTTTTAAGCGCTTGATTTATTTTTTATTGATAAAAAACAAATCAAAGACAGTGCTTAAACGTCCATCAAATCGCTTTCTTTTTTGGTCAGACTTTTATCGATAGTTTCGATATATTTGTCAGTGATTTTTTGAATATCATCACTGGCGCGGCGCTCGTCATCTTCTGAGATTTCTTTTTCTTTGGCCAGCTCTTTGATGTCATTCATCATATCGCGGCGGATATTACGGATAGAGACTCGGCTGTTCTCTGCTTCTCCACGCGCAAGCTTTTGCATGTCACGGCGCGTTTCTTCGGTCAATGCTGGCATCGGCACACGAATCACATCAGCGGTCATTGGGTTCAGACCCAGATCTGCTTCACGAATGGCCTTATCAATCGCTTGTACCATGGTACGGTCAAACGGTTGAACAAGTAACGTACGTGAGTCTTCAACATTCACACTGGCTACCTGATTAAGTGCTGTATCAGAACCGTAGTAGCTGACCATCACACCTGACAACATACCTGGATGCGCACGACCCGTACGAACTTTACTAAAAGTGCTCTCAAGCGCTTCCAATGTCTTTTGCATGCGTGCTTCGCCGTCTTGCTTAATCTCTTTGATCATCATGTATCCTTATTTATCGCTATCGACAAATCATTCATTGTTGTTAATTATTAAGGTATTAACTGTTAAACCAGTGAGCTACTTATTGCCATGGCTATGATAGTGCTAATGACCGCTGTATCATTATGAATTAATGAAAAACTCGTGTGCCTTCATTTTCGCCCATGATGACATTCAATAAAGCATTAGGTTTGGTCATATCGAACACTTGTAGCGGCACGTTGTGCTCGCGGCATAAAGCAATCGCGGTTAAATCCATAACGCCAAGCTTTTGTTCTAATACTTCATCAAAAGTCAAACCGTCATATTTCACTGCGTCGTCATGTAAGCTTGGGTCTTTGTCATAAACCCCGTCTACTTTGGTGGCTTTTAGAATCAAGCCCGCTTCGATTTCAATACCACGTAGACAAGCAGCCGTATCAGTAGTAAAGAAAGGATTGCCCGTACCTGCGACAAAGATACATACTTCGCCATTTTTTAGGTAGCGAATGGCGTTGCGACTGCTATAGCTTTCGGTCACTTCGCCAATAGGTAAAGCTGACATCAAACGCGTTTTGATATTGCGACGCTCAAGGGCATCACGCATCGCCAGACCGTTCATGACCGTTGCTAGCATACCCATCTGATCACCGGTGACGCGACCAACCAAACCTTCTTTTTGTAACTGAGCACCGCGATATAAGTTACCACCGCCGACCACGATACCAACTTGTACCCCAAGCCCTCGCAAATGCGCGATAGACAAGCTCATCTTATCAAGCACTTCGGTATCAATACCCATGTCTTTGCTACCGGCTAAGGCTTCACCAGAGAGTTTCAGCAAGATACGAGAGTAACGCGGGTTTTTGTCAGACATGAGGTCACCTTATTTCGTTAAATTATAATTAAAATTATCGGTAAAACACAAATACAGTTAACCTTTAAACTCGCTTATACCGCCATACTTGATGGTAGGCGTGTAAAAAGGCTAAATTGCGCTAATTGTAGCAAAAACTGCCTATCATTGGGCAATTTTTGCTCACATATTATCGTAGTCATTTAACCTTTGTAGCGGTCATTTAAATAGCAGTCATCTAACCTTGGTAACTGGCAAACAAATCGTATTCGCTAGCATCATCAATCGTGACCGTGAGGAATTGCCCGACTTTGACTTGCGCATTGATATCATCAACATAGACATGACCGTCAATCTCAGGGGCGTCAGCATAGCTGCGGCAAATCGCAATGCCCTCGATACTATCAATCTCATCGACCAATACCGTCAAGGTTTTGCCGATTTTTTCTTGCAGCTTCTGTGCTGAGATGTCTTGCTGTAGCGCCATGAAACGCTCATATCGCTCTTGCTTCACCTCTTCAGGAACGTGATCTGGCAAATCATTAGCCACTGCGCCTTCGACTTCTGAATAGGTAAAGGCGCCGACGCGATCAAGGCGAGCTTCGACCAACCAATCAAGCAAGCATTGGAAATCTTCTTCCGTCTCACCAGGGAAACCAACGACAAACGTTGAACGAATAACGATGTCTGGACAAATCTCGCGCCACGCTTTGATACGCGCCAAGGTGTTTTCGCTGTGCGCTGGACGCTTCATTGCCTTTAGGATGCGACGGCTGGCATGCTGAAATGGAATATCAAGATAAGGCAATAATTTCTTCTCGCCCATCAACTCAACGACTTTGTCTACATGCGGATATGGGTAGACATAATGCAGACGCACCCAAATACCTAAATCGTTCAATGCTTGGCATAAGTCATAAAACTTCGACTTGAGCGGCATGCCATTCCAAAAACTGGTTCTATACTTCAAGTCCAGCCCATAAGCAGAGGTATCTTGCGAAATAATTAGCAACTCTTTCACGCCAGCGTTTTTTAGCGCCATGGCTTCATTCATGACATTATCAATCGGGCGCGAGACCAAATCTCCGCGCAAGCTTGGAATAATGCAGAAAGTACAACGATGGTTACAGCCTTCCGATATTTTTAGATAAGCATAATGGCTTGGGGTTAATTTAATCCCCGCTTCATTGATTAAATTTATCTTTGGGTCATAGTTTGCGTCCAAACTGCGGTTCGGCTTGGGTACATGCTGCGCCACTGCCGTAATCACCTCGTCATACGCATGCGCACCGGTCACGGCTAGCACGGCTGGGTGCATGGCACGGATTTTGTCCGCTTCTTTACCCAAGCAACCAGTGACGATCACTTTACCGTTTTTGCTAATGGCTTCACCGATGGCGTCCAATGATTCTTGCACTGCAGATTCAATAAAGCCGCAGGTATTGACCACGACGAGATCGGCACCTTCGTAATCACTGGCAACTTGATACCCATCACGGCTCAATTCTGTAATAATACGCTCACTATCCACTAGTGCCTTTGGGCAACCTAGTGATACAAAACCAATCTTTGGCGCGGCACTAACAGGCATCGTGGCAGTCGCATTGGCTGTCGTAACATTACTGCTTTGCTCAATGCTACGGTTTTGATTGTGATTGGCTTTATGATGATAAGGTTCACTACTATCCGTCGAGCTTTGCGCAGGCGTTGCTGTCGGCTTGGCAGGATTAAAGAGGGTGGCAGTGTCTTTTGGGGCAATAGACGCTGACGAGGATGTTACGATTGTCGTATTAATAGACTCGATAGAAGTTTTGGGCATGGCTGACCTTGCTAGAGATAAATTGGCTGAGCGCATTGTACGTTTTTTTTATGATAATCACCAGTTTTGCCGCGCTAGTGTATTGATTTATGGTTAAATATTACGTTCAGTATTATTCTTTATTAGGCACTGACAATGACAGCTGATTTTACAACCGCCAAACCGACTCCTGACTTAGCCTTTATATCACAGCATTTATTCACCGCTATCTTGTGGGTCAATGACGAGCTAGTCATTACGTGGCTAAATGCCCAAGCTGAACAATTACTAGCCATCAGCAGTGAACGCTTGCTCAATCAGTCAATATTGACCCTTCTCGCAACCGATGAATTAAAGCTCGATGAGCGCGCTGCTCAGACTCTGGATAACGACAACAATAACAACGAACATAACAAGCTAGATAATCACTGCGCCTTGACCGAGCGATTTCATCAAGCAAAGCAATATCAACAACCCTTTATCGATCATGATCACATCATCAAAACCCCACTCAATGGCAACTTACCGCTCTCAGTCGACTATAGCGTGACGCCTGTCATCTATGAGCAGCAACCTTACTTTATCATTGAGATGTGGGGTAAAGACCGTCAAAGCCGTATCTCAGAAGAGCAACGTCAACAGCAGCAATATAATGTTGCCCGTCATATGCTACGTTCGGTTGCCCATGAAATCAAAAACCCATTGGCTGGTATTCGCGGCGCGGCACAATTATTACAGCGACAATTTATCAAATTCAGCGAGGCGACTGCTTTACATAACCCTCCATCTTCTGCTATTAGCGATATAAATTCTGGCGCAAGTTCAGCTCCGAATAGCGATAAACAGTTGCAAAAAACAGCGCAGAAGCTTCGCAGCTATACTGATATCATCATCTCAGAGACCGATCGCTTAACCCATCTTATCGGACAGTTTCTTGGCTCCAATCAGCTACCAAACTGGCAAATGCTTAACATTCATGAGCCACTTGAGCATGTTTTAACCTTAGTGCTCAATCAGTACCCCCAAGTTACACTGCAACGTGATTATGATTTGTCGTTACCCGAGTTATGCGCTGATAAAGATCAATTGATTCAAGTGTTTTTAAACCTAATTAACAATGCCTGTGAATCAATGACTGAGTTTGAGCAGACACTTCAACAAAACGCGCCAGCCAAAGCTGATCAATTACCTTCAGATATTTTGCATAGTAATCTTGAGGTTGAGAAAACCTATCAACCAAAACTGCATATTCAAACGCGCGTTGCCTTCCAACATACGATTGGCAGCCAACAGCACAAACAAGCTTTGCAAGTTAGCATTACGGATAACGGCTCAGGGATAGATGCAGCGCTGATTGGGCAGATATTTTTCCCGATGGTGACCAGTCGTGCCGCTGGTACTGGTCTTGGCTTATCGATTGTGCAAGATATTATCAGCTGCCATCATGGTATGATTGACGTCAGCTCAAATAAAGCACAAAGCGCTAACCCAAATTCTAATCCCAGTTATAATTACAATAACAGTCAGACTCGTTTTACGCTGTACTTACCCTTTAAACAGCCCGCAACCGATGCGTAAAAATCATGGCTGAACCTATCAAACAACAACCCTGAATCACTTGCTCATTAGGCCTGATACATGACTGCATATAACGACAACCTTAAATCTAACAGCGACAATCAAGGCTCGAATGATAAAACGTCTGGTAATCAAATATCTGACAGCCAAACGCTTAATAACCAAGCACTTAACAATCAAACACTTAATAACCAAACTATGAAAGTAACGGTCAATAATGCGCCTGCTGACAACCCTGCGACCTTATGGCTCATCGATGACGATGCAGCGCTGCGCTTGGTGTTGGCGGATACTTTTGAAGATGCTGGGTTGACGGTCATCAGCTTTACCCAAGCACAAGCAGCATGGACACGCCTCAATGATATCTTGCAGCAGCGCGAGTCAGCCACGCAGCTACCGGATGTGATATTGACCGATATTCGGATGCCTATGATGGACGGCTTGTCTTTTAGCGACTGGGTGCATAAGCACTTCCCTGCGTTGCCGATTGTCATCATGACAGCGCATTCAGACTTGACCTCTGCCATCAATAGTTATCAGACAGGAGCATTTGAATATCTGCCGAAACCGTTTGACTTAGATGATGCAGTCGCTACGATTTATAAAGCGATTAATTTTCAACCAGACATGGCGAAAGCAGATCAACCAAATGAGTCGGATGTCAAAACAACTGCAAATAAATCGCCTGAGACAGATACAAAGTCCACTAGTAAAAATAAAGCCACTCATAACAATAAGACAGCCACCAAAGCCCATAAGACGACTAAAAATAAAGCTGAGATCAAAACTGATACACAATCCAATGACAACCCCAGCGGTATCATTGGTCAGTCACAAGCGATGCAAACAGTGTTTCGTGCGATTGGGCGATTGGCGCACTCACCCATTACCGTTTTGATTACCGGTGAATCAGGTACAGGGAAAGAGCTGGTCGCGAGTGCCCTGCATCAGCATTCACCGCGTCATCAGCAATCATTCATTGCCCTCAATATGGCCGCGATTCCGCATGATTTGATTGAATCGGAGTTATTCGGTCACGAAAAAGGTGCGTTCACTGGCGCAACGACGACACGGCAAGGTCGTTTTGAGCAAGCTGATGGCGGTACGTTATTTTTGGATGAAATCGGTGACATGCCGTTCAGCACCCAAACGCGGCTGCTACGGGTACTGGCAAACGGTGAATTTTTCCGTGTGGGCGGACAGCAACCGGTCAAAGTGGACGTGCGCATCATTGCTGCCACCCATCAAAACTTGGAAGAACTGGTCAAACTAGGTCGGTTCCGTGAGGATTTATTTTATCGTCTCAATGTCATTCGCCTACCGCTGCCACCACTACGGACGCGCCGCGAAGATATTCCTGCTTTAACCAGTTATTTTATGCAACGAGCTGCTAAGCAAATGAACACCGCCTTAAAACAGCTACAGCCTGCGGCGCTACAGATTATGCAAGCCTTTGACTGGCGCGGTAATGTGCGGCAACTTGAGAACGTCTGCCTATGGCTAACGGTCATGGCAACCGGAGATACAGTCATGGTTGATGACTTGCCGCCAGAGCTGCTTGAAGCGATGCCAGCAAACACAGAGTTGCAGCCACAACAAACGTCGTCCTCGTCTGAATTTGATCAGTACAACCAGCAGCACAACGGTGATAGCTCACATAACCCCAATATAGATAGCAATAATTTAAACATCCAAACTCAAAACATCGCTAAAAATCCAAGTTGGCAGCAGGCATTGGCAGAGTGGGCCAAGCAAGCGTTACAAACAGGTGAAACTGACATTTTGCAAACGGCAACGCCTGAGTTCGAACGAGTGTTACTTACAGCGGCACTCAATCATAGCGGTGGCAAAAAGATAGCGGCTGCCAACTTACTCGGCTGGGGACGTAATACGCTCACCCGTAAATTACAGCAGTTAGATATGTCAGCAGCAGAAACGCAGACCAAAGAGTAATAAAAGCGCAAAATTATTGAATTAATAATTCCAGTAAAATCAATTATTTATCATAGAAATCAGAAATAATCGTTAAATAATTCAAAATAATTGCAAAAAGGGCTTGTCAAACCATTCAAACTCTATATAATAGCCAACCACTGAGACGCACTACCGAATCAGTTAACTATCTATGTTGTGTTTGAGTTTAAACGCTAATAATGATAGAGTAACGAAAATGGGGCTGTGGCGGAATTGGTAGACGCACCAGATTTAGGTTCTGGCGCCGCAAGGTGTGAGAGTTCGAGTCTCTCCAGCCCCACCATTTTCGGATAGTACATCTTAGACCAAATATCAAAACCTGCTTTTTAGCAGGTTTTTTTGTGTCTGGAGTTTGGCTATCTATTATCACAAACGCTCTAAACCCTCCAACACCTCATCCATACTCCGATATCTTTTCTCCACGCGTTTCGCCAATGCTTTATCTACAATACATTGATAGCGACTATATTCTAGTGGCAAAGCTGGCATAGGCTGTTGACAATGTTGCGTCGCCCAGTCAATCATTGGATCGCTACTTTGTTTATTTATCTTAAAGGGTCGCACGCCTATTAAGATCTCAACCACCATTATGCCAAATGCATAAATATCGCTCTGCAACGTTGCGCCCTGCCCTTGCCAACGCTCAGGTGCGAGATACGCTGGCGTGCCAGCAGGATTTTCCACACTTATTGCGTTGCAGCGCTGCGCTAAGGCAAAATCGGTCAACAATAAATCAGGCATTACACTGCTATTATCCGCACTATTTGGCAACAAACCATCTAGCAAAATATTACTGGGCTTCATATCATTATGTAGCCAGCCGGCCTGATGCAAGTTGGCTATCAAATATGCCGATTGAGCGATGAAATGATGCTTTTGTTGCACCGTCAATGAATACTGATTTCGATCACTCAACTGCCCTGCCAAGCTACCATTAGAGTAATAAGGCATGACAACTATCGTTAAGTAATGAGGCTGCTCTAGTATTTGAACGTTTACACAATGATGCGCCAATAGCGGCGGTGAGATAGCATTATCTTCGATTCTTGATAAAGCATTTATAGCAGCTAAAACATCTACTTCGTGAGTTAAATCGAAAGCGATAGGATAAGCGTCGGCACTCAACTGCCATTTAATCATGACATGACCAAACTGCGGATGTTGGGCACGCGTTAAGCATTGATAATAAGTATTTTCAATATTTTGCGTATGCTCATGATTTTGCTGAGTAATACGCTGGTGAACGACTTCGCTAAAATGCAGTGTGGTCAGTGATTGCGTAATAATGGGTAATAGCTGCTGAGATTGCGCCTGTAACGCTTGCTTAATAGACAGATTACTGGCACTATTTTCCATGGTGTTTTTCTCATAATAGGGTGAGATTACTGCCTGCCTGTTCGTATCATTTCCAAAAATAATAATAACGCGAATAATTTTTACCAGTACTACGCTCAGTAGGCACCGAAACTTTAGCTACGTTAATGATATTTTTGGGTATGGTATTAAAGACAACCTTAATTACTAGAGCCACTATGTCACAACCAATCATCCCAACCTCGCCCTCTAATCAGCCTACTTATGCCCTACCTCAACCTTTACTAGATTTACTCAGTCAGTACTTACAAGAGCGGGTTACACCAACTATTGAAATCGATCCGAGCCAGCTTGCTTATCGCTGGGTTGGTGGACGCACTGGTAATTTAGAGCCTTTGTCGGTCAACCTGTTTTTAAGCTTAGATGACTTGCATGGTATCGATACGCAAAAGTCTAAACTGGTACAGAACACCCGTCAGTTTATTAAAGGTTATCCTGCCAATCACGTGCTGATGACAGGCACACGCGGTGCAGGTAAATCATCATTGATTCGCGCCTTGCTTCAAGCCCATCATAGTGAAGGCTTGCGTATTATTGAAGTTGCTCGCGATGATCTGCAAATATTAGATAAGATTCGCGCTGCCATTAACGCCCTACCAGCAGATTGTGATTGCCGCTACATCGTATACTGTGATGACCTCGCGTTTGACGGTCAAGATGAAAGCTATCGTACGCTAAAGAGCGTGCTTGATGGCTCGCTCGACTCTGAGCAAGACAAGCTACTGGTCTATGCCACCAGTAATCGCCGTCGCTTGCTACCGCAAATGATGAAAGACAATATTGATATTTACAATGGGCAGACGGATGAAGTCAACCCCTATGAAGCCATTGATGAGACCGTGTCGTTATCGGATCGATTTGGCTTATCACTCACTTTCCACCCCATGGATCAGCAGACTTACCTGCATATCGTTCAGCATTACCTAAATTTAGAACAGCAGAAAATCTCAGCTGATATGGATAGTGATGCTAAGACCGTTTTGGAAAGTCAGAATATGCCTGACAAGATCAAAAAGGATGCGCTACGTTGGGCCTCTGAACGTGGTGGTCGCTCAGGACGGGTTGCTTACCAGTTCAGTCGATACTGGAGCGGTATAACGCAATTAGCACTTGCAGATAGTCAATTGGCAAATAAAGAGCTATAAATCATGTCTCATTGCTGCGTGCAGAGCCTAGATACTGCACGCGGTTATCCTCTTCTTGGTTGCTTGCTAAATCAGCAGCACCATCGACCATATATTGGTCAAAATCTACTGCCAACCAGAGATTACCTTTGTAAACACTTTCTGCATCTAAGCGAATATGCCCCATGTTTGCCGTACTGCTAGCTGGGTTATCAAAGCTTTGATAACGCGCGCTAAAATGGGTCAAAATCAAATTCTTAAGCCCGATATCTTGAGCAAATTTGCCCACCAATTGCGCACTACTATGCATGGGGTCAAAGTCTGGATTTTTGGCTTGAATCTTAGTCAACACCTCATGAGTATAAGTGGCTTCATGCACCAGCAAATCAGTGTCGACCAACGCAGGGGTGAGACAAGCTGGCGTATCGTTATCCCCTGCTACCACTACCCGTGTGCGCTTAACGTCATTATTGACATAATCTGCTGAGCGCAGCTCACGACCGTCTTCGGTCATGACATCTGTACCTTGCTGCAGTTTGCCCCACAGCGCACTTGCTGGAATACCTGCTGCGGTCAACTTGTCCGCATTAAGCGTGCGCTGGCTGATAGTCTGAGTGATACCAAAACCATGAGAGGCGACGCGATGTGATAGCAGTGTGATATCAATATCAAGCTGATGCTGGCTGTCTAAACTGATACTTACCTGACTGTTACTCCCACTATCTGGAGACAATAACTCTTCAATCGCCATAAAATTGATGGCAAAGGGCAAATACAACTCTGTGGGGGCGGTAATAGCTTCAAGCAATGTAGCGATGGCTTTTGGTGCGATAAGCATCAACGGTTCGCGGCGTCCAGACATAGCCGCACTCGCCAGCAATCCTGGCAAACCATAGCAATGATCGCCATGCACATGGGTAATACAAATGGCAGTTAATTGATGTAAGGAGAGCTTGGTGTGCAGCAATTGCTGCTGCGTACCTTCACCGCAATCAATCAATAGCCACGGACGCGATTTTTTAGGCTGCTGACTAGCACTCGATGAATAAGGATTCAAGCATTCGATCGCTAAGGCAGTGACATTGCGCTGTTTGGTTGGCACCCCTGCTGAAGTACCTAAAAAAGTCAGTTTGAGCATGATTTAGCACTCATAGTACAAAACTATTAATGAATGATACGGCTTATGATAGTTGGCATATCATGGTTCGGTCGCCTGCTACCATCTGTCCACCATTGGCAGTACACTCATTGACCATATTGGACTCATAAGACTTCCAACCACCATAAAAGCTCGCTACACATAGCAGCACGACCAGCAGTTTTTGTGACCATGCTTTGATAGACACCTGCTGGCTATTGATTTCTTGACGAGCAAGCGATGGGTTAGTATTGACATCGGTATCGATGTTTTTGTTTTCAGATTTATTCAGATCAGACATTACTTTATCCTAAAAAGGTTTTGTCTATGCATAAACAAAACCTTTTATCAAAATATTAAATCAAGCGCTTATACGTGTGTAAACGCCAGCAACTAGAACTTAAGACGACCGCCCTTTTCTTCTGCACTCTTAAAGGCATCACGTTCTTCACAGCGTTTTAACCAATTTAAAATATTGGTATATTTATTCTTATCTAAGCCCGGACCAGCATTGGCACCTACTACCGCCAGATGCATCTGAATGTCGGCGGCGCTAAAATCTTCACCAGCGAACCAATGATTGTCCTGTAGATGCTGCTCCATCATGTCGAGTATTTTGTTTAAGCTGTTAGCAATCATACTTTTTTCGACTTTTGCTTTGATGCCCTTGCTAACAGGTTTAATCAACATCGGCGATTGCTCAACCACTTTGGTGAACACCAATCGCATGATGAGCGGTGGCATCACAGACGCTTCAGCGAAATGCAACCAAAACGTATAGGCTTCCCACGCTGCTTCGTTGTCATCGGCAGGCTTAAACTGATGGGCTTTATCATAATGCTTGAGCAGATATTCGATGATAAACCCTGACTCGATCAGCGGGCGACCATCCACTTCCAATATCGGTGCATGACCGATCGGATGTATGGCTTTTAGACTCTCAGGCGCGCGGTAAGCTTTATTGCGCTCATAGCACGTCAGTTGATAATCGGCTTTGAGCTCTTCTAATAACCATAAAATGCGAAACGAGCGTGAGTTTGCTAAATGATGAAGGTGTAACATAAACCATCCTAGTAATAAGTAATTGTGAGTCCGCTATACTATTTTAAGGTGTGTCCTCATTCTGAACATGGTGATAAAAATGAGATAAATTGCAGCCAAACGAGGAAATTAGCACAGATAATATCGAGATATTAACCAGCTATTTGACACAGTTTGGCAAGACTTAGCCATTTTTGACCCATTTAAGTATTTTCGTTCAGCTTGAGGACACGCCCTAGATATCATGTGCCAAATTAGGTCGAGTGTGATACTGCTGCTACTGATAATAGCGTACTTAACGCGGCTTTGACACCACAACTGTGTAGAGTAGTTACGAAAAATAATGCCTGCCAAGTCAACTTTGGTTTTACAACAACCCCTACTTATTTGGCGTGGAGCACTTCTATTTTTCGCGTCATTTTGTCTATTTTTTGCTGATACTTCTTAATCTTACGAAAACGATGCGCAGCCAACACGCCTTTAATACGGCGATTTTCTAGGCGGCGGCGTGGTGGAAAACTGCCCACTTGTGGCTCATTGTAGCCATGTAAGCGGTCATCACGTTTGCGTCCCAAATAACCCAGCGCGCTATCAGCGATCATAATAAGCAATGCCACAAAAATCATGCTGTACATCAGCATGGATCCACCATCATGTAAGTTACGATCCAAAATCGCAATCGAAAATACGAACAAAAATATCGGCTCAAGGTAGCACAACGTTCCAAACAACGAGACAGGTAGCTTTTGGCTGGCGACCATCGTCAGTGACATCGCAGCGGTACTGATAATGCCTAATAACGGCAGCAGATACCAAAGCTTGTGGTTAGTTATCGCTACTTCAAAGCCACCATTCATATACAGCGCAACCAATACGACTGGCAATAACAACACAAGATCTGAGATAAGACCAGTGATGGGTGGTACGGCTAGATAGCGACGCAGTAGGTAATACGGCGGGTAACCCAAGCAGACAAACAACGTCGCCCAAGAGATAGCACCATATTCAAAGATATCATAAGCGATACCAAAACCCGCACATACAATGGCAGCCCACTGAAGTAAGCTCATATCCTCATTATAAAAAAATCGACCAACGACGATCATAATCATTGGATATAAAAAGTAACCCAACGTCACTTCAAGCCCCAAACCATTCACTGGCGCCCACATAAATATCCAGATTTGTGCGCCCAAAATGGGGGTGGGCAATATAAATAAAAACCACTCTTTGGCGTTTTTTAATGTTTTTAGATAGTCAAAAATATGCTGCCATTGTTTTAATATACTTACCAATAGCACCAAACTAAAAAACATCGTTAGCACACGCCACGAAGCGACCTGCGTACCTGATAACGGTTGCAGCAGCAAGCTGAATAAGAACAGCAGAGAGTATAAGAAATTTGCAGCCACAGCAGTGATCGTACCCTGCGAGGTTTGGTTAGTAGTCAGCATCACAGCAGCCTTTAGAGATTGGGGCACATCCTTGGCAATTTTAAAAAAAACAAAAGCCTCAGACGAGAACGTCTGAGGCTTTTGCATATAAGGTCGTCGCGCAATCCAAGATCAACGCTTTTGATATGTCGTGCTTATATCATGGGCTGCATTATGTCAAAGTCAGAATAGATAAGCAATACTGCCATTCATTTAGTATATCAACTTCTTCGTTGAGTAAGTTTAATGACTCTAAGTGCTTATTTTAAATCAAGTTGCTCAATTTTTTGCTGTATCTTATTCATCTTTTTTTGGTAACGACGTATCTTGCGAAAACGATGCGCTTTTAGTACGCCATCGATACGCTGATTGATAAAATGGCGTCGCGGTGGGAAACCGCCCACTTGTGGCTCTCTATAACCATAAAGATGATCGTTACGACGACGAACAAGATAGCCTGTGGCACTATCAACCATCATGACCAGTAGCGCAAGCGTAATCATGCCATACATAAAGAGCGAGCCGCCTTCATCAAGGTTTTGACTCAGAACCGTAATGGATAACACAAACAACAGCATCGGTTCTATATAGCTTAACGCGCCAAACAATGACACGGGCAGCTTACTACTCGCAATCATCGTCAGTGACATCGCAAGCGCGCTAAAGGCACCAAGCAGCGGCAACAGATACCAAAACTTCATCTCTTGTGCCGCAACGTCAAAACCACCAGTCACATAAAGTATGATGAGCACTACTGGCATTAGCAGAGTCAAATCAAACAACAGCCCCGTCACTGGTGGCACAGCAAGTGTACGACGCAACAGATAATAAGGTGGATATCCCAAGCACACAAACAGCGTCACCCAAGATACCGAACCATACTGAAAAATATCGTAACCGATGCCTAATGCTGCGAATAGTGCGGCTGCCCACTGTAGGACGCTCATATGCTCATGGTAAAAAAACCGACCAAGCACAATCATCACAAGCGGCAATAAAAAATAACCCAGCGTAACGTCCAGACCAAACCCATTAACGGGCGCCCACATAAACAACCAAATCTGTCCACCCAAAATCGGTGCGGGCAATATAAATATCAACCACTCCTTTACTGTCTTTAGCGTTTTTATATAATCAAAGACATGCTGCCACTGCTTGGTCAAACTGAGCAATATTACCAAACTTAATAGCATCATAAGGACACGCCATGATGCTACCTGTGTCCCCGTTAAGGGCAACATAAACAGCCCAAATACAAACATCATCGAAAATAAAAAACTCGATGATACCGATGCGACAGTTCCCTGAAAAGTTTGATTGGTCGTAAGCATAACAACAGCCTTAAAAATAGAACCTTATTTACATTATTGAGAAAAATGAGAATCAAAAAATAAAAACCTCCGACGATAACGTCAGAGGCTTTTTTTAGAACAATCGTATAAGACTAGGGCGTGTCATCATTTAGATTGTGAGGCTTAAAATGAGGAAAATTGCAGCCAAACAAGAAAGAAATTGCCGTAAATATGAACATATTGACAAGATTTCTGACGATGTTTGGCAAAATTTAACCATTTTAAGACCACTAAATGTATCAATGTGCTAATTAATGACATGCCCTATATCACAAAGCTAACTACTGAGATATTTATTCGCCGTCTAACTCATCATTGTTTGCAATATCGATAGCATCATCAACTTCAGTTGTGGCGGTGTTGCCAGTTGCCGCATCGATGTCTATTTGCTCTTGGCCTTCTACATGCAACGTGCCATCTTCTCTCATAGCATCAACTAGCTCGTCATCGCTTTCTTCGTGTTCAACACGTGCCATGGCAACCAGTTTTTCATCTTTTGACAGACGAATCAGCGTGACACCTTGCGTATTACGACCAGAGCTAGCGACATGCTCAACTGGCGTACGCACCAACGTCCCTTTATCAGAAATTAGAATAATATCATCGGTAGAGTCAACCTTGGTGGCTCGTACTAACGCACCATTACGCTCACTGGTCTTAATCGCGATTACACCGCCACCACCACGATTTTGGGTATTGAACTCATCGATAAAGGTACGTTTACCAAAGCCTTTTTCACAAGCAATTAGGATTTCGCGGACATCATCTTCGATAACGACTAACGACTTAATGAATTCATCAGCAGCCAGACGCATACCACGGACACCTTTCGCAGTACGACCCATCGCGCGAGCATCATTTTCATCAAAACGAATGGCTTTGCCACTGGAAGCAAACAACATCACTTCTTGGCTACCATTGGTGATACGAGCACTGACTAATTTATCGCCCTCTTCTAATCCAACGGCAATCAAGCCGTTTGATCGAATATTGGCAAACTGCTTAAGCTCTACCCGTTTCACTGTACCATTAGCAGTTGCAAAGAATACAAAAGGTGGCTCTGCTTGATTGCTATCTTCTAATAACTCATCATCACCATCTATTAAGGTATCTGTTAATGATGTGTCACCTTTTACCGGTAGCTCTTCTACTATCTTTGGAATAGGCAAGATAGTTGTCACGGTTTCATCAGGATTTAACCCAATTAAATTCACCAATGGACGACCACGGGCACCGCGACTGGCAATCGGTACTTCAAAGCCGCGTAGGCTAAAGACACGTCCACTATCAGTGAAGCACAATACTGTAGAATGCGTTGAGGTCACTACTAGATGATCAATCACATCGTCTTCTTTCATCGCAGTCGCAGATTTGCCTTTACCACCACGTTTTTGCGCAACATAATCATCAATTGGCTGGGTTTTTGCATAACCAGTACGAGAAACGGTCATGACTACGGTTTGCTCTGGGATAAGATCTTCACGGTTAAAGTCCATACGTGAATCAATAATATCAGTGCGGCGCTCATCACCGAAGTTCTCACGAATCTCAATCATCTCATTAGAGATAATGGTCATTAGCTTGTCAAAATCGCCAAGGATAGACTCTAAATGGGCGATTTCACGCAGTAAATCTTGGTATTCTTCGGTCAGTTTGTCTTGCTCAAGACCTGTTAGACGATGCAGTTGCATATCTAAAATAGCATTGACCTGTTCAAGCGATAAGCGATAATGCTCATTACCCTCAATCAGACCAAACGGTGCTTTTGGATCTTCGCCTTCGATGAAGTCAGGACGTACTGATTGACTGCCAGCAGCGGTTAGCATCGCCACGACACTGCCTGAACCCCATGTGTTGTTTAGTAAGCTTTCACGTGCCAAGCCGCGGTTTGCAGACGCTTTAATTGCAGCGATAATTTCATCAATATTCGCCAGTGCAACGGTCAAGCCTTCGAGCAGATGACCACGAACGCGAGCTTTATTTAGCTCATAAATGGTACGGCGCGTCACCACTTCTTGACGATGACGTACAAAAGCAGCGATTAATTGACGTAAGGTCAATAACTTTGGCTGACCATTATCGAGCGCCACCATATTGATACTAAAGCTAGATTCAAGCGGTGTTTGGAGGAATAAATTATTGACGATGACTTCGGCAGTTTCGCCGCGACGCAAATCAATGGCGATACGCATGCCGTCTTTATCAGACTCATCACGAATCTCAGTAATACCTTCGATTTTTTTGTCACGTACCAGCTCAGCGATACGCTCAATGAGCTTCGCTTTATTGGTCTGATAAGGTACTTCGGTAAATACAATGCGCTCACGATCGCGGTTGACGCCCGTATCGCTCATCGCTTCAATGATATAGCGACCACGTATGTGCAAGCGGCCTTTACCCGTGCGATAAGCATCCAAAATACCTGCACGACCGTAGATGATACCGCCCGTGGGAAAGTCAGGACCGGAGATATGAGTCATCAGCTCTTCAGCTGATATTTGCGGATTTTCGGCATATGCCAAGCACGCATTAATGACTTCGGTCAGGTTATGCGGTGCCATATTAGTCGCCATGCCGACTGCAATACCAGTCGCACCATTGACCAACAAGTTAGGCACACGCGCAGGCAACACGCTTGGCATGCGCTCAGAGCCATCGTAGTTGTCTTCCCAGTCGACAGTGTCTTTGTCGAGATCAGCCAGCATCTGATGGGTCAGCTTAGTCATACGTACTTCGGTATAACGCATAGCCGCCGGTGGATCATCGTCAATCGAGCCAAAGTTACCTTGACCGTCAACCATCGGGTAACGCAAACTAAAGTCCTGCGCCATCCGTACAATCGCATCATAGACCGCACTATCGCCATGCGGGTGATATTTACCGATGACATCACCGACCACACGCGCCGACTTCTTATAGGCTTTATTGTAGTCATTAGACAGCACGTGCATCGCATACATCACACGGCGATGCACTGGTTTGAACCCATCACGCACATCAGGCAGCGCGCGCGAGACGATCACGCTCATCGCATAATCCAAATAGGATTGCTTTAATTCATCCACGATGGCAATAGGACTGATCGAGTCGCTCATATACACTCCTTCACTCACATAATTTCTCTAAGGGTTGCACGCCTTAAAAGGTTTAAGCTGATACAAAAATATAGCTGCACAAATGCGCAACTATGATTGTTATATAAACGCTAAAAAACACCTCAAAACGTGCAAAACCATAGGAAAATGGCGATACGGTTTTTGTTAAAAGTAATGTTGAATAAAAGAAGCTATTTTAGCACAAATTTGTTGATTTAGGGGGTTCTGACTGTCATTAAAATCAAGCAAAACAGCTCATTAGCGCAGGTTTTTAGATCCAGCAATATCCACCGAAATATCTTTAATGACATACTCGCTTAGACTGGCTAATTTTGCCATTTTTACAGACGAATTTACCATCTTTTGAACAATGAGAAATACCGCCCATCTTACCGGAGCAAGGCGTATTTTTTGATTGTGCTTGACTCATAGGCAACAGTACAAAGGGGAGCGCTAGCAAAGATAACATTATTGATTTCATTGTTTTATCTTCCTAAAAAATAATGGGTTTATACATAAAAAAACTGCACCCACTGGGATGCAGTTTTTTGACATCATTCATCTGTAAATAACTTATTGCCGCTTGGTCATATTAAGTTCGATTGGCACTGGCACTGGCACTGGCACTGGCACTGAAGTCTTGATTAAAGAATTCACGAGTGGCGTCAGTACAAGCACTAGCGACTAAACCACCATGATAGCTAGATAAGAGGCCAGCTCCAGCAGCGTCGACATTATTATTAAATCGCGACTGAATATTATCAATAGTATTGGTCATTAGCCAAGGGTTTGCTAATGCTGATTGACCTAAAGGCAGCAACGTTGGAATGCCACGACCCGCTTCATTTTCGTTATCGACATCGAGAACAGTGACATTTAGGTTAGCTTGTTGCAGCTGAGCAGTCATTGCACCTGTATTTAAATCATAATATACCGTTGGATCACGATGACCACCACATAACAATGTTGGCATCTTTGGTACATATCCTCGTAAATCGTTGTCTTTTAGGGCTTTACGAAGCTCGTTCTGTGGAGAAGCGGCTGGTATTCCAGCTGGTGTTGCTGCTGTCAAACCATCAGGATTTGCAAGCACATCTGTCACATAAGCGGCACGAAAGTCCGTCTTAATGAGATAGTTATCAGGAGAAAATCCTAAAAATGCAAAAGGTAGTGTACTAAAAGGTAGCTGATCAAGTACTGCATTGCCAGTAGATTTTGACTGGAACAGCGCAAATCCAGGCAGTTTATTATCCTCGACTAATTGCTCAAAACTTGAGTCACTTGGAAGGATAGTATTGGCATACTGGTCAGTGAAAATCTCATTAACATTATCATAAATACTTGGATACTTTTTCTGTAATCCTGTGGTTAATAATGGTGCAAATCGCGTTGCACCAAGGTTAACGTTCCCCGTAAAGATAGCATCACCAAAGGCGGCTAGAGCATAAGGGCCTGATAAAGGTGCAATGGCTGTCACTGGTTTATTCTGTGCTTCTAGCGCTCTAGCAGTAGCCATAGCAACATGACCGCCTTGTGAATACCCTGAAATATATAGCTCGCCTGAATCATCGATATTGGCGTAATTGGTATTTTTCTCTCGTTTTTGTGCATCGATAACGATACGCGAGCTATTCAACGCATCAATCATATCAGTAGATTGCTGCTCAGCAACTAAGTACGGATGATAATCAAGCTCTGAATCATCATAGCCAGCATAGTTAGGGGCTACGACGATATAGCCTTGCGCGGCAAAGTTTGCTGCTATCAAGGTGGCTTCACCCGAGCCTGAATTTTGAGGATTGCCAACTTGGCTAAAGTCATAGCTTTTATCGGTAGTCGTACCATGAGCATATAATAATACTGGACGATCACCCGAACAGTCTGCACCCTCACCACTAGGCAGCATTAAAGCAGCAGTTGCATTGGTAACCTCGCCTGCTGATCCTACCGTTTGATAGGTGACTTTCTCTACTTTAATATCACACTTAGCATCAGGCGTACCAGCATTTTCCAATCCAGGAATACCATCTATTTGAGCAGTACTGAAAGCACTAATTGTCTCAACGCTAGTAGGAAAAATGATGGATGCTGTGTCATTATCATCGTCGTCATCTCCACAACCGGTGAGTAGTAAAGCACTGGCAACGGCTACTGACAATAAGCAGCGTGACATCGTTGGTGTTTTGGTAATGATAGACATGGATTGATAAGTAGGGGCAGATAAAGGGGCAGATAATTTGTCGCTGGTATCCGTGGTGGATTTGATCATGGTTGCTGTCCTTAGCAATGGTAAATCAGACGTTTGCTGAAATTTTTTGGCAGTAAATGCCGTTTAGTTTGGCAGCTTTTTTCCATCAATGATTTGTATTAAGCACTTTTTAGCAAAATTTGCTCAATAGTTATTGTTTCTTAAACCTTACTATTTATACCGTAAAATTTTATGAAAAGCTACTGGAAAACATGCGCTGAGTGGCGTCTTTTACCTTATACGAAAAATTTTGTTGCCGTTAAAGCAGTTCTAGCTTAGCTTTAGTCTTTGTTGTACGATGTTCCAAATTTAACCCTCATATAGATATCACCCTATGCAAACCAGCAGTCAAAGCACGAAAGAAACCAACAGCCAATCGACAGATCTCACAAAAGAAACAGCGATGCAAGACGAGACGCGCACTGATCGTAGTTTTGACACGATTGCCGATTATTTTGAAAAAAAGGTCTACGGTGGTCTTAAAGGCGACATTCGACTGGCAGTATTGCGCCGTGATATCTTTGCCTATACAGCGCAGATGAGTAAAGAGCTTGGGCGACCTTTACGAGTTTTAGATGTGGGTGCAGGACTTGCACAGATTGCGATTGAGCTTGCGGCTCAAGGGCATAGCGTGGTCATCAATGACATCTCTGCCAATATGTTAGAGAAAGCAAAAGCGAGCGCCGCAGAAATCGATAGGAATCTAGATATACACTGGTATGTGTGCCCTTATCAAGAGATAGAGGATAAATTGGCAATCGATGAGTTGCAGAATAAAGACAGTATGGCTAAAAATACTGAGAAAACAGCTAAGTTTGATTTGATAATGTCGCATGCCCTACTCGAATGGCTCGCAGAACCAGCAGCGATTATGGATTTTTGTGATCGGCAGCTGGCTGAGCATGGCGCGCTGTCATTGTGCTTTTATAATCCAGCGAGCTTTGACTATCGTAATCTAATTATGGGTAATTTTAATCTGCTCGATAACACGGATTATAAGGCTGACACTAAAAAAAGCCTGACGCCTAATTATCCGGTCGCCAAAGAAGAAGTCGAGTCTTGGCTCATCACACATCATTACCAAACCATTCTAACCAGTGGCTTGCGCGTGTTTCATGATTATGCACCGCTCAAGCGCGGTGGTCATAATGATCCTGATGCAGTCATACGTATGGAGCTGCGCTACTCACAACGAGAGCCGTATAAATGGCTGGGTCGCTATCTGCATATAATGGCAACTCGTTAAGTTGAGTACGCTTAGTGATGACGAGCACCTAAATCATGATTTGCTAAAGCGACTATCTGGCTTCCGCCACGCGCTCGGACCGATCGTACTCTGACCAAGTCGTCGCATTGATGTCTTTTTCATCAAAAACAACAACGTGCTCAAGTATCGGCAAAATCCCAATTTGCGAGCCAATCTCATGATTATGATGACTGGCGACCAAGGACAAAACCGTCTGCCCATCATCGAGTTGCAAGCGATACAGATAATTGGCACCGCGAAAGACGCGCCCAATCACCAAAGCGGTCTGCGTACTATCATCATCATGGATTATATCGTCAGGGCGCACGAGCACCTTAATCGGTGTACCATTGGGATAATCGTACTCACAATATTGCGGCTGCCCTGACTCATCATAAACTTCCATGCGACGGTAAATATCACCTAACGCGGTCTCGACGTGACCTTCTTTGATGATGCCATCTATCATCGCCCCTTCACCAACAAACTCAGCGACAAACGGACTGATTGGCTCATGATATAGCTCGCTTGGTGTCGCCCATTGTACCAATCGACCTTTATCCATCACGCCTACTTTATCTGCCAGCGCAAAAGCCTCATTTTGATCATGAGTCACCAAAATAGCGGTGGTATTGGTACGTTTGAGAATATCACGGACATTCATCGCCAATGATTCGCGCAGTACCACATCCAAATTAGAAAACGGCTCATCGAGTAGCAAAAGCTTGGGATTGGGCGCTAACGCTCGTGCCAAAGCAACGCGTTGTTGCTGTCCACCTGAGAGCTCATTGGGCCGTTTGTCAGCATGCTCAGTCAATTCAACGAGGCTTAGCATCTCAGCCACGCGAGCTTTTTTGTCGGCTGCTGACCATTTATTGAGACCAAAAGCGATGTTTTTTGCCACGCTTAAATGCCCGAATAACGCATAATCTTGAAACACCATGCCCATACCACGCTTGGCTGGCGCGACGGCAAACGAGGTCGTCGGCGTCTGTTCTGTCAAGCGTTGGTTATTTAAGCCAATCGTGCCGCGACGACTTTGCTCCAATCCCGCAATGGCTCGCAATGCCGTGGTCTTGCCGCAACCGCTATAACCTAAAAAGCAGCCAATCTCGCCTTGCTGTAAGCTTAGCGATAGTCCATTAACGATGATGGTATCGTCATAACCGACGATTAAATCTTGCACGCTAAAGTAAGGATTGGTGGTGATATTTGTCTCAGTATGTGCGGTAAAGTTAGCATCGTGCTTAGCGATATTATTATCCTGCATTTGGTAAACTTCATCTCTTGATACTAATGATTTTTTTACATTATCAGCGTGCACTTTCACTTTAGCCGTCGCCGGCTGAGGATTGGCTGGGGCTGTTGAGTCTTTAATCAAGTCAGTATACATAGATGGTACCAGTAAGCGATTAATGAATAAAACCAATAAATAAAACGGTAAAAATTATGGTACTAATGAAGGCTTAAGCGCGAGCAACTCTGTCTTTAGCTTCTTAAACAATAAACGGCAATGTCTTAAATAATAAACTGTTTTCAGCTTATCCTTGCTTATCACTTTGGCGCAGCAGTACCCAAACAGGAATAAGACCGACCAACACAATCAGCAAACTTGGCAATGCTGCTCTGCCCCACATGCCTTCGCTGGTCATCTCAAACACCCGCACTGCTAGCGTATCCCAGCCTTGCCGACGTGTCATCAAAGTGATCGGCATCTCTTTCATCACTTCGACAAAACCCATCAATAAGGCCGTTAGCACCCCAGGGCTGAGTACAGGCAACATCACTTGCCGCCAACGCTGATAAGGGCTGTCACTCAGTAATTTAGCAGCCGCTTCCTGATTGACAGTCAGTCGCTGTAACTGCCGATCGACTGGCTGAAAGCTTACGGTCATAAAGCGCGTCGATAAGGCAAGGAGCATCACGATAACACTACCCGACAGCACTTGCTCTGAGGTCACACCAAACGCAATCAGCTGATTGTCTATCCAAGCAATTGGGATAAATATGCCCACAGCCAGTACTGTACCCGGTACGACATAGCCTAGATTGGCTAGAGTGGTCATAAGCTTGGTTGATTTATCAGGATATTGGCGTTTAATCCACGCAATGATGATGGCTAAAAAAGCAATGAAAATGGTGGTCATGCTCGCAATCATGAGACTGTTGGTAACAAAATCAATATAACGGGCGTCAAAATCTTGGCGGAAGTTTAACGCGGTCCAGTAGATGAGCTGCAAGAACGGTATTAGGAAAGCCAGCAAAAACACCAGTGTACATAGGAATGTCATGGCCAGCTTAGCAGACGCACTGGCTTCAAAACGCTGATTGCTGCCTTGGGTAACTATATTACCGCGCTTGGCTTGCCAGTACTGCTCAAACAATACGACGATAAATACCACACCGATTAACAAAGCGGCTAATTGCGCGGCAGTCGTTAGACTAAAAAATCCAAACCAAGCCTTGTAAATAGCCGTCGTAAAAGTGTCGACATTGAAGACCGAAACCGCACCAAAATCCGCAAGCGTTTCCATACTGGCGAGTAACAATCCGCCAATTATCCACGGCAATGCTTGCGGTAATGCCAAGCGGAAAAACACGCGACTGCGGCTTAAACCAAGCATTTGACCCGCTTCAATCGCCCGCCTGCCTTGTGACAAAAAGGCCTGACGCGCTAGCAAATAAACGTAGGGATAAAATGCCAATGACAATACCAAGCCTGCGCCCCAGACATTGCGTACTGACGGAATAGCTGTATCGATGCCTAACTCTCGTAAACCTGTCTGTAGCGGCCCACTAAAATCAACTATACCGACGGTAACAAATGCCAGCACATAAGCCGGTATCGCCAGCGGTAGCATCAGCGCCCACGAAAAAAAGCGCTGTCCGGGAAAGCGATACATGCTGGTGATCCAAGCAAGTGCGGTGCCGATACTGCCAGAGATAACCGTCACCATCACCAATAAAATCGCGGTATTTTTGAGGACTTGCGGCAGCACATACTCGCGCATATGCGTCCAGATGTCTGCCACTGGCTGCGTCCATGACAGCAGGACGATGAGAATTGGTACCAGCATAAACAACGAAATCAGTCCTAAGACTGATTTTGAGAGGATACGTTTGCGAACAGCATGGTCTTGACTAACAGCCAAACTACTATGGTCACTGCCATTGTTATTGTCGTTGGCTGTCTTGTCTTGACGAACAGACGCATTTGGCGTTGTTATCATATAATTATTACCATGTCATACGCATAGAGATCCCGATCTAATTCGCCTATCGCACACCCAAAAACACCATTTTCTCTGTCAAACTTGCTCAGCTTACTGTTCTGCTTACTGTTCCGCTTACTAAGAGTCATGCTGACATTTATCTGATGGCTACTGTCATTTTTTGGGCGTGGTTGGCTTGTGATACTCTATTTATAACCTGCTTTGTCCATCATTTGAATCGCTTGGGTTTGACGCTCGCCAAACTTTTGCACGTTGATATCATCTTTTTTGAATTCGCCCCACGATCTGAGCATATCTGACTCATCAACGCCTTCTTTGACTGGATATTCTTTATCAGAGCTGGCATAGAGCCCTTGCGCTTTATCCGAAGACAACCATTCCATTAATTTGAGGGCGCCATCAGGATTGTCTGATCCTGTCACCACACCTGCCCCAGAAATATTTACGTGGGTACCAGTAGTGCCTTGGTTTGCCCAAAAGACTTTGACAGGAAAATCAGGCTGCTCATCGAGCAAGCGACCATAGTAGTAGCTGTTAGACAAGCCTACTTCACACTGACCGGCAGCGATAGCCTTTAACATGCTAGTGTCATCACTGAAGACGTCAGTGGCTAAATTATCTACCCAACCACGAATGACGGCTTCGGTTTTTTCTTCGCCTAAGTTTTCAATCATACTGGCAACCAATGACTGGTTGTATACAGAGTTTGAGGTGCGCAAACAAAGCTTGCCTTTCCATTTTGGATCCGCCAAATCTGCATAAGTAGATAATTGGTCGGCGCTGACTTTACTTGGGTCATACATGATAGTACGGGCACGTAATGACAGACCTGTCCACTGACCTTTTGGATCACGATACTTTGCAGGGACATTGGCTTCTAATACCGCCGATGCCACTGGTTGGAGCAATCCTTGTTCTGTGGCTTGCCACAAATTACCCGCATCCACAGTCAATAGCATATCCGCTGGCGTATTTTGACCTTCCGCTTGCAAGCGTGCCATCAATGGACCACTTTTATCAGTGACCAGTTCAATTTTGACACCTGTTTCTTCTGTATAGCGGTCTAGCAAAGGCTTGATCAGCTGCTCGTTACGTGATGAGTAGATCGTAATCGTTTGTCCTTCAGCACTCGTCGCGCCATCGTTAGTCACTTCTTGCTCGCTACTAGCTGGCGCCGCTTCAGCATCAACGCTTTCTTCTGGCGTAGAGGAATTACTACAACCCGCAAGCCCTAGCATCATGCCAAATACGGCAACAGGTAAAGTGAGCTTGGTAGAAGGTAAGTTTGCGCTGAAAGCTTTCAATGACATGGTTTTCCCCATAATGGTGCTACGGATAAGTGAGAGAGATAAAAAACATTACTCATTAAGAGTAATAAGAGCATATTAGTTGAAAACAACATACTAATAGAAATGAGATTAATTATCAATACATTTATTTAACTGGATAAACTGGTGCTTGTTTGGCTAAATCATTGCTTTTAAAATACAATTTCAAAAGCAATGATTTAGCCAAATAGTGTTCGCTCAACACTTTTTTATAACAGCCACTGCCCCAAAATCACATTGACTGCCGCTTCAGTACGCAATATGCGTGGACCTATGTGTACTGCCTGACAGCCTTGACTGCCAAGCAGCTCAATCTCATAATCGATCCAGCCCCCTTCTGCGCCGATACAAACGAGACTGGGCAAGGAGGTGCTATTAGCTGAGTTAGTTTCTACGAGCGATGGCGCAGTTTGCTCTTGCTTTGCTAGCACTTGCTGCTGCACATATTGCGAAAATGACAGATCGCTGTAAGGATGCGCGACAATAGCACGGTTGGTGATTAGGCTTGCCAGCTCATCCTCGACAAAGGGTTTAAAACGCTTTTGCAAAGTAATGCGCGGGGCAACAGTATCCACTCCTTGTTGTAAGCCTTCTAGTACGAACTCATCGAGGCGACTCAACATCGGACTTTGCCAATAGCTCTTTTGCGTGCGATAGCTATTGATAAGGATAATGTCGCGCACACCAAGCGCCGTCATATCCATTATCAAGCGGCGCAGCACTTTTGGACGTGGTAATGCCAAGATGACCGTCAGATTTAACTTAGCAGGTGGCACAACTGACAATTGAACATTACCTAGCTGAATACGGTGAGCAGCAATCTCCTCAATCATCGCCGTACCAAGATTGCCACCGAGTTGCCCAATTTTAAGCGTATCTCCCACTGCTGCGGTCAACACGTCATTGATATGGTTAATTTGCGATAGATTATTAATTATCGCAGAATCTTGCGAAAAGTTTTCGGCAGGCAGTAATAGACAATTCATAGAGTCTCTTGGTTTGAGTGTTGCTCAATCACCTTTTCGATCATGGCAAATTGACGCGTTAATACTGCTTGCTGCTGTACGGTCATCTGCTCGCCAGCTTGCCCTGCCTGTTTGGCTAATAGCGGATGGCTAAGCCAGGACTGTAGCTGATCATAAATGAGCGCCGTATCGTTAGCAGCCAATGAGGACTTATTGCGCGAGGATTTTTGCTTACCCTTCATATCTAGACTACTGATATCTGAGCTACTGATAGCTGAATGGTCGATATTTTCATTATTGGTAGCAACATCCTCTATATTAATTTGACGATAAAACGCATTGTTTGGCTGATATAACGCGCCTACACTCGCCAGCTTATCGACCACACTTTGACACGATTGGGTTTGGCGTCCCATTAGTACCGGTGTTGCCACACTCGCTGGCTCAACTGGATTGTGTCCGCCCACATCGACCAACGAACCGCCCACCAACGCCACATCCGCTAATGCATACCATGTCATTAGCTCGCCCATGCTATCTGCTAAATACACTTGCGTGTCCGTATTGATTACTTCTTCGTTACTGCGCCGTGCCATTATCAACGTGCTGTTTTGGATAAGCGTCGCCACTTCATCAAAGCGTTCAGGATGTCTGGGCACGATAATCAACAGCGTGTCTGCCAGCGCTGGGTTGGACAATAGCTGCTCTTGTAATGACAGAGCGATACTTTCTTCACCACTATGGGTGCTGGCCGCGACCCAAATAGGACGATCCGCTATTCCCAACTCGACGGCAATACCGCTCTTTTGCTTTTGTATAGTGGCACGCTCATGTTCTTTCTTAGCAGCGTTGCTATCAGTCGCTTGTACATCATCAGTTTTGCTATCAATCGTTTCATTATTGAGCACTGGGCTATTAATGACCCACTTGAGTGAGCCCGCCACCCGAATTTGCGCACTATGAGCGCCCAGCTGACGAAAGCGTTTGGCAGAATCGTTGTCTTGCGCAATAATTAACGTCAGGTTTTTCATCATACTGGCGCTGACAGCAGCGATTTTTTGGTAGCTTGTAAATGAACTGGCTGATAGACGACCATTGACTAAGATGCTCGGAATACGATGCTCGGACAGCTTGGTTAAAATATTTGCCCACAGCTCGGTCTCTACAAACAAGGTCGCGACTGGCTGCACGTGCGCTAAAAACGTTTCAATAACAGCGGGGCTATCTACAGGTACATAGCTATGGCTAAGTCGACCCTGAGCAATGTCAGCAGCGAAACGGCTGGCACCGCGAGCGAAACCCGTCTGCGTGGTATTGGTCAGCCAAATCTGATAACCATGCGCCAATAGCATGTCTAGCAACGGCGCTACTGTATTGGTCTCACCTAAAGACACCGCGTGGCACCAGATAACGTTATTATTCATCTCAGCTTTATGGTTTATTTCAGCTTTGATATCAGCTGTTGGCGCTGCAGGATAGTGCTTGCCAAAACGCTGTGCCACTTCTTGCTGATAGTTATCGCGCTCGTGTGAGCGTCGCCAAACCTGTAGGCGATATAGCGGCTTTAGTAAGCCAATGATACATTGATAATAAAAGGGTGGCTGATACACCGCTCGGCTGGACAACGCGGTAGTAGAGGATTTGGATGGCGTAGGAGAAGATGGCATAGAACAGCCCAGATTAGTAATGGATCAGATAATACCATTCTCAAAAAAACTGATGGTAAAAAACGCGACAATTCTACCTGAATTTGCTGCTTAATAATAAGCTTTTACGCAGTATGAGCTAACAAAAATCGTTTAGACAATAATTAAT
Organism: Psychrobacter sp. Pi2-51; assembly: GCF_904846665.1. NCBI lineage: Bacteria > Pseudomonadati > Pseudomonadota > Gammaproteobacteria > Moraxellales > Moraxellaceae > Psychrobacter > Psychrobacter sp. Pi2-51. The sequence continues at coordinate 145,066 of NZ_CAJHBP010000005.1, forward strand.
ATTAACACCGCCACTACTAGCACTACCGCCAGTAACAGCTGATAGCGCTTAATACTGTGTTGCTCTTGCTTTTGTGTCGTTATCAACGCTTGCGCTTGCTGCCACTGTGCCACCAAACTGGCCGCTTCCACGTGACCGTTTTGGGCAGCTTGCTCTAACCAATATTTACCGTTATTAATATCTTGCACGACACCAACCCCTTGGTAATACATCTTACTAAGTAAGCGCTGCGCTCGGCTGTCGTCTTTGCTGGCGGCTTGCTTAACCCATTCAACACCTGCCTCTGTGCCAGTGATTTTATCCGCAGCTAAGCCTTCACCGAGTAGCTCATACATCGCCAAACGCAGCATAGCAGCGGTATTACCAGCATGCGCGGCCTCTTGTAGTTTTAACAACGCTTGCTTTTTTGCCGCCAGATGATTCTCTGAAAAGTTAATTTGCGCACGCGGTTTAAATTGCTTGGCAACATGCTGTTCAAACTGATCCAAGACTTTGCGGGCTTGCTGATACTCAGCATTGCCTGCAGTTTGTGGCCGTTCAATCTCATCTAACTCTATGAGTAATTGGCTAAAAATCTCTGGGGTTGGTGAGGGTTTGACAGAAGTAGCTAACTTAGTTTGCGTTAATGCCGGTTCCAATTTAGACAGCTCAGGCTTTATCTCACCTTGTTGTTCATTCGATAAGTCTTTATTTGCCAGTGGATCGGCTATCATTTGCGAAACAGTAGCTTCATTCAAAGCATTTTTATTCAAAGCATTTTTATTCAAAGCATTTTTATTCAAAGCAGCTTTATTCAAATCATCTGCTGGTGTGACCGTAATATTCTGCTCTATCAAAGAGTCTACGCTAGTGCCCACTGTTTGAGAATTAGATTCTATGCTACTTGAGCCCAAATCCACTTGAGGAGCCATGCGAGCAGCCACGTTAGATTTATTGTCTTGAGTGATAATGGTAGACACGTAATCATTATTAGCGACTGGCAGTCTGGCACTAACCGCTTGATACAAGCCACTAGCAACTTGACCACCTTGAACCGCGACAAAGGGTCGATCGACATGACCAAACAAGCGAAAGCCTATCGGTTCTAGGGCAAAAAATATTGGTAAGCTGGCACTGTCATTAATATTAGCATTGGCATTAATATTGGCACTATTATTCTCACTATATAACACTGCCATATGCTGATAAAAATCATCGGTGCTCAGTGACCATATTGGATAACGTTTGCGCAGCTCGAATTGACCATACCAATGCGGCGTATTTTGCCACTGCTGTGCCAATACTTGTCCGGCATAAAACGCCAAAAACATCATAAGATTACGATAGCGTTCATCCGTTAACAGCGCATCTTCATCCCAGTTACCCGTTTTAATCAGATCACGGCGTATCTGCGATAGCAAAGTATCTACTCGCTGTAAGCTCGACAGCGACTCATCCAAAACGCAATCACGTAGCTCAGTTTCGTAGGCAATACCGCCTGCGATCGGACGATTCACTAAGAAATCTTGCCAATAGCCTGCGGCGATATAATCCAGTGGTGTTAGAGGCGATGCAGACATAAGACCAGCGTGTCCTTTTACAGTTTAATAGGTAATGAATAGGATGAAATCGTTATGATGGCGACAGTAATGCAATGTGTGGATAAAGACAATGTGTAGATAGTTTACCTTAGCCTAAAATTCAAATAGCTACAATAAACCGCTACAATAAAGGACTAAACAAGCGTACCACATTATCAAACAAACGCTCATAGCCTGCGCGCTGCTGCCATTCTGCTAACGTTAAAAAATGACAGCTCTGTAGATAAGTCTCTTGACAGTTAGCAATTTGAGCAACCATTTCAGGGGTATAAATCGCCAAGCTGACTTCCATATTGAGATAAAAACTGCGCATATCAATATTTACCGTACCAAACAGACAATAATCATCATCGATCACCACAGTTTTAGCATGTAGCAGCCCGCCCTTAAATAAGGCAATGGTGACGCCCGCCTGCAATAACTCTTCATAATACGCTTGTGACGCATGCTGCACTAAAAACGAATCGACCTTTTCGGGAACGATAATCGTTACCTCCACCCCACGCTTAGCCGCTATCGTCAGCGCACTTGATAGCGACTCATCAGGTACGAAGTATGGCGTGGTAATACAAATGCATTTATTGGCGCGATGAATAACCGTCACCAAGGTATTATAAATAACATGCGCTGTTACCTGCGGTGCCGAAGGTATCAACTGCGCGATCACGCCTTCTATTACGGGCATCTGTGGTATGACTATCGACATTGAGCCAGTATGTAGCGGCTCATCAGCATCGATACTATCACCCAAAAACTTTACCCGACTGTTGATATCATTGATAGTCGGATCCATCACATATAGCTTACGGGTATAGTTATTGATTCGCTGGTTGAGCTCGTCTAGATTGTTGTTATTTTCAGCGCCGATATCGGTGACCACAACTTTTGCCATCGCCGTCGCTATACTGATGGTACGGTGGCTCACACTACGTATCGCCACATCGATCCATTGTCCGACATTTTTATTTTGTTTAAAAAATTTAGGATCGACCAAGTTAAAGCTGCCGATATAACCAATGTATTCATCAATGACCACCATTTTTCGGTGATTACGCAGATCTGAACGTTTAAATAAGGTCTTGAACAAGCCTACCGGCAACGACTGATGAACAAAGGCACCTGCTTGCTCTAATATTCGATGCTCATTGCTATTAAAAAACCTAAAACTACCGACACTATCAGCCAATATATGGCACTCGACCCCGCGCTGTACGGCAGCTACCAACGCCTCTATCACTTCTACCACCTGCCCCTTCGGATAGATGATATAAAACTCCATCAAGATGATACTCTTTGCTGACTCAATATCATCAATCAAACGCTTAAAAATAGCACTGGGCGCGGTTAATAGCTGCATCTGGTGATCGGGAAACACCCCGAACCCTGTCCAGCGCGTCCCTATTTGGCTGACACCGCGATAGTTGTCAGGCAACAAATCTTGCCCTTTATCAAAGACCAAATGCTCCCGCTTTGCCATCTCATTCATCAGCAGGCTGGCTTGATCCATGCGTTCACGATAGCGACGTCCGATCATTGGCTCACCGAGCAGTATGTAGGCAATTAATCCTACGACAGGCAAGGTATAGAGCACAGCAACCCAAGCGATCGATACGCCAATATTGCGCTGTACCGATACAATTCGTAATGTCATGAGTATCATGAGCACGACATGTAGTATCAGCCCCAATTCTGCAAAGTCACCCAATGACCATGTCGTAAAGTACTTTTCAATAGCAAAAGTGTCTATGCCTGCCTCCATCAACCAATCAGTCAATTAATACAAATCAAATTATCCAATACCTGCACGTGCCACAAAGCATTATCAGTATAGTAGCTTTTGGCGCGCACACAATAGGTAACTATGTACCCACCATATGGGCTGAACCAGTCTTAATGTCGCTGACGTAAAAGAAAGATAATTATTAATTTATAAAATATATGAAATAACGTTTGACAGGCATATGTAAATCTATATAATACACACCCACAGCAAGGGGACTTAATTAAGTTCTATGTTGTTAGAATTTTTATTAATTTAGAGTGTGACAACTTTAAATGTTAAGACTTCTATAAGATTCCTTTTAAGGAATTTTAACTTGCGAAGCTAACGCTTCTCAGGGTGATTAGCTCAGTTGGTAGAGCGTCTGCCTTACACGCAGAATGTCGGCGGTTCGAATCCGTCATCACCCACCACTTATTTAGCGAAGTGGGCCTCTTCATAAAGGTAAAATGCTAAAGAGACCTAAGCAGCGGTAGTTCAGTTGGTTAGAATGCCGGCCTGTCACGCCGGAGGTCGCGGGTTCGAGTCCCGTCCGCTGCGCCATATTTAAAACGAATTTAAACTGTAAAGTTTAAGCAAGTTTCGCCTCAAGTATTAGTTTACTTGAGGTTTTTTTGTGTCTGCTAATTTATCTAAGTCTTTGATTTATCTATGGTTTACCACTTGGGTTTACCACTTGCCTTAGTCAAAATCTCAATCAATAACATGGTTAAATAATATAACCACATAACATAGATTGCTATAAAGTCGTCTGTCTCGGTTGTGGTGGTACAGAATAAGTGCCAACCACATGGGCGACCAAATCACTAGAGCCTTCTGAGTAAAGAGAAACCTCGCCTACGATTAATGTGCGCCCTACTTTCATTAACGTGCACTCGGCGATGATGCGGGCATCTGCTGAAGGTTTACGCAAAAAATTGATGGTTAAGCTCGTTGTCACGGTCAACGGTACAATACCGATTTTCCCCAATATTGCCACATAAATGGCCACATCAGCGACACTCATCAACACCGGCCCAGAGACCGTACCGCCAGGTCGCAGCTCATTAATACCTATCTCGTGCGATAAGGTCGAACCCTTCTCATCTACTGACTCGACCCTACATTTGGTTTGCGGAAACTCCGCCTCTATAAAAGCGACGATTTCTTGTTTGCTTGCAGACATACCTACTCCTTGGTTTTAAGTGTGCTTACTGCCGACGTTTAGCCTTTCTCATTTAAGAGACGCTAATCAAAAACAGTTACCTGATTATCTCCACCATCATTTATAGCATGATTCACATTATAAGCCGTATCTATATTAGGGCCTGTTGCCCTTAAGAACCTCAAAACTTCATCTGTTTTAGCTGCTGTCTAGTAGCACTTTTACTTGAGTATGAGAAGCAAGTGATCAAGATCAACAACCAAACACTTACAACCCAATTGACATAAGTACCAATTAGCGTAATATACACATGTTAATGATTATCATTATTATTTAACTCTTAGCCATCGAACTTTTTATATTCAGTGTTGTTTTAAAAAGCATGCTACCAATAAAAATCAACAAGCAAGCAATGCTCTGATTCTAAAGGGCTTTCAAATCATCAAAAGTTGTTTAAATTATAATCATCATACTTTTTGATATACAACCAATCAGTCAAATAAAGGAAGGTATTAAAATGGCAAAACCCACCCCAAGAATGCTAGAGGTTGTTCGCACCAAATACCTCACGCCACATATGTGCCGCGTCACGCTTGGCGGTGCTGGACTGACTGATTTTCCAGTAGACCAAGAAAGTGCTTATATCAAACTCATTTTTCCTCAAGGCGAAGAGAATCGACCACTGATGCGCACGTATACTGTGAGCGTCCAACGTAACGGTGAAATCGATGTCGATTTTGCTTTGCATGAGACAGAAGGCCCTGCTTCAACATGGGCACGCAACGCCCAAGTGGGTGAGCAAATATTGATAGGCGGCCCTGGACCAAAGAAGCTTATCAATAATGAGGCTGATTGGTTTTTATTGATCGGCGACATGACCGCTCTACCTGCCATTACCGTCAATCTTGCTCAGCTACCTGCTGACGCACACGGCTATGCAGTCCTTGAGATTACCACCGAAGCAGATAAGCAACTACTCAAAAAACCCGACAACGTCGACATTCATTGGGTGATAAATGCACATCCAAATGCACAAAGCAGCCCATTACTTGATCGTGTTAAAACGCTTACTTGGTTGACAGGACGACCTGCGGTGTGGGCGGCATGTGAATTCCATAGTATGCGTGCCCTGCGTCACTACTTTAAAGTAGATCGTTCAATACCAAAAACGCATTTATACATATCCAGTTATTGGAAAGTCGATAGCACAGAAGATCAGCATAAAGTTGTAAAGCAAAAGGATGCAGAGAACGTATTATAATTTCGGTGTGCCAGCACGTATAAACGAAACTGACATCGAAACTGACATCGAAACTGACATCAAAAATAAAAAAGTCCGCTTATAGGCGGACTTTTTCGTCAAAAATATGATTAAGAATATCTATGTAACCTTGAACGAACCTCGAATCAATTAACCCTAATGCCATAGTCGGTTCAAGAACATTCAGGTACAAGGAAAGCAAGTCATTCAGGTACAAGGAAAGCAAGTTAAAGCACTACAAATAGTAGACTAAACAAGCCTGCCTCCATACCTGATTTATAGTGAATTGATTATATTAAGCAAGCAAGACATCACCATGCTCATCACGTAAGTTATTTTTCATCATTTTCCCTGCGCCGTTGAGCACAATATTATCTACAAAGACGACTTTATCAGGTATTTGCCAACTGGCCACTTTACCTTTATAGAACTCAAGAATCTGCGCTTCATCTACTGCCGAGTCCGCTTCTTTGACGACAATTAAGACTGGACGCTCGCCCCATTGTTTATGAGCCGCCGCAATCGCTGCAGCCATCTTAACCTCTGGATGCTCCACAGCGATGTTTTCTAATTCCACAGAAGATATCCACTCACCGCCTGATTTGATCAAATCTTTTGAACGGTCACGTATGTTCATATAACCATCGGCATCAATCGTGGCGATATCACCGGTATCAAACCAGCCATCGGCAGTGATGGCATCTTTATTTTCAGTAAAATAATCATCAATGACCCAATGCCCACGAATCTGTAAGCGCCCTTGTGACTCGCCATCTTCGGCGACTGGCTTATCTTTTTGTTCGGTATCCATCAGACGTATCTTGACACCATAAGGAGGGCGACCTTGCGATTTACGCAGCTCATTAATTTCTTCTTTACTGAGCGATTTGTGCTTGGCTTTTATCTGATTCATCGTACCGAGCGGACTGGTCTCAGTCATGCCCCAACCATGTATCGCATCGCAGTTAAAGTCCTCTCTAAAGGTTTTGATGATTGATGGCGGACATGCTGCACCGCCGACGATCGTACGCGTCATACTGTCCAGCTTACTGCCTTTGTTTTTGGCAGCGGTTAGCAGACTTTGCCAAATAGTTGGCACACCCAAAGCCACAGTCACTTTATAGTCATCAATTACTGCGACTAAGCTGTCACCATCAAGATTTGGACCGGGCAATATCAAAGAGCAGCCAGTCAGGGCAGCGGCATAAGGCGTGCCCCACGCGTTGACATGGAACATCGGCACTACTGGTAGCAAGACATCTTGGGCAGACAACGAGGACACATCGGGCATACACAAAGCCATCGCATGCAGAACTGAGGAACGATGAGAGTACAAAATGCCTTTGGGATTGCCTGTCGTTCCTGAGGTATAACAGAGTGAGCTTGCAAGCTTTTCATCAAACTGCGGCCAGTCAAAATCAGGGCTATTATCTGCCAGCAACTCATCAAAGAACAGAGCATTCGGTAACTGCTCCAAGACTTTTTCGTCTCTATCACCCAAATAAATAAAGTGCTTAATGCCTTTGATATGCTCTTTGATAGCGGTAATTAGTGGCAAAAAAGTAATGTCAAAGAACAAAGCTTGATCCTCCGCATCATTAATGATGTAGGCAAGCTGTTCGGGGAATAAACGGGGATTAATAGTATGGCAAATCATACCGCTACCCGAGATTGCGTACCACGCTTCTAGGTGACGACGATTGTTCCATGCCAAGGTGGCGATGCGCTCTGATGACTTAAGTCCCAGTGCTTGTAGCGCATTTGCCAAACGTTTTGAGTTATTGGAGACGGTCAACCAATCACTCTTGGTCATCTCGCCATTGACTTCTTTTGACAAGATAGCGGTATCACCATGATATTGGGCGGCGTGCTCAATGAGGCTGCTAATGAGCAGCGGCTGATACATCATTTTTCCTAACATCTGAATATCCTTATATTGATTTTAGTGCTCGTCCGTGGGCATATTTTATATATGGAGCCTCATCAGTATACGTCAGTCTGAACAGTTAGAAAAATTAATTTCGTCTGATAGAAATAAAGAATATATCTTTTTTTCTTAATTAAGTAGCCGTTGTAGATGTCCTTATCAGTCTCTTTATTAACACTTTCGAGACTGCCTACTACGTGTTCGTTCATCGGATGAACACGCTTATTTACACTTATATTTGCCCGTTATTTTCTAGAAATATACTGTCTCAATTTATGTTAAACCAGACATATTAGAAAACGAAAGCCTGCACCTGTTTACGATCCAGAATGCACTACAACATTAGGCAAACCTTGTACCGCTCTGTTTGCCGCGTCAATAGCACCAGCGACATAGCCAGGGAACGCCCCTGACCACTCACTACCGCAACCTGTTAGACAGTCCTGCCACTCGCCTGCTGTTGGCTTGGAAGCAGGTGCTACTGCGTGCTGACCTGTGCCACTGGCATCAGCAGGCATCGCCGTAAATGGATCTTGCGCCCAGTCTTTGATATATTCAGCCTTTGGTTTATCTGCTTGTACACCAAATAGACGTACCATCTGCGCGCGGCAATGTGCTTTTAGCTCCCTCTCCGAAACATTTTGGCGCACTTGCGCAGGGACGCCAAAGAAACCAAACACAGCGCCTTTGCCTTCTATTAAAGAAGCATCGTGAATCTCAGTAAGCGGCCCTATCGCGCTGCGTGCTGCACCTGACAGTCCTTGATTGCGCCAAAAGGGCGAGTCATAAACCGCCACATACTTGGCATGTGGTGCCATCCAAGTGGCGGTCTCTTGCCACTCTATCGCTAAACTTTGCGGTAAAGCAGGTTCAAATACAATATTATTGCCCGCCAACCTCGGTGGTAGCGCAAGCAATACATGCTGCGCTCGCAACGTAGTCGCATACCTAAAGCTATCTTCGCTCTCTATTTCGATATGCTGACCAGTCTTGGTTAAACGCTTTACGATTTGATCGGTTATGACACGCTTGACATCTAAGCGAGCATATAAAGCATCAGTTAGCGCCGTCATTCCACCCACGAGGCGCATAGATGGTGGCGAGCTCTGATAGCCTTGCGTGCGGATAGGCATCTCATTGGCAGTACGCTCAACCATCATGTCGCCTTCTTCGAACTGAGCGAAACGTGTCAAATCTAATGCCTCAATCAAATCACTTAATTGCGGCTGATACTCTGGCCAAAACCACGACGGCCCTAAATCAAAGCCGTCGTTTGATTTTTCATGATCGCCACTTTGACTGCTAGCACTCATATCTGCTGATGACTTGGCAACAGTGATACGCCCGCCCAATCTATCACGAGCCTCTATCAATATATAATCGATGCCTTTTTGCTCTAATAAAAATGCCGCATATAGACCGCTTAAGCCACCGCCAACAATCACAATAGGTACGTCTTGCATATCAAATCATTCCTGCTTAATTGAAATTATTCACCCAACAACTTAGTCAGCATCTCATCTATCTCAACTTTAAACTCTTTATCTTCAATCTTATTTGCCGTGATTTTGGCATTTTGTAGACTTTGAATAGCCGCTTCTTTATTACCTGTTTCAAGCTGTAGCACCGCCATAGAAAAAGCAATCGACGACAGATGATCTTTTGAATTGATCGCCGTGGCTTTTTCGAGTGCTTTGTCATAAATGACCAGTGCTTCGTCCAAATCTTCTGTAAAGTCAGCCAACGTCTCCCACTGCTCTGGATGATCTTTGTCTGTGTTTTCGTTATCAGTACAGATGGCTTTTAGCTCAGCATAAAACGCATCAAATTTTTCTTGATTACCGATACGGTCAGCCTCTAGTAACTCTTCTGCCAATTTATAAATAGATTTATATATTTTGGTATTAATCATTGCTTACAACCTTTTATTGACTTGGGGTATAGATTATTTGGTTAGGATTATAACGTAATTCTAGGGCGTGTCCTCATTTTAAAAATGGTGATAAAAATGAGATAAATTGCAGTCAAACAAGGAAAATAGCGCAGATAATATCGGGATATTAACCAGCTATTTAACGATTTTTGACAAAATTTAGCCATTTTTAGCCCGTTTAGATATGATCAATTGAATTGAGGACACGCCCTAGCGGCTCAGATGATTGCCACAGAAAAGGACACGATATTTATATGGCTGCTATTAAGATTACTATGAACCTTATTAAGGTTGCTATTCATACTATAGTCGATTCAATTTAAAAGTAGTACAAGGCAACCAAGTGTAGATGTATATTTGATACTTCAAGCGAGGTTAACGCTGTAATACTTTTATAGTGGAATGACTATATTAAGGTTACAACTCTCGCCAGTGCAACCAAAGCCGCGTATCTAACTCAAATTGATGATATTCAGGCTCCATATGGCAGCATAATTGATAAAACGCTTTGTTATGCTCATGCTCTTTAAAGTGCGCCAACTCATGTACGACGATCATGCGCAAAAACTCAGGCGGTGCTTCTTGAAACAAGCTGGCCACGGTGATGCTGTTGTGCGATTTCAGCTTACTGCCCTGTACGCGAGACTGAGTGGTATGGATACCCAGCGCATGTTTTAAGACTTTTAATTTACTGCTATAACTGACATTCGATAACGGGCCAACTTTGCGCATATACTGGTTTTTAATGTCATTGATATATTGATAAAGCACCTTATCGCTTTGCACCTGATGCTGAGTGGGATACTTTTTTTCTAGATAAGCGCCCAAGTTACCATCGCTAATGAGTAACGCGGCTTGGGTTTGAATTTGCTCAGAATAATGAGCGATGTACTTTAATGTGGTCACAAATTTATCCTTTGCTGGTACTTCAAATTTTGTCTGTATAGATTTTACCCTATATCTACTATCTGCCTATCATTGGTTCATAAAAAAACCCCATAAGCTGAATTCAACTTATGGGGTTATTTTTTACAATATTTTTACTTAAATATTCAGAACGTGTTGATAAATCAATTAACGCTCTAAATGTAGATACTGCAAATGACGCTCGTACTGATTTAAAATATCGACCAATACTTGCTCTTTGGAGTAGCCCACCAAGTCATATTCTTGCGAGCCTTCGCTTAAGAACACTTCCGCACGATAATAGTATTCTGCGTTCTTAGTTGAGGTGCTCAATGTAAAGTTAGGACGTTCCGCTTTGATCAAATTAACTTCATAAATAAAGTCATCTTCATCGCCATGTCCAACACGCAATTTGAGACCATCTATTTGACCGCTACTCTCGTCCATACCCTCATCTATATCTTGCCCGATATGTTCAGGGTTACGGATATCCAAAGACGTCTTTAGACCACCTGCGGCAAACTCTTTTTCAACTTCCGTCATGGCAGGTCTGACCACATTTTGTAAAAACCGTTCAACTTGTGCATGTTTAGGGAAGCTAACAATACGTTGCAAGCGAGCTTTCCAGCTCTTACCGCTATCGAGCACGTTAGCCGTACCAATCGTACTGGCTTTGCGCTTATTGCCCTCTTCTTTTAATGATCTCCACATCGCCACCATATAGAGCACAAGAATGAGTGAGAATGGCAAACCTGCAATCACAGATACTGACTGTAATGAGGCAAAACCACCAGCAAACAATAATCCTAAGGTAATAAGACCGGTCGCTGCTGCCCAAAATAAGCGTAACCAAACAGGTGCATCAGTATCATTGGTCATACCTCTTGAGCTCAAGTTTGCTAATACTAACGCGCCTGAGTCAGCTGAAGTCACAAAGAATACTAACCCAATCACAACACCTGCAAATGATAGCACTTCGCTGTAAGGGAAATACTCAAACAAGGCAAACATGCCCATCGCCGCATCATTGACTGCGATTTCACCAAGTTCAGTGGCACCATTGGCAACCAAGTCTATCGCTGAGTTACCAAAGATAGAGAACCAAGCAAAGATGAAACCAAGTGGGATAAACATCACACCAAATACGAACTCACGCAGGGTACGACCACGGCTAATACGCGCAATAAACAGACCTACGAACGGTGCCCAAGCGACCCACCATGCCCAGAAAAATATCGTCCAGCCTGACTTCCAGTCAGCGCCTGCTTGACCATCATAAGCATAAACATCAAAAGTTTTGAAAACGATGGTTTGGAAGTATTGACCAATATTTTGGGTAAAGGTATTCAGCAAATAAACCGTGTTACCCATCACCAATATCGCGATTAATAGCAATATCGAAGACAGCATGTTGAATTCGGATAAACGGCGGACGCCTCTTTCCACACCAGTCATCGCAGAGATCGCCGCGGCAGCGACCACACCTATGATGATAAAGGTTTGAACCATTTTGCTAGATTCAATCCCAAACACATGAGTCAAACCAGCATTGGCTTGCAATACACCAATACCTAAACTGGTCGCGATACCCATCAAGGTACAAACCACACCAAAGGTATCGATACCATCACCAAGCCAGCCTTTAATTAAGCGCTCGCCAAAGATAGGCGTCAGTGGTGAACGTAACGCGAGTGGCATGTTTTTACGGTAAGCAAAGTACGCCAATGCCATCCCGATTAAGGCATAAATGCCCCAGCCATGTAGACCCCAATGTAAAAAGGTCTGCGCAAGTGCTTCACGCATAGCCGCCTCACTGGCAGGCTCTAACCCCGTATGCGGCGTCAGGTAATGCATCAACGGCTCAGACGCACCAAAGAATAATAAATCAATACCGATACCAGCGGAGAACAGCATCGCGGCCCACGCTAAAAAGGGAAATTGCGCCTTTTCGTGATCTTGACCAAGCTTGATATCGCCATACTTAGAAAAGCCAACAAACAAGGCAAATATACTATAAGCGGCAACCACCAGCATGTAATACCAGCCAAAGCTCTCTGATACCCATGCCATACTCGAACTTAATAGCGCCTCACTATAATCTGGAAACGCAATCGTCCAGATTATCAATAAAATAGAAATAATAGCTGAGCCTAAAAAAACCGTCTTATTTAGAGTCAGGGGTTTCGTCGCATCCTTTGATGGCGAGCTGTACATAAAAGACCTCAATAGGTAAATTAAACAGGGTCTGATATTGCTTTGTCCGTCATAACTTTATGACTGATAACCGCGTGACATACAAATAACTGCATGACGCACAAAGCAGTACCAATAAATAAAAATTTGTTGCTCAAGTAATGACCACTTCCATAATGGCTACTTCAGTAATTACTTAAGCAACAAGGTAAGTCATTAAAAAATCAATTTTAATGGTGTTCGTTTTCTAAAACAGTAGCACGGATAAAAAAGACCTTTATAAAAAGGCCTTCTTATTAATATTTAATTTAAACAGAACCATAAGCACGCATCGGCTCAGCTCTCAATGGTGCACCATTGGCGGTAAAATAATCTACCGTCGAGCGTGGTAATTGTACGCCGCGCATTTTATCAACGATTTTTTCTGCCAGCATAATGGTGGTCGCGTTGAGATTACCACTGATGATATTTGGCATAATTGACGCATCAACCACGCGCAAGCCATCGATGCCGTGTACGAGTCCTTCACCATTGACGACCGAATCATTGTCTTCGCCCATCGCACAGGTACAAGACGGATGATAAGCGGTTTCGCTATGATTACGGACATATTCATCTAACTGTGCATCAGTCACTAGATCATCCGTTGGTGCAATCGAGCGACCACGATAAGGATCAAGTGCTGGCTGATGCATAATCTCACGAGTGATGCGCATGGCAGCACGGAACTCTTGCCAATCTTGATCATGAGACATATAGTTAAACAAGATACTTGGATGAGCACTTGGGTCTTTCGACGTCAGCTTGACACGACCACGACTGGGCGAGCGTAATGAGCCCACGTGTGCTTGGAAGCTATGCGATTTAACCGCACTACGACCATCGTAGCGTACCGCCAGTGGTAAAAAATGGTACTGAATATTAGGATGCGTAAATTTCTCATCGGTACGAATAAAACCGCCACCTTCGAACTGATTTGACGCGCCAAGACCCGTACCATTGAATAACCACTCCGCGCCGATGGCGGGCTTGTTCCACCATTTATTGGCAGGTGCAATCGACACTGGCAGCTTACATTCATACTGCATATACAGCTCTAAATGATCTTGCAAATTATTACCCACACCTGGCAAATCTAGAATCTCATTGACACCTAAGTCTTTTAGCCATTGACCAGGACCAATACCAGAGCGCTGCAATAGTTGTGGCGAAGCAATTGCACCAGAGGAAACAATCACTTCACGCGATGCATGAAAGTTCTTGGTTTGACCTTGATGCTCGACTTTGACACCGATGGCACGCTTACCATCAAACAAGATTACATCGGTCAATGCACCCGTCAAAATCGTAATATTGCTGCGCGGTTTAGCACGGTCCAGATAGCCACGGGACGTTGAGGCACGGCGACCATTAGGCGTCACGAAGCGATCCATCGGCCCAAAGCCTTCTTGCTGATAGCCGTTTAAATCGTCGGTACTCGGATAGCCAGCTTGCACGCCAGCTTCAATCATCGCTTGAAACAGTGGGTTGACCCCTGGTTTTGAAGTGGTCATCTCAACAGGACCACCCACACCATGATAGTCATTCTCGCCAGCATCACGGTTTTCTAATTTTTTAAAATAAGGCAGGCAATCCAGATACGTCCAATCTTCTAAGCCTTTAATCTCAGACCAATCATCAAAATCTAGCGCATTGCCACGGATATAACACATACCGTTAATCAATGATGAGCCGCCCAGTCCTTTACCGCGACCGCAGTCCATCACACGATTATTCATATTCGGTTCAGGATCGGTTTTGTAGCCCCAGTTATAAGTAGTTCCTTGCAACGGCATGGCGAGCGCTGCTGGCATCTGCGTACGAAAATCTAAGCGATGGTCTGGACGACCCGCTTCTAGCAGCAGCACCTTAATGTTGGCATTTTCGGTCAAACGTGTGGCCAGCACATTGCCTGCTGATCCTGCGCCAACGATGATGTAGTCATACTCAGGTGTGGTTGATGTCATAAAACGCTCCATAATATTGAAAAATAAATCATTTACTATCAGTAAAGTCGAACAAAAAACAAATTAGCTCTACTGAACTACTTTACTGATTAAAAACTGATCAAAAACTTTCTCAATAAAAGTAATTAAAAGACAGACTCAAACGCGCCCAATTCTACTTGGATAGATTTGGTCTGCGTATAATGCTCAAGGGCTTCAATGCCGTTTTCGCGGCCAACACCTGAATGCTTGTAACCGCCGACTGGCATTTGAGCAGCTGACTCGCCCCATGTGTTTAACCAGCAGATACCCGCTTCTATTTGAGCAATGACTCGATGTGTTCGGGTCAAATCAGCAGTCACGACCCCAGCTGCCAATCCATACTCAGTATCATTGGCACGGCGAATAACTTCTTCTTCGGTCTCATAAGTCAATATCGACATTACTGGGCCAAAAATTTCTTCACGTACGATAGTCATTTCATCAGTACAGTCAGTGAATACCGTCGGTGCGACGAATGCGCCATTTGCCAATTCGCCTGTTGTCACACGCGCGCCGCCCGTTAGCAGTCGTGCGCCACTGGCTTTACCTTGCTCGATATAACCCAGCACTCTTTCCATATGCGGGAAGCTGACTAGTGGGCCCATGTTGATGTTTTCATCCATTGGATCACCCAACTTAATACGCTCAACACGCAATAATATGGCTTCTTCAAACTTGACCTGTAAGGCTTTAGGGATAAATACACGCGTGCCATTGGTACAAACCTGACCACTGCTATAGAAGTTCGCCATCATCGCGATGTCCGCAGCCGTATCGATGTCCGCATCATCAAAGATAATCAATGGCGACTTGCCACCCAGCTCTAATGTCACGTCTTTAAGAGACGATGATGCCGCACTCGACATGACTTTTTTACCCGTCGGTACGCCACCCGTAAACGAGACTTTGGCGATATCAGGATGCTGAGTTAAGGCTTCACCCACTTTATAATTGCCTTGCACGACGTTAAATACGCCATCTGGTAAGCCCGCTTCTGTCAAAATTTCTGCCAGTTTCAATGCCGTCAACGGTGTCACTTCTGACGGCTTGAAGATCATCGCATTACCAGCAGCTAGTGCTGGTGCTGCTTTCCACATCGCGATTTGAATCGGATAGTTCCATGCGCCAATACCAGCGACCACGCCAAGTGGCTCACGACGAGTATAGACAAAGCTGGTATCACGTAGTGGAATCTGACGACCTTCAATCATCGGTGCCAGACCTGCATAATATTCAACGACATCCGCACCAGTGACGATATCGACATACTTGGTCTCAGAATAAGCTTTGCCAGTGTCTTTTGTCTCAAGTAGTGCTAGCACATCATTACGCTCGCGTAGTATCTCAACCGCCTTTGATAGGATTCGACCACGCTCAACCGCTGTCAATGCTGCCCAAACTTTTTGACCTTTTTGTGCTGCTTTAACAGCCTCATCAATTTGCTCATTGGTCGTTTGTTGGATGGTCGCCAGCACTTCACCCGTCGCTGGATTGATATCTTCAAAAGTCGTCAGCGTTTCATCTACCGCCAAGTAACGGCCGTTAATATAAGCCGTTTGAATTTGTTCTAAGTCGATAATGTCTGTTAAGTTATTTGAGTTTGTATTAGTAGCTGTCATGCAGTGCTCCTATTGACGACTGGCAAAAGCCTTATGAACAAGCTAGTACCGAATAATGTCGTCATGGTTTAAGTTTTAAAAATAAAAGTTATATCGTTATATGATTAAAAGTCGTTGTGTGACTAAAATTTGTTATATGGCTAAAAATCGTTATGTACTTATCAATTGTTCTTTAATAAATTATTTGAGCGCAGCGTTTTAATAAACGCGCTGCACCATCTTTATGCATCGAAGCCACGTTGCGTCATTTTTATCAAGCGATCACGTAATGACTGTTTGTCTACTATGTCAATGCCGGAAAAATCTGAGAGCCAAATCCCATCAGCGACCAAACGTGCCATACATAAGGTCTCGGTATTATCAGTTGGCTCATGCTTTTTCAATTGCTGATTCGACCACTCAGCCCATAATTCGCGCAGCTCACTATCGCCTAGCATCAATACATACAACGTTGCTTGACTATGAAATTCTGCCTGTCCTTTTTCGCCTAGGCTAATCGTGGCATCGATATAAGCGCGGGTAAAAGAGCCATAACGCACGGGGTCTTTAGCCATTGCTGTATCTACTTCTGCCTCAAACTTCGCCATCGCATCATGAAACACTTCCAAAATTAGCGCGTTTTTAGTGGCGAAATGGTGCATAACGCCACCTTTGGTTACCCCAACGGCATCAGCGACTGCTTGAAAGGTCACTTTAGACAACCCTTGCTCTAGCGTTATTCGTGCTGCCTGATCGAGCAGCGCCCGACGCACAACTTCTGGCTGTTTTTTACGTTTGTAAGCGTTTTCCACTTCCATATCAATGCACCACAGAATTAGAGAATAAGTTCATCACCATCACACCGCCCACAATCATAGCGATACCAACTGCTGCTGCTGTATCGAGGCTTTGCTTAAAAAACACCAAGCCCACGAGTGATGTCAGTACGATTCCGAGTCCGCCCCACAGCGCGTAGGCAATACCAAGCGGTATGGTTTTAAGGGTCTGCGTCAACAAATAAAACGAGATGACATAAAGCAAACCCATAATGAGCGTCGGTACCAAACGCGTAAACTGCTCTGACTTCATCAAGAAGGTGGTGCCGATCACTTCACAAATGATGGCAATGGCTAAATATCCATAAGCAATAGTGGTAGGACTCATATTTAGAACATCCATAACAATTTATGGCACATAGCGACAAAGCACCGCATACAAAAGAAACCATACGGTCGGTATTCTATAGAAATAAACCAGTAATGTGAAGGTAATTTTACAATTTTATATTGCTAGACGATGTACAAATTCTCTTAGTATTCAAAAAGATAGGCAATTCATCTAATCAAATATGATTGCAAGGACTGATAGCTAACACTGATGAATGCTTATTTTAATGATTAATTAATATGGCTAAAACCTTCTGTAAAGGCCTATCAATTAAGGCTTGCCCTCGTTTCTTAATCCTAGTCACTTAATAAAGATTTCAGATATAGGTGTTCACTAAAACAGCCCGTTTAATAAGGGATTACGGGTTATTTTTGATAAGTTACGACAATATTTATTATTAATGTCATAATAAGGTTGACAGCCTCGAACGACTTGGCTAAAATGTGCCCCACATAACGCAAACAAGATAAGTAATCGCTTTGATATAAAGCATGAATAATCTGCTGTTATGACCATCTATTCTCCAATAGCTCAGTTGGTAGAGCAACGGACTGTTAATCCGTGTGTCCCTGGTTCGAGCCCAGGTTGGAGAGCCATATACTAAAAACCTTCATCATAATTTGATGGAGGTTTTTTTATTGTTACCCCTTTTATATTTACTTCTAATAATATTAGCACAGCTGCGGTGTTCTTTTAGACATTTTTGTTGTATGGTAAGGTTAGTCTTGATTCGGTTTGTTTTTGTTTGAGTGCTTTGCTCCTACTCACTAAAAGTAATGGTTTATTATGATACCTGTACGTATAAAAAATAGATTTTCTGATCATCCGCAAAAAATCATGCGGCCAGTCAGCATTCGTCTGTCTGAAGAAATGATTTCGCTACTAGAAGCGACTTCGTCTGAGTTAGGTTTCAAACGTATTCAAGGTCTTATACGCTTGTATATTCGTCAAGGTCTCGATCGTGACCATCAGGATTACACCCTAGCCCATGATGAAGTATTTATCGAAACCCTCCGTAAGCGCGGTGTGAGCCAACATATCATCGATGAGGCTATTGTGGTAACGCACAATAACAATATTTCTCATCCTTTGTCTGAGCTACAGAACAACGATTAGTAGCACTGCTATTAAATGCTATTAGAAAAGTACATGTAAAAAGTCATTGGTCCGTCATATAAAACCTCATAATGATTTTTATTAAAAAAGACCAAGTTTGCTACAGCGAACTTGGTCTTTTTTTGTCTGTTATAAAGATTAAAGCATTATTGATATTTTTTAAATTCGCTTCTCGTTATGTGCTTTCCTTTCGTACTTAAAGTCACTCGTCTTTTTTAGCGCTCTATTAAATTTGCTACCGTATTTAGCCATAATTAAACACAAGTTGTCATTAAACGAGGTATATTAATAAAATAATCGCGAATATTTATTGGGTTTCAACATAATAAAGATTTACAAGGAGGTGTACGATGACGAGCTTACATCAGCGTTTCAACAAAACTTTGTTTTCAACCATGACGGTAGCAATGCTAGTAATTGCGACTGGCTGCTCATCGCCGCAGACTGACCCAAGTAAAACAACCATACCAACAGATTCAGACCAATGGCAAAAGAAATTGGGGCAAACTTTTGAGCAATTATCCCAGCCCGATCAACAAGTACTTAGCCGATATATGCTGCGAATGAAGCTCAGTGACGCATACGAATCTGGTGCGATGCCGCGTACCACCATCAAGCAAGCCCTTGTGCAACAGCGTGAATATGAACGACTACATCCAAACAACCCTACCGGTAAAAAAAGCCCTATTGTCAGCAGTCAGCCAGCTTATAGTGCCAATGCACAGAACTACCCTGTCGCTCTATTACCAGTCAAAGCCAGTGATAGCGACAGCTTAAACCAAGTAAAATTGCAGTTCATGCTATCAAACCACGGTCAAGTCGCTATTCAAAGCTTCAAAGGCACACTGACCATGCAAGACATTAAGCTGGCGCAAGGCAAAAGCTTTAACGTACCACTAACCCAGTTTAATCCCTCTATCAAACCAGAACAGTCTGGCAAAATTATCATTGAGAGTAGTATTGAGGACATTAACGTCATGCGCGCCATAAAAAACACCAAAGACATGACTATTATGATCAGCAAAGGCACATTGGTGTTAGAGAATGGGCAAGAAATTGAGTTCGATGAGTCGCTGATAAAGTAAAAGCAGTCATTCAGATAATTGATAAAAATGGTGTTATAAAATTCATCATAAAAAAAGCCCCAATCATTGCTGATTGGGGCTTTTTCGAATTTGGAGGAGACGGAGAGATTCGAACTCTCGAAGGGCTACAAACCCTTGTCGGTTTTCAAGACCGGTGCATTCAACCACTCTGCCACGTCTCCATTGGTGCAATATTATAGCGATATAACATGAGAATGCAAGCAATTAATTGAACAAATTTAAATTATTTTGATGCTATCGTTGATTCCGTTTAAAAAAGAGTTAAGGCAACTGAGTGCAGAGGTACAAGTCATACTTCAAACGAGGTTAACGCTGTCACTCTTTTATATAGGATTGACGATAGGTTTTTTATGAGATGCCAGATGTAGGCACATATCTAGCAGTCTATTGGCATAGCCCCATTCGTTGTCGTACCATGCAAAAACCTTGTATTGCCCGCCCACTTGCATCAGCTGTTGCCCATCAATAATCAGCGATTCAGTTTGATGGATAAAATCGCTGGATACCAGTGGTTCTTCGGTATAAGCCATGATGTCATGCAAATGTGCCTGACTGGCCGATTTGAGTACCTCACGAATAGCCTCGACACTGACATCTGGTGTATCAAACACGAAGGTGACATCTATCGCCGCCACATCGATGGTCGGCACGCGTATCGAATGTCCATTTATCTTGCCCACCATCGCTGGTAGCACCCGCTCTGTCGCAGCGATACTGCTAGAGGTAGTAGGAATGATATTATAGCCGGAAGCGCGCGCCCGTCTTGGATCACGGTGCGCCTGATCTAGCACGGTCTGATCAGCGGTGACCGCATGAATCTCCGTCATCATGGCAGACGTCACACCAAACGCCTTATCAAGGGTGTCAATGAGCGGCACCAAAGCCTGCGTGGTACAAGAGACACTCGATATAATCGGTAGCTCAAGCGTTAATGCCTCCGTATTCACACCCATAACGATACAGGCATCCACATCATCGAATGGTGCAGCACCGATAATCACTTGCTGCGCGCCAGCGTCGATATGTAGCGTCGCTTGCTCATAAGAGCGAAAGTGTCCAGTGCATTCTAGTACCACATCGACACCCAGTGCCTGCCAAGGTAGGTTTTGTGGATCAGGCTCTGATAGCATATTGATGCAGTAAGTCAGATTGTTCTTGGTAAGGCAAAGCTGGGTCTTGCTAGCGTCATCTGCACCACTCTCTACAAGCTCAGCATTGACGCCCAGTCGACTGAGGCGACCGTGCGTGCTGTCAAATTTTAACAAATGCAGCAGGATATCCGCTGGCGCTAAATCGTTAATCGCCACCACATGAATGGCACGGCCTAAAACCTCAAAGCGCTCTAACAAGGCGCGAAGTACATTGCGCCCTATACGTCCAAAGCCATTGATAGCGACTCTCAGTGGCTGCGCGTGCTCACCAGTGGTACGATAGCTCGCTGCTATCGGGTCAGAGGTCAATTGATAAGTGGCGCTAGAAAAATCAGGCATAACAAGTTATCGCTATTTTATAAAGGGCGGTAGGATCGGCGCGCTGTCACCTTGAACGTGCTTTGTTTTGATGGCTGCTACCTATCAAAGCTTAATAGACGTTATGGCGTGATAAAAATCAGCGCTAAACGAATAGTATTGTAGTCGATACTTTGTTTAAGATGATCAAATATCGGACGCAGTTTGATACTACCATCATCATTAAAATCGTTCGGATTATTGGCAACTTTAATGGCGACATAGGCATTACCAACGGCTGTCATCACCTCATCCTCTGGGCGCAGATGATCGCAGGCGAGGCTTGGATCTTGTGCCTTTAGATCGCCAATATGACGCATGATGGTTGATTGTGACAGCTGACGCGCTTGCGAGATTTCTGCAATGGTCAAGCTCTCTTCTAACAACACTCTGGTCGCAAGCAAGGTGCTGTCTGACTTATCAGAGACCTGATTGCCAAGCTTCTGTTTTTTATCGAGCTTCGCATGCTGTTGTTCGCGGCGCTTTTTTTGTAGAGTGGCATAGGCATCAATCACAGACTTACTCAATGTACCGCCTGACTTCAAGGTGAATTTTTCATGTGCCTGCTGCATGCTCTCTTCATCTAGCATCGCATAATTGGCATCGGCTTCGTCAGACAGTACCAAAAACCGCTTGTCTGCCCCACGTGCCAACGGATCAAGTTGCAAGCTCATGTCATTCATACCCAGCAGTTGCAAACCAGACAGCGATTTGAGTCGTGACAGTGCCACATAGCCCTGCCCAAGCTCAAAGGTACGTGATAAGTCAATTTCTGCCGCATCGAGGGTCATGCCTTGCGATTTGTGAATCGTAATCGCCCATGCTAGACAGAGCGGTACTTGCTCATAGCTTGCCAGCACATCACCGGTTTCATCTTCGATCATCCATTCTTCAGGCTCGGCGATGACTTCACGGCCTGAGTTAAGCCTAACCACCGGCATTTTTTGCGTGGTTGGTTTTTTGGTTTTTGGTTTTTCTTTATCTTTTTTGGCAGCACTCTTTTTACCTTTAGCGGTATTTTCGACAGAATCATCTTCATTAGCATTGTCTTCATTAGTATCGTCACTACTATCATCTTCGATTAACGCCTCACTGCTGTCCTTGCTCTCATCGATTTTAACAGCAGCAAAACCAATCAGCTCACCCATAGTACCGTTGGAGACGCCAAGCTCGGCATTGTTTTTGATAAACATCACCTTTGCGCCCACTTTGAGAATCAGCTCATCTTGGGTACGTACCGTCTTTTTTAGAGTCTCAACCAGCTTACTGTCGCCTGTCGCAGTCGCCTCAAAGCGCATCATCTCTCCATCTAACGCGGCCAGCTCTTTGTCATTAATTTTATTGACGTTGAGATTATGTGTATAGAGACGAGTGCGCTTGATATCAACGCTTTGATCATAGGTGGCTTCTAACGCAGCAATCGCCTCAAAGGTCACTTCCTGACGACGAATTTGGTTAAGAATATCGTCTAAATCAAGCCCGCCATTGGCGGCTTCGCTGACCTGCCGATGCTGCTCAGACAAGTAGCAAATATGAAACTTAGCATCGAGCCACGCTTCCGACATAAAAGCAAACTTTTCACGATTGCTCTCACCCTTACTACCGATCGGTGGTAACTGAAAAAAGTCACCCGCTACCACTACCTGAATACCGCCAAAAGCTTTGTCATTTTTGCGTACATGTTTGAGTACTTGGCTGACCAAATTGATCTGCTTAGCGTGCAGCATCGATATTTCATCAATGACCAATACCGCAGTATCTTTTAATCGGTCTGCTAAAAATTGCTTACGCGCTAAATTGCTCAAGTCGCGATCAGACAACTCATCTTTGATACCAATACCTGACCAACTATGAATTGTCGTACCATTCATATGAGTGGCAGCAATGCCCGTACTCGCGGTGACGGCAACCGGCACACGTCGCGCACGAAGATAGTCGATGTACTGGTTGAGAGTATAGGTTTTACCTGAACCTGCTGAGCCAGTCAAAAAGACGTTTTGACCTGTTTTTAGGATATCAAGAGCAGAAGATTGACGCATAGATCCAAACCAATTAAATGAATAGTAATAAGAAGAAGAGCATAAAAAATAAAGTATAGAAAAAGAAAGCTGCCACGTCTAAGTAAAGAACCCTAGCAAGCCGAGATAGCAAGCCAAAGTAGATGGCAACAATTATAACAGCTGCATTCGCTTTGCGAACCACTTTAACCGTTACATATCACATAACTTAAAGTTATATGATACAAAATATATCATTATAAAAAGTCATTATCGTTCCGCACCAAAGCTCAGTACGATAGGGTGATAACTTGTTCAGGAAGACCAAGTATTTATCTTCATGTGACTATACGCTTCACCTGACTATACTTTAAGTAACTCTATTTTAAATAGCCATAATACACAACAAGGAGTGGTTAATGTTATACGCTTATCCCAATACTGAAAACAGTCCCGTCCAGTTCCGCGAAAAATACGACAACTTTATCAATGGTGAGTGGGTAGCCCCCATTGATGGCGAATATTTTGATAACTCAAGTCCAATCGATGGTAAAACCTTCTGTCAGATCGCACGCTCTAAAGAAGCAGATGTTGAAGCTGCCCTAGATGCCGCTCATGCAGCAAAAGACGCGTGGGGCAAAACCAGCGTCACTGAACGCTCTAATATGTTGCTCAAACTTGCCGACGGTATCGAAGCCAATTTAGAGGCCATCGCTATCGCTGAGAGCTATGAAAACGGCAAGCCCGTACGTGAAACCCTCGCCGCAGATATTCCAATCGCCATCGACCATTTGCGTTACTTCGCTGGTGTGATTCGCGCACAAGAAGGCGGTATTAGCCAAATTGATGAAGATACCGTTGCCTATCATTTTCATGAGCCACTTGGCGTCGTCGGTCAAATCATCCCGTGGAACTTCCCTATTCTAATGGCGATCTGGAAAATTGCGCCTGCACTTGCAGCGGGTAACTGTGTCGTCCTAAAGCCTGCCGAGCAAACCCCTGCGTCTGTCTTATTTATGCTTGACATAATAGGCGCGGCGGACATTCTGCCTAAAGGCGTACTGAACGTCATTAATGGCTTTGGTGTAGAAGCTGGTAAACCAATTGCTTCAAACCCACGTATCGATAAAGTGTCCTTTACGGGTGAGACCACCACTGGTCGCTTAATCATGCAATACGCCAGTGAAAATATCATTCCAGTAACGCTAGAGCTGGGCGGTAAAAGTCCAAACATCTTCTTTGCCGATATCATGGACGAAGACGATGACTTCTTAGACAAAGCCGTCGAAGGTTTGGTGATGTTTGCGCTGAACCAAGGCGAGGTTTGTACTTGCCCATCACGCGCACTCGTACACGAAAGCATCTATGATGAATTTATGAAACGCTGTATCGCCCGCGTTAAAGCCATCAAAATGGGCAACCCGCTTGATACCGATACCATGATTGGTGCTCAAGCCAGCTCAGATCAGCTAGAAAAAATTCTATCTTATCTTGATATCGGTAAAAAAGAAGGTGCCAAAGTCTTAGTCGGTGGTGAACTTGCCAAACATGATGGCGACATGGCAAATGGTTATTATGTACAGCCAACTATCTTTGAAGGCACGAATGACATGCGCGTGTTCCAAGAAGAAATCTTTGGCCCTGTACTTGCTGTCACTACCTTTAAAGACGATGAAGAAGCGATGACTCTCGCCAATGATACGTTATATGGTCTGGGTGCTGGTGTCTGGACACGTAACGGCACTCGTGCATATCGTTTCGGTCGTGGCATCAAAGCCGGTCGCGTTTGGACGAACTGCTATCACCTCTATCCTGCGCATTCAGCGTTTGGTGGCTACAAACAGTCAGGTATTGGTCGTGAAAACCATCTAATGATGCTCGATCATTATCAGCAGACCAAAAACATGCTGGTTTCATACAGTCCTAAAGCGATGGGTTTCTTTTAAATCAGTCTTTGGTTGTTTTCTAAATAAATCAATGCAATCTGTCGCAAGGTAGGTTGCATTTTTGCTTTAATGAAGTGTCGATAAGAATTAAAAGTATCGATAAGAATGAGCTATTCATAAGTTACAAGGAGTTAGTTATGAAAGTCACGGCGACAGAATCCTGCAAAGCATTAATTGAATTGCTAAAATCTAAGCATGGCGAGCTGATGTTCCATCAATCGGGTGGCTGCTGTGATGGCAGCTCGCCCATGTGCTACCCATTGGGCGAATTTAAAGTGGGTGGACAAGACGTCCTCGTCAGTGAGCTGGTTGGTTGTCCATTTTATATGGGCAAAGCGCAATATAACCTATGGCAACATACCGATCTGACCATTGATGTCGTCAATGGACGTGGTGCCAGCTTTTCGCTAGAAATACCTGAAGGTAAACGCTTTATCGTACGCTCAGAAGTCTGTGCGGTATAAGGGCGTTTGGTACAAAATCAGACAGCGTAAACTCTAAACGATGAGCTTAATATCCTCAAGCCAGTCTGTTCTATAGTGCTTACGCAAATAGATACCGCAGAGTCATTTTTATTTTATTATTTCAGCAAAATAATAGATATTGTAAAGCGTACCCTACTTTAATGTGCGCGTTTTAATTAGCATGGATGCTATAAGGAATATAAAATGGAATTTGACAAAAATTTTGATTACGTCATCGTTGGTGGCGGTTCAGCAGGCTGTGTGCTCGCCAGCCGTCTCACAGAAAACCCAGATATCAGTGTTTGCTTATTAGAGTACGGTGGTGACGGCAAAGACTTGGCAGTTCGTGTCCCTGCTGGACTGATTTTAATGGTACCGGGCAAGCCACTAAAATTAAACAATTGGTGCTTTCATACCACCCCTCAAGAACACCTTAATAACCGACGCGGCTTTCAACCGCGCGGTCAATGTTTGGGTGGCTCCTCCGCTATCAATGCCATGATTTATACCCGTGGCAGTGCGCTTGATTATGAACGCTGGGTCGAGCAAGGTTGCACAGGCTGGGGTTTTGATGATGTACTGCCCTACTTTATTAAAGCAGAAAACAATATCCATGGTAGCGACGAGCTGCATGGTGATAGTGGACCACTTCATGTCAGTGATTTACTAAGTCCACGTGATATCTCGAAAGCCTTTGTAGAAGCTGCCATTGCCAATGGTTTAGATAAAAATGATGACTTTAACGGCAAAAAACAAGACGGTGCAGGTCTCTATCAAGTCACCCATTTCCACGGAGAAAAACAAGGGCAACGCTGCTCTGCCGCAGCCGCCTATCTACATCCCGTCCAAAATCGCCCGAACTTAACGGTCATTACTCATGCGCAAGCCAACCGTGTCATTATTAAAGACAATCAAGTCGTCGGGGTGGCGTACGAAAAAGACGGTGTCGAGCATAGTGTGATGGCGCACCAAGAGGTCATACTGTCAGGCGGTGCCTTTGGCTCCCCTAAAGTCTTGATGCTATCGGGCATTGGTCCTGCTGAACATTTGCAGTCTCATGGCATCGAGGTGGTGGTAGATGCACCCGACGTTGGCGGTAACTTACAAGATCATTTAGACGTCGTTTTTGATTACGAGGTCAATACGACTGATGTCATCGGTCTTGGTATGGCGACTATTTCAACCTTGACCAAAAGCATTCGTCAATGGCGAAAAGATGGCACAGGTCTGTTATCTACCAATTATGCAGAAGCAGGCGCGTTCTTTAGTGTCGGTGACGACCCAAAAGAGTGGCCAAATACTCAGCTGCATTTTGTCATCTCTCGCGTAATTGAACACGGACGTGATCTTAGACGTGGTTTTGCCGTTTCTTGTCATACCTGTTATCTACGCCCTGAAAGTCGCGGTACCGTCAGGCTTGACTCTGCCAATCCCTCAGACGCCGTATTGATTGATCCAAACTATCTCTCTGACCCCAAAGATGTAGAGTATATGGTGGCAGGCGCTGAGCGTACGCGAGCCATTATGCAAGAGTCGTCAATGGCCAAATATATTACCGAAGACTACCCTGCCCCTTATATCGAAAAAGACGGCATGCTTGGCTATATTCGCAACAAGTCGGACACTATCTACCATCCGGTGGGCACTTGCCGCATGGGTTCAGATGAGAGCTCAGT
Organism: Psychrobacter sp. Pi2-51; assembly: GCF_904846665.1. Taxonomy (NCBI): domain Bacteria; kingdom Pseudomonadati; phylum Pseudomonadota; class Gammaproteobacteria; order Moraxellales; family Moraxellaceae; genus Psychrobacter; species Psychrobacter sp. Pi2-51. Next base: position 172,395 of record NZ_CAJHBP010000005.1, read on the forward strand.
GGTTGACTTAGAGTTAAAGGTACGCGGTGTGCGTGGATTACGCGTGATTGATGCCTCAGTGATGCCAACGCTGATTAGCGCCAATACCAATGCACCAACGATTATGATTGCTGAGAAAATGGCCGATCTTATCAAAGCCAAACATGAAAATGTTGAGCAAGCTATTTCATAAGATACAGATTCATAAAATACAGAAGGATGAGCACCTTATAATGGGTGCTCTTTTTTAAAATCGTATCTACTAAAAACTTTATATTCAACAAAATGATAATAAGCCGATTGTATAAAAATCTGGCTCATATTTTTTCGTCGCTATTTTTAGGACTTATTTAGACTATTCTATATTAGGGTCTGTTGAATATTCAAATACAGACCCTCGCAATCTATCTTCTAGCTTTAGAATGTCGAAAAAATTGACAAGCTGCGTTAGATTGCTAAATTCAGTGGCTATTAGTGTATTAGGGCTAGGGCTTGCCCTCATTTTTAAAATGAGGACAAGCCCTAGCCCTAATACATTCGGAAATAAAGATATTAAAACGGTACATTTTCTATCAAAACTATCTTAGAGATGGCTTGCGTTACTACTGTTTAAAAGAGTATATTTAAACGACTTATTTATATTGGTATTTTTTGCAATCTGAATTCAGGTAAATACAACCTCATTCATTTTTTATTTTGTATACTGAAAATATCATATAAATACTATTCTAAAGGGAATTAGAAGCTCGTCAGTTATATTTACGTTTCGAAAGCGAAACTATAACTATATTGGCGGCTATTTATCATTACATAGGATGTAATAATGCAGAACTCACTCTTCAAACTTACGATGTTGACGACGCTTGCCTTGGGTATTAGTGCTTGTAGTGGAGACAACAAAACCACCGATGACTCTGCTGCCAGCTCAGATGCCAAAGCAGCTAAAACGTTGCTCTATTGCTCAGAAGGTAGCCCCGCTGGTTTCGATCCGGCACAGTATACGTCAGGCACTGATTTTGATGCGAGCGCCTTCCCCATCTACAACGGCTTGGTAGAATTCAAAAGAGCGGGTACCGAAATTCAACCAGGACTGGCTGAAAGCTGGGATGTCAGCGAAGATGGTAAGACGTACACCTTTAATCTGCGCAAAGGCGTCAAATTTGGTAAGACGGATTACTTTACTGCCACTCGAGATTTTAATGCAGATGACATTCTCTTCACGCTAGAACGCATAACCAACCCAGACTTTGACTTTAACAAGGCCTATCCTGCTGAATTCCCATATTCTGTCGGCATGGGACTGCCTGATATCATCTCCAATATCGAAAAGGTTGATGATTATACTGTCAAAATTACGCTCAGCGAGACCAATGCACCGTTTTTACAGAACCTAGCGATGCCCTTTGCTTATATCAACTCTGCTGAATACGCCAACAAACTAATGGCTGATGGCAATGCGGCTGATATTAATACCAAGCCAGTGGGTACTGGACCTTTCGTCTTTACTTCCTATCAAAAAGATGCGCAAATTCGTTATACCAAGAATCCAGATTATTGGAACAAAGACGACATCCATATCGACAATCTGGTCTTTGTTATCACCAAAGATTCAGCTGTTCGTGCTCAAAAAGTGCAAGCGGGCGAGTGTCATGTATCTGCTTATCCAAAACCTGCCGAGATTGAATCTGTCAAAAAATCAGGCAAAGCCACGGTCCTTGATCAGCCTGGCTTCAACGTCGGCTACGTCGGCTACAACGTAGAAAAACCTAAGCTGAGTGATCTGAAAGTCCGTCAAGCACTAGATATGGCCATCAATAAAGACGCTATTATCAATGCGGTCTATCAGAGCGAAGGTCTCAAAGCGACCAATCCTATGCCGCCAACGCAGTGGGGCTACGACAAATCCCTCAAAGATGCGCCTTATGACGTTGAAAAAGCAAAAGCCCTTATCAAAGAAGCGGGTGCAGACAATCTCGCTATCAATCTATGGTATATGCCAGTTCAACGACCTTACAACCCTAATGCCAAACTTATGGCTGAAATGCTCCAAGCAGATTGGGCTAAGATTGGTGTTGATACCAATCTTGTGACTTACGAGTGGGGTGAGTATCTAAAGCGCGCTGCTAAAGGTGAGCCCGATGTCATTCTAGCCGGTTGGACTGGTGACAATGGTGATCCTGACAATTGGCTTGGTTCATTATTGTCTTGTGACGCTGTCGGCGGAAACAACTATTCGCGCTGGTGTAATAAAGACTTTGATAATTTAGTGACCAATGCCCGTCAGATCAACAATCAAGACGAACGCATCAGTGAGTATGAACAAGCTCAGCAGATATTCAAAGAGCAGCTACCTTGGACGACGATGGCGCATTCAGTCGTGACGGTATTCACCGCACCAAACGTAGTTGATTATAAGATTAGCCCGCTTGGCTCAATACGTTTCGATGGTGTGAAAGTCGAATAATCTTAACTGATTAATTTCGGTACGACATATACGATTGATTCATTTATATTCGGCTGGGTCAGATACTCTGCTCCAGCCGAACTCATATGAGTTAAGCGCTTCGTTAAGCGTTCTGTCACCGACACTCTCATCACTACCAATACTCTAATCATTGAACCACAACTATTGAGCAGCCCATGCTACTTTATATTCTGCGTCGTATTGCCATTCTCATTCCTGTCTATCTTGGCTTAACGCTATCAACCTTTACTCTGATTCGTCTCGTACCTGGAGATGCCGTCGAGATTATGATGGGTGAGCGTATGGTTGATCCAGAGCTACATGCTCGCGCCCTAGAAAGGCTAGGATTAGACAAACCTCTCATCGTCCAATATTGGGATTACTTGACCGGTATCTTAACAGGTGATTTTGGTGAGTCCTTCCGTACTCGAACCCCCGTATTACAAGATTTCTTTGCCCATTTTGTACCCACTTTAGAGCTAGCATTGTGCGCCATCGTCATTGCTAGCGTCATCGGTGTGAGCTTAGGTATCTTTGCCGCCCTACGCCGTGGTACTTGGATTGATTACACATTAATGTCAGGGGCGCTGGCAGGGTACTCTATGCCCATCTATTTATTAGGCCCTATCCTGACAGGTATATTTGCCCACTACTTAGGTCTACTGCCCGTTGCTGGGGTGATATCTGTGGCACAGTTTTTAGATGTCCAGCCATTGTATGGATCATGGCTACTCGGCTCTCTAAGCTCGGGAGAACCTGGCGCATTTTGGAATGTGGTCAAGCACTTTATCTTACCTTCCATTGCTTTATCGACCATTCCCTTAGCGATGATTGCGCGGATGACACGCTCAGCGATGTTAGAGGTGTTGGATGAAGATTATGTGCGTACGGCACGAGCCAAAGGCTTATCACCACGGAGAGTGATACTGATACACGTGATGCGCAATGCCTTGATTACCGTAGTCACTGTCGTTGGTTTACAGATGGCAACTTTGCTCGCTGGTGCAATTATCACCGAGACTATCTTTAGTTGGCCAGGTGTTGGTAATTGGCTACTCGATGGGTTTTTTACCCGTGATTATCCTATTGTGCAAAACGGTATTTTATTGGTCGCCACCGCCTTGATTTTAGTCAGTTTATTTATTGATATTTTGTATGGTCTGATCAATCCGCGTATTCGACATACTTCTTAATTTCACATTGATAAATACTCATATTATAAGTAGTGAAAAATAGCGATTGCATGGTTTTGAGTCTTTTTCAGCACATTCCTGAATGATTGCTAGGAATAGTTGCTAGAAATAGGACTCTACATACTTGCAACGTGTTAGCCACTATAGGAAATGCTCATGAAGCCTTCTGTTCTTCCCTCTGATGTTGACCTTACAGCCATGACACCGCCCTCGTCTTGGCAGCTATTTTTATCGACGTTTTGTCGCAATAAAGGCGCGGTACTTGGTTTTATTGTACTGGCACTGATGGTGCTTATTGCCATACTTGCGCCTGCTATTGCCCCTCATGACCCTTATGAATTATTTACTGGTCAAGAGCAATTGCCTCCTGCCTTTCTGGATGGCGGCAATACCATGTTTTGGCTAGGTACTGATGATGCTGGCCGAGATACCCTATCTCGGGTGATGTATGGCGCGCGTTACTCGTTGTTTATCGGTCTAAGTGCGACGACTCTTGCCATGTTGGTGGGTGTCTCATTAGGACTGAGTGCTGCGTTTTGGCCCAAAGTTTGGGGCAAGGCGGTGATGCTGGTCAATGATATCTTAATGTCTTATCCGAGCTTACTATTGGCGATCATCATTGCCGCTATTTTAGGCCCTTCTATGACCAACACGATTATTACCATCGCACTGGTCTGTACGCCACCCTTTATTCGGCTGACACGTGCCACTGCGATGGTAGAGCTACAACGTGAGTACTTTGTTGCCTCGCAAGTGATGGGTGCTGGTGTGCTCAGGTTATTGTTTGTGACCATTCTACCCAACTGCATGGCGCCGCTCATCGTACAAGCGACGATGATTTTTTCCTCTGCAATTTTAGAAGCAGGCGCGATTGGTTTCTTAGGCTTTGGTGTACAGCCACCTGATGCCGAATGGGGCGCGATGCTCGGTACAGCACGTCAATATATTCAAAGTAATGTTTGGCTGGCTATTTGGCCCGGTGTCGCTATTTTCTTGGCTGCCCTGTCGATTAACTTGACTGGTGATGGCTTACGCGATGCGCTAGATCCCAAATTAAAGCAGGTGACCTAAGATGATTGATCCATTAATTAAAACGCCAACCAGCCATACCTCTATGAATGGTGCATCAGCAAAAGAATCACCTTTACTATTAGACATCGAGAACCTGTCCGTCACTTTTGGACAAGGAGTGCGTGCTTTTCGTGCCGTCGATGATGTGTCATTGAAAATAACACAAGGCGAAGTTATCGCCGTGGTGGGTGAATCTGGCTCAGGCAAATCCGTCACGATGATGGCACTGATGGGACTGTTGCCACCCTCTGCGACCGTGCGTGCTCAGCGAGTTATGTTTGATAACAAAGATATGCTTAGCATGCCAGCCAAAGAGAAACGCGGCATCATTGGCAAAGACATCTCTATGATTTTTCAAAATGCGATGTCTTGCCTAAACCCAAGCTTTACGGTTGAGATGCAGCTGGGTGAAGTACTACGCAAGCATCTTGGTTTGCGAGGGTCAGCCGTACAGACGCGTATATTAGAATTGCTAGAGTTAGTGGAAATGCCCGATGCGAGAAACCGACTCAAGGTCTATCCGCATCAGCTGTCAGGTGGCATGAGTCAACGGGTTATGATTGCGATGGCTATTGCTTGTGAGCCAAAACTACTTATCGCCGATGAACCGACTACGGCTCTGGATGTCACGGTACAAGCGCAAATCATGGATTTACTCAGCCGATTGCAACGCGAAAAACAAATGGCAATGGTATTGATCACTCATGATTTGGGTTTGGTCGCGCAAAACTCTCGTGATGTCGCGGTCATGTATGCTGGGCAAGTGGTTGAAACCAGTACCGTGCCAGAGATTTTTCAAAATCCTGCGCACCCTTATACTGAGGCATTGCTCCAAGCTATCCCTGAGCTGGCTATTGGTCAAGACCGACTGAATAGCTTACCAGGAGTTGTGCCCAGTCAATACGATCGCCCAAGCGGTTGCTTACTGTCCCCTCGCTGCCCGTACAAAGAGTCCGCTTGCGAAGTACCACCGCCCATATTAGACACGCCTACTGGCAAGGTGCGTTGTATTCATTCTGATCCTTCTTCTCGCAACCCTATCTCTCACGCTGCTACCTTGGAGTCACAATTATGAGTAATAAAGTGGTCCTAAAAGCAGACAATCTACACAAGCATTATCCCGTATCTCAAGGCTTGGGTAAGGCAAAAGCGTATGTTAAAGCCCTCAATGGTATCTCATTCGAGCTTGAAGCTGGCAAGACACTGGCCGTCGTTGGTGAATCAGGCTGCGGTAAATCCACGCTTGCCCGCCAGCTAACGCTGATCGAAGAGCCCACTCATGGTCAGCTATTTATCAATGATGAAGGCACCACTGACTATAGTAGAAAGGCGCTCAAAGAGCTGCGTACCGAAATTCAAATGGTCTTCCAAAACCCTTATGGTAGCTTAAATCCGCGCCATACTATTGGCTATCAATTAACTGAGCCATTGGATATCCATACCAAACTCTCTAAAGAAGATAAGCGTGACAAAATCAACGAGATGATGAGAAATGTTGGTCTACGTCCCGAGCATGCTGGCCGCTATCCTCATATGTTTTCTGGTGGTCAGCGCCAACGGATTGCCCTCGCCCGCGCGATGATGCTCAACCCTAAGATTGTCGTCGCTGATGAGCCAACTTCCGCGCTCGATGTATCGATTCAGGCACAAGTCTTAAATCTATTTATGGATTTGCAGGATGAGTATCGTACCGCTTACGTTTTTATCTCGCATAACTTATCGGTCGTACGCCATGTCGCTGATGATGTGATGGTGATGTACTTAGGTCAAGCCGTCGAACACGGCCCGAAAGAAGCAATTTATAACGCGCCAAAACATCCTTACACCATCGCGTTATTGGCGGCCGCACCAACGGTCAGTGGTCATAAAAATGATTTGACCCTACAAGGTGAGTTACCGAGTCCGCTCAATCCACCAAGCGGCTGTGCCCTGCACAAACGTTGTCCATATGCCAAGCAGCAATGCAGCGAAATAGAGCCACAACTGCGCGAATGGGACGGCCGATTGGTGGCTTGTTTACGCTTGGAAGAAATATATGGTTAAAGTAACTAAAGATTAGTCAATATTTACCACACCGCGACATTTAGGAAACTTGCTACAACCAAAAAAGGCCTGACCTTGATTCAGGCCTTTTTTGGCAACACGCTTGATCATCTCACTGCTACACTTTGGGCAGGTTGGTGTTTGGATCAAATCAGATGTATGGTCTATCACCTCAAGTGTCGCAGAGGAATCCGTTGCTAATTCAAGCTCTACAATTTCGAATGGCGTAAGAAACACTTTATCGGCAATATCATGGAACATACTGGTATGCGGCGTACTTATCTGCTGAGTGTTCAAGCTATCAATTGGTAAGTCGCTAGATTCAATCTCAGTCTGACCAGACCATCGCAGTACTTCTCTACTTTTTAGCGTGGCTCGTTTAGCGGTTTCTTTTACTATCGGCTCAAGTATTGGCTTATTAGCCATTTTAGCAGCTGGCTTGTCATTAGCGTTATCGCTAGGCTGCTTATTTGACTGGCTATGCTTATCTTTCAGATAGGCCTTATGCTCTCTATTGGTTCGCCAAGACTTGCTAAATTTATTGCTGTTAATCTGCTCAACGATGGACTTAACCTCGTCTTCAGTCAATATTTCATCCTGCTTTTTCTTAACATAAGACGCCATTCCACTCGTCAATACGTTTTCGGGTAACTCATCACGGGTTTTTAACTCGCACTCACCGATGAAAGCAATCATCGAATGGAAGTAGTTCAACTCCAATCCTAATAAATCTGCGAGCGTTTTGATATGTAGATAATTTTGGCGCAGTGGGTTCTGGAATTTGAATTTACTTCCATTCGGGAAAGCTTGTGTCCACTGCTTTTGCTTCTCGCTACCATATATCCAGCCTTTATAGTTTTTGGTTTCAATGACAAAGATGCCGTATACGGAGACGATGATATGATCGATTTGGGTACTACCACCGTTGGCTCTTGGCAAGGTAATACCGTTTAATCGGTGATAGACGTTTTTTTCTAGCTTAAGCCACATGGCGACGTTGATGACGGTTTCACCTAAGAAACCTTTGAAGCTGGATTTTAGGGACATTATTTCTTACTCTATCGATAGAATTTACTTAATTGGCACTCACATCAAATATTCATTTAATATAACCAATAAACTAACCTTTTAACGACTCACTCCATTGTTTGATACAGTCGATTTGCTTATTTACGGTGGTTAATTTATCTAGATCATCACAATGGTCAAAAGTCCCAACTCTGTTAGTGCCTCGCTTTCCCATTTCAATTATATAGCCAACTTTTCCTTGTGACATTTGCTGCCCCATACTTGAGCAGACAAAATCTAATCTACATCCATTAATACATATAACAATGTTTTTAGGCTCTAATAGCGCCCTTAGTCCGAATAAAGCCTTATAAAAATCACTATCTTGAAATTGATACCTACCAAGTCCAGCCAATACAAGAGTTAGTCCAACATTTTCAGAAGAAGCCGAATAGCTTTCAAATATTAACTCAGCACTTTCTTTAATTTTATTGTTATAGATAGCTACTTTTTGATGCATGATATTCATCTTTGTGTCCAGCCTATATAATTTTTTCTTTCGGATTATAGACATCTTTTTCAAGCTTTAGCCACATGACGACGTTGATAACGGTTTCACCTAGGAAGCCTTTAAAGCTGGATTTTAGGGACATGGTTTTTTACTCTAAAAATCTTAGACTATAAGGTTTTGAATCGCATCTAAAACTTCAGGGACTTTGACATCTATACCTTTTTCAACAGCCTTTGTCATGAGCGCCGATGACCAAACAAGAAACTTCGCACCAAGTTTATTTTTATCTGGCTCATTGTTAATAATATTTTCTAATTCATTAATGTCTTCATTTGGAACACCTAACTGCCTTAAATCATTAAGGACTTGCTCTACTTTTTCCGTATAGCTATTACTAATGCCTTGAGTGAAATCCTTGCCAACTCCAACGTTCGAACTTGCATTATTACCATAGATATTCGTAGTGATAATTTGACTTGCTATTTCTTTCTTTTCTGCATCAATCATATAATCATCCTTAAGATTAGGAAATGCTTTGTTTAATTCTAATAATGTGTCAAGCAACGACTGTTTGGTCATGTTCAAGATATCCCCTAACTGACTAAACTGTAATTTTCTCTTAATTGCAGATATATCATAGCGCTGTGTCATTTTTCGAATGGGAATTACCATTTTAATTGGAAAATCTATATAGCCATATGTTTCATTTGAACTTTCGGAATTTAAGTAATTTTCCTCAATACTGCTTATACTCCCAGTATGTGTTATTCGATAGATATCCCAATCGACCTGATTGTCTATGCTTGATAAGTCGATTGGGACAATTCTAGTCCCATGATATGTATCATCTAGCTGAGCAAATATATCACAACTCAGTTGACGATAATTTGGTACTGATTCTTCGTTATCATAGCCATTAAGCTCTCTATTTATCCAGTCTTTAAACTCATCATTATCTATTTGATATGCAATAATTTTGGCTCTCGTTAATGCCTGAGTTATCGAAACTTTATCGTAACTAATATCACTTATTAATTTTTTAATCATTATAATATCCAATCAATAGCCTTAAAATTTAAATACATTTTAATCTATCATACAATAATTCTCTTGAGACACCTTTAGCATTTATACATTAATCTATACGCCTTTGGCTATGTAGATAAAGGCATGTGAATAAGAATAGTGACAAATAAAAACCATAAAAAAAAGCCACTAGATTTCTCTAGTAGCTCTTTTTTAAACACTAACTAAGTTAGGTCTATTACACCAAACTATTTACCGCTTCAACCACAGCGTCAGTCGTAATACCAAACTCTTTGTACAACTGGTCTGCAGGAGCAGATTCGCCATAAGTGGTCATGCCGATGACTTTGCCATCTAGACCAACAAACTTATACCAGTAATCCACATGCGCGGCTTCTACAGCTACGCGAGCACGGATATTGGCAGGTAATACGGCTTCACGATAGCTAGCATCTTGCTCAACGAAAATCTCTGCACATGGCATAGACACCACACGGACGCCAACACCATTTGCGCTCAACGCTTCATACGCTTCCATCGCTAGGCCAACTTCTGAACCAGTCGCGATGATAATAGCTTGTAGCTCGCCCTGCTCTTTCGCAAGTACATAACCACCTTTGGTGATGTTCGCTACTTGCTCGCTGTCACGTGCTTGATGTGGCAAGCTTTGACGGCTAAAGATCAATGCTGATGGGTTATTTTCTGATTTGATTGCTTCTACCCAAGCACTTGCAGATTCAGTCGCATCACACGGACGCCATGTACGCAGATTTGGCGTAGTACGTAGGCTAGTCAATTGCTCAACTGGCTGATGCGTTGGGCCATCTTCACCCAGACCGATAGAGTCGTGCGTATAGACATGGATGACGCGCTGCTTCATCAATGCGCCCATGCGTACCGCGTTACGTGCGTATTCCATAAACATCAGGAAGGTTGCTACGTAAGGAATAAAGCCGCCATGCAATGCGATACCATTGGCAATCGCGGTCATACCGAACTCGCGCACGCCATAATAGATATAGTTGCCGTCAGCATCTTTTTCGATGCCTTTAGCGCCTTTGAATAGCGTCAGGTTCGAGCCAGCTAGATCCGCTGAACCGCCTAGCAATTCTGGTAATAATGGTTGTAAGGTATTGATGGCGTTTTGACTGGCTTTACGGCTAGCAACATCGCCGCCCGCTTCTTGCGTTTGCTGAATATAGGCTTGTGCTTGGCTATCAAAGTCAGCAGGCAAATCACCATTTAGACGACGCAATAGCTCAGATGCCAGTTCAGGATAGGCTTTCTTATAAGCATCAAAGTCCGCTTCCCAGTTCTTTTGCTGTACGTCACCTTTGGCTTTAGCATCCCACGCTTCATAGATTTCGTCATCTAATTCAAATGGCGCATGCTTCCAAGACAATGCATCACGAGTCAAAGCAATTTCGTCATCACCTAGTGGTGCGCCATGACTGGCTGCTAGACCTTGTTTGTTCGGGCTACCAGCACCGATCGTGGTTTTGCAAATCAAAAGACTTGGTTTGGTAGTCTCTTTAAGAGCCTGCTCAGTTGCCTGCGTGATCGCATCGGCATCATGACCATCTACTTTGATAACTTGCCAACCGTAAGACTCAAAACGCGCTTGCGTATCATCTGTGAACCAGCCTTCGACATTACCATCGATAGAGATGCCATTGTCATCATAGAAGAAGACTAACTTGCCAAGACCTAACGTGCCAGCCAATGAGCACACTTCATGACTGATACCTTCCATCAAGCAACCATCGCCTAAGAATGCATAGGTGTTATGGTCAACGATGTTATGGCCGTCACGATTGAACTGCGCGGCTAGGGTTTTTTCTGCAATTGCAAAACCAACGGCATTAGCAATACCTTGACCTAGTGGACCAGTAGTCGTCTCAACACCTGGTGTATAGCCAAGCTCAGGATGACCTGGAGTTTTTGAATGCAGTTGGCGGAAACCCTTAAGATCATCAACGCTGACGTCATAACCAGATAAATGCAGCAATGAATAAATAAGCATTGAGCCATGGCCATTCGATAATACAAAGCGGTCACGGTTGTGCCACTGTGGATCGGTTGGGTTGTGCTTCAAAAACTTGCGCCACAGAACTTCAGCAATATCAGCCATGCCCATCGGAGCACCTGGATGACCAGAATTGGCTTTTTGAACCGCGTCAAACGACAGTACACGGATGGCATTGGCTAATTTACGTTCGCTAATTGGAGCTGGCATAGAGTGTCCTAAGATTAAAGGAGAGTTTACTTGATTGAAAAAAGTTATTGAACTAAATTTGCTTAGATACTGGAATAGATGGCTCATTATAAACTAAGTGGCAACAATTTTCCCTGTTACGCCTAATCCACAACTTGATCGGGTCACATAATAAAAAATCAACTGACCGTTAACGACTTCAATATAGTGTTTCTCAAATTCTTGATAGCAAACATATTGAAGCCATTTCTCCTCTAGATAATCTGCCATTTGCTGATGGCTTACATTGTGCGCAAAGTTGCAACACAACGTGAGCATACAATTTGCATCATCATGACGCTCTTGATAAAGAAAGTCGCAACCAAGATTGTTTTCCATACAACAGAAATACACATTGGCATCTATTTCAAAGCCTAACAAATTGTCACCACTACTTTGACCGTGGATGAGATATTGTGAGTAATTGAGCTGATCAATTGTAGACAATGTATTCATGACGTGACTATTATCAAACTTCTATTCTTTCAGCACCGCCCATAAACGGACGCAATACTTCTGGAATGGTGATACTGCCATCTGCGTTTTGATGATTTTCCATGACAGCTAGCAACGTACGACCAACAGCCAAGCCTGACCCGTTCAAAGTATGAGCCAAGCTGGTTTGCTTGCCGTCTTTGACACGCGTACCCATGCGGCGCGCTTGGAAGTCACCGCAGTTAGAGCAGCTTGAGATTTCACGGTACGTATCTTGGCTCGGTAACCATACTTCGATGTCATAAGTCTTTTGTGCTGCAAAGCCCATATCACCCGTACATAGCTGAACCGTGCGGTATGGCAGGTTCAACTGCTGCAAGATATATTCGGCTTGTCCTGTCATTGCTTCTAGCAACTCATCAGACTGATCGCTAGTGGCAATATTGACCATCTCAACCTTTTCAAACTGATGCTGACGGATCAAACCACGGGTATCACGGCCATGTGAGCCAGCTTCACTACGGAAACAAGGCGTATGCGCGGTAAACTTAAGCGGCAGCTCGCTAATATCTAAACGCTCGCCACGTACCAAGTTGGTCATTGGTACTTCAGCGGTTGGAATCAAATAAAAATCCATGTCTTCGTTATTAGTATGGTTTTTTAGCTTAAACAAATCATCTTCAAACTTTGGCAGCTGCCCTGTACCTTTGAGGCTGTCTGAATTCACAATATAAGGCACATAGGTCTCAAGATAGCCGTACTTCATGGTATGGGTATTGAGCATAAATTGAATCAGTGCGCGATGCATCTGCGCCAACTGTCCTTTTAGCACATTAAAGCGACTGCCAGTCAGCTTGGTCGCCGCTTCAAAATCAAGCATGCCAAGTGTCTCACCGATATGGGTATGATCTTGAATCTCAAAATCAAACGCACGCGGTGTACCCCACTTGCGCACTTCTACATTGTCATCTTCTGAGGTACCCACTGGCACATCTGCTGCGGGTATATTTGGGATTTGCATAGCGGCTTTGTTGATACGCTCTTGTAAAGTGCGCAATTCATCTTCAGCCGCTTTAATCTCACCACTGACGCTTTGCATTTCAGCCAATAGCGCACTGGCATCTTCGCCTGATTTTTTTAGCGCGCCTACTTGCTTAGCACCAGCATTACGGCGCGACTGCAACTCTTCAGTTTTGATCTGCAAAGATTTACGCTCTGACTCAACTGTTTGCCAAAAATCTATATCGAGTGCATAACCACGAGTGGCCAGTTGCTGTTGTAAGTCGATTAAATCGCCGCGTAAGAGTTTTGCATCAATCATAATAGTTGCCTGTAACACTAAAGGTGAGTAAAAGGGTTAAAAAATATTATTAATAATTACCTAGCGCATGCACCGCTATGTTTTGCATCAATCTGTCTTGTAGCCGCTATAATACCAAGACGCAGCAGTTTTGACCATGTTTTGGCTACTTTTGATTAAGTTCTCATCTATTACTTTTATTATCTATAGAAAATCACATTTGTCTCAAATACATGGCCTAACGTTCAGCTCACCCCAATAAGCCTTGCCCCTCTCTATTAATGCCATTAATATCGCGTCTATCAGCGAACAGACCTGCTTATATGTTTCATTTAGGAATACTTTTCGGTAAGATAAGCGCATGCCTTTCTTACATTTTCAGCCAAGTACCGCATAGCTGCTCCACTTCGGCGATTTAAATCCAACACTTTTAACACAAGTATTTGAGAAACCTTTATGGCTCTGTATCCTTACACGCTCCAACCTGTCGCCTTAAACCTGACTGAGGCTGAATTTCACCAAGCACAGTATGAACTGTTTGCCAGTGCCAGCCCTTCATTTGGCCTATCAAGTTTAAAGACCAAAGAGTGGATCATCATGGCGGTGGTGGTGGTACTAGCCATTGCAGGGTTAATCTTTGTCACCGGCTATTCCACGATTATCTTTTGGGTCATGTTGGTTTCAGTGGTGGTTTATTTGTTGGTTCGCACTTTAGGTTTTAAATGGTATGTTAAAAGAGAATTCGAAAAACAAGTGGCGGATCAAGAGATGCCAGATGAAATGCGCCAGATGAAGTTGGGTGTACAAAAGCATGGCTTAGTGATGGCAATGCCCGTCAATCAACCTGATATGATGAAAAACTCACAAATGCGTGGCATGCAAATGCGCGCGAGCAACACTCAACAAGCCGTTATACCTTGGACTGCGATCAAAAGCTGGGATGAAACGGACGACTATATCTTTATGATGTTTGAGATGAAAGGTCAACAAGGCAGTCAGATTGTCCCTAAACGTCTGAAAGCACAAAAATTTCCTATCGATACAGTACGTCAGCATTTACTAGAAGTGATTCCTTCTAAAGGTCTAAACCCTGAAAACTTGCAGCCACCAGCATAATAGAGTTAAGCATTTCTCTATCATTTATAGTAATGGTAGAGAAAGCCAATTATAGTTTTATAAAACCAATCATAAAAT
>NZ_CAJHBP010000006.1:0-179435 GCF_904846665.1 Psychrobacter sp. Pi2-51
TTGCTAGTCATACTATGTTCCTTCTTTTGGGTTAGTATAACCTCTTAAGCGTGGTCCGATTTAATTATGCCACTACAGTTGCTGGTGGGTGCTTTTGGTGTGTGGAAGCAGGCTATGAGAAAATACCTGGTGTGGTAGAAGTAGTGTCTGGCTATACAGGTGGCAGTGCTGAAAACCCAACCTATAAAGAGGTATCAGCAGGTGGCACAGGTCATACGGAAGCGGCGCAAGTATACTATGATCCTAAGAAGATTACTTATAACGGTATAGTACAGGCGCTATGGAGAATCGCTGATCCAACTGATAATAAAGGTCAGTATGTCGATCGAGGCACGCAATATCGCCCCGCTATTTTCTATAATAATGCCCAAGAAAAGCAGATAGCAGAAGCTGCCAAGCAATCATTGCAAGACTCTGGTGTATATGAAAAACCAGTAGTGATTGAGATTGTTCCTGCCAGCACCTTTTATCCGGCAGAAGAGTATCATCAGGACTATTACAAAAAGAACCCGCTACGCTATAAGGCTTATACTTTTAATTCTGGTCGATACCAGTTTATCGAAAGCGTCTATGGCAAAGATTATGAGCTAGATTTTAACCAGTTCAAACCCACTGCTAGTAGCATACAGCAACTAACATCAAATAAGTCATCAACCACTAAAGCAAGTGCTGGCTTCAATCCGAAGACATTTGTGAAGCCAACACAGGAAACGCTGAAAAACTCGCTCAGTGACATTCAGTACAAAGTCACTCAGAAAGAGGGTACCGAGCGCGCGTTTGATAACGAATATTGGGATAATAAAGCGCCTGGGCTATACGTCGATGTGATATCGGGCGAGCCACTGTATTCTTCTCGTGATCAGTTTAAGTCTGGCACAGGCTGGCCTAGCTTTATCCGTCCGTTGAGCGCTGATGTGGTCGTCGAAAAAGAAGACCGCGGTATTTTTTCAACCCGTACCGAAATTCGCAGCCGCTACGCTGACTCGCACGTGGGTCATGTATTTGACGATGGTCCAGCCCCAACGGGTAAACGCTATTGCATGAACTCAGCGGCAATGCGCTTTATTCCACTAGCCGAGATGGAAGCCGCTGGTTATGGCAACTGGGTAGATGATGTAAAACCAGTTAGCTAAGGCTGGTTTACTACGCGCTAACAGTATCTCTGTTTTAAAAATATCTAAATTGCATAAAAAAGGACACTTGATAAGTGTCCTTTTTTATTTTTAATATTCTAAAATACCACTTTAAAATGCCGGTTGGCGCTTAGGTACAGCACCCAAAAACTCATTTCGTGCTTGATTGTCATGAACATATTCGCCTAGCATCGCCGTGCTTCGTGTGGTTGAATGCTGCTTATTGACACCGCGCATCATCATACACATATGCGATGCATCCATCACCACGGCTACACCGCGGCAACCCGTCACGTCCATAATGGTCTGTGCCACTTGTTCACTTAAGTTTTCTTGAATTTGTAAACGACGGGCAAACATATCTACGATACGCGCAAACTTTGACAGTCCTAATACTTGTCCATTCGGTAGGTAGCCAATATGTGCAACCCCATGAAAAGGCAGCATATGATGCTCACACAACGAATAAAACTCAATGTTTTGCACCAGCACCAGCTCGCGGTTGGTCGATGGGAATACTGCGTCATTGACCACTTCATCTAAGCTTTGATGATAGCCTTGGGTTAAATGAGCAAAGGCTTTTGCCGCCCGAATAGGCGTATCTTGCAATCCAGGACGATCTAAGTCTTCGCCAGTTGATTCAATCAGTTGGCGATAAGATTCGGTACTTTCTTTATAATCTGGGGTTATGATGGGAGTGTTACTCATAGGTTTGGCAGCCATCCAAAATGTGGGTGTAGCTTAACGTTGAATCCTATCATGTAAGGATTCTTATAAAAATTATGCAAGCTGGGAAGGGCTGTGATTATACTCGAAATCTGCTTAACTTCATACTGCTGTGGCGAGCAGTTAAGCGTTTAATCGCAAGAGGGGTGCCGATTGTGCCTTCGAAGCCACAATGGCAATTGTGTTTAATGACTGAGTTTTTGGAAATAAGCAGTAAAAAGATAACGGTATATGGGTTTTATTATCAACGTTGCCTGCTAAAATATGCCGACCATCATTAAGGGTCAGCATCATATTTTGATATAAGTGTATTTGAATAACGGCATTCAAGTACAGTTTACGACTGTTTACTTAAATCAATTCATGTATAATGGGCCATCTTCTGGTTTACATTTTTTATCACTTGCTACTTCTCACTTAAAAACTCTAAATAAATATCGATTCTAAATAATTTCTATCGATTCAAAAAGGAAATATTATGCTACTTCAAGGACAAAGATTCGTCGTCACTGGCATCGCAAGTAAGCTTTCTATCGCCTGGGCTATCGCAGAAGCGTTACACCGTGAAGGGGCTTCGCTAATCCTGACGTACCCAAATGACAAAATTAAGAAGCGCGTCGATATGGCGGCTGAAAAATTCGAAGCAGATTTGGTACTGGAGTGTGATGTTGCCTCTGATGAGTCTATTGCTGCTTGCTTTGAACAAGTGACTGCCCATTGGGGTGATGGTATTGATGGCGTGGTACACGCTATTGGTTTTGCGCCGATGGATCAGCTGAACGGGGATTTTGTTAGCGCCACGACGCGTGAAGGCAGTCATATCGCCCATGATATATCGAGCTACAGTTTTGTCGCTTTGGCTAAAGAAGCTCGTGAATTATTAGCAATGCGCCATGGCTCTATGTTGACATTGACTTACGAAGGCAGTATTTCAGTATTGCCAAACTACAATGTCATGGGTATGGCAAAAGCCAGTCTTGAAGCCAGTGTGCGTTATCTAGCGACCTCTATGGGCGGCGAAGGCATACGTGTTAATGCTATATCTGCAGGACCTATTCGCACGCTTGCTGCCAGTGGTATTAAGTCTTTCCGCAAGATGCTCGATATCAGCGAAAAAATCGCCCCACTACAGCGTAATGTTAGTCAAACAGAAGTAGGAAACGCGGCCTTGTTTTTACTATCACCTTGGGCATCAGGTATCACTGGTGAGATTATGTTCGTTGATGCTGGATTTAATACTGTCGCCATCAGTGAACAATTAATGATGCTTGATGAGCCACAGCAGTAATTATTCAAAAAGTCTTAATTGGCATTTATTGTGTTTTATGAATTCTTGAGAGTTATAAGAGCCATTGGTTATAATAAACCCTTAGCGTAATGACAGAGAAGGCAGCCAACCGGCTGTCTTTTTTGGTTATACTACGGGCTTTTCGGTAACAAGCCTTTAGGTGATGGATATGATAACCAAATTACCAAGGTGGATACTGTGGGGCGGGGCTGTACTGGCATTCAGTGCGGGCTGCCTCAATACGGCAGCGTTGATGGGATTTACCAACTTGTCCGTGTCGCATGTCACAGGTAACGTGAGTCTGTTTGCTGCTGCTATTGCTCATTTTGATGCCCGCAGTATTTTATATATTGGCGCGTCGTTGTTATCATTTTTGGCAGGGGCAATATTGAGCGGTTTTGTCATTGGGCAAACCTCATTGAAGTTAGGACGGCGGTATGGCACTGCGCTGTATATTGAAGCTGCGTTACTGCTGATCAGCTATCTGCTGTATAAAGAACATGATTACTTTGGACAATTGGCGGCGGCAATGGCGTGCGGATTACAGAATGCGATGGTGGCGACCTATAGCGGCGCTGTTATTCGTACCACCCATTTAACCGGTCTAACGTCAGATATGGGTGCTGCTATTGGTAATTGGCTAGCAGGACGCTCGATCAGTAAACCGACATTGGGTTTTCAAGCGATTATTTGGTATTGCTTTTGCGGTGGCGGGGTAGTGGGCGCATTTTTATATGCCAAGATCGGCTATGGCGCGTTGTTTGTACCGATCACTATCGTACTGACAGCGGCATTCGTCTATAACTATGCCTCAGATCATCTGCCAGAACAGAGAGCACCACAACCAAAAAAGCGCTCATCATCAAGATAAGCGCTTTTAGGCTATTTTTTATGGCTATTTATACCGAATTATTTATCGTCTTCTGAGTTATGGTCTTCATGTTCGTGCATGCCTTGCATCATATCTAGGGCAGAATCATCCGTGCGCTGTTGGTCTTTTTTATCGAGACCGTCTTGGTTGATATCTGTTGGTGCCATCTTCGTGGTTGCGTCTGTTTTATTTGAGTCTGTCATAGCATGCTCCTGATTATTTTTATTGACTGCCAACGAAGAGGTGAATAGTAAATATTCATTGGCGTTTCATTTTTATTCTACCTATCAAGTATGTGATAGTGCCACCTCGTTGTACATATGCGATGTGCGCTTGTTTAGTGACGATATGTAACGGAACATCATTGGGGTTGCCATTCAACCACATAAATTTATTAGTAGGATAACGTTATCGTTAAAAAGTTATCGTTAAAAAACAGTCACGATTCAAAATCATCTTTATATTTTAGTTTTTTATAACGTCTTTGAGGACAATAAGGATATGTTATGTCAGAGCAAAAGTTAGACAGCCATCTTCCTGATGATGGCAATGAGTACTTATTTACCGATACCTTTCCGAAAGGAACTGGCAAAGGGCTGATAGTGGTTATTATCGCTGCCATTGTTAGTATGATTATTTATAATGTATTGCCTTTTGATATCAATGCCAATAAAGGCTTGGCCATGCTTTTCTTCATCGGCGTGCTATGGCTGACAGAAGCGCTACATGTGACCATTACTGCACTATTAGTGGTGGTAGTTGGTGCACTGATTGGAATCCCAGAGTTCGATGCCGAAATTGGCTTGCAGAGCTTTGCTAATCCAACGATTTACTTGTTTTTTGGTGGTTTTGCTTTGGCTGCCGCCTTGCATGTACAGCAATTGGACAAAAAAATTGCGCTAAAAATATTATCGATGTCAGGTGGCAAGCTTGGCACGGCTGTATTTTTAATATTCGGGGTCACCGCGTTTTTATCGATGTGGATATCAAATACTGCTACGGCAGCGATGATGCTGCCCCTTGCACTTGGTATCCTGACGCAGGTTGACCGCGAAAAAGATCGCGGTACGTTTGTGTTTGTATTACTGGGTATCGCTTATTCTGCCAGTTTGGGTGGTCTGGGTACGATTGTTGGTTCACCGCCCAACGCCATCGCCGCAAAAGCGCTTGATATTGCGTTTATCGATTGGATGAAATTCGGTATTCCAATGATGTTAGTGCTATTGCCACTATTACTGGGGGCAATGTATTTGTTCCTGAAGCCCAATCTTAATCGTACGGTCGTCCTTGTCGAAGAGGAACCTATTGAGTGGAATAAACCTCGTGTAGTGACGATCATTGTCTTTATCGTGACAGCACTGAGTTGGATATTCTCCAAAAAAATCGGTGCGGCACTCGATATCACTGATACCGATGCGGTCATTGCATTGTCTGCAGCAGCAGCGGTGGTGAGCTTAGGGCTCGTATCGTGGAAACAAGTCTCTGACAATACTGACTGGGGTGTGCTCATGTTGTTCGGTGGTGGTATCGCACTATCAACAATTTTGAAAGTTTCTGGTGCCTCCTTGGTGCTGGGCGAGACCGTGGCCAATGCGTTGTCTTCGGCACCACTTATTATTGTAATGATTGCGGTATCAGCATTTATTATCTTCTTGACAGAGTTCGCTTCTAATACCGCCTCTGCCGCGTTATTAGTACCAGTATTCGCTGCTATTGCTGAACAGATGGGTTTACCACATGAAGTATTGGTACTGGTCATCGGTATTGGTGCCTCTTGTGCCTTTATGCTTCCTGTCGCCACACCACCAAACGCGATTGTATTTGGTACGGGGCTTATCAAGCAGTCAGAGATGATACGGACGGGTATTATTCTTAATATCATCGCCACCTTTGTGGTAGGGCTATGGGCGTATTTTTTCCTAATTTAGTCTTATAATAAGCTGACTATAAATCCATGACACCCGATGTTTGAGTTACTCTCAAGCATCGGGTTTTTTGTTTCTTTTTAGGTTTAATGACTGTATAACATAACTAATAACGGTATAAGATTTCTCTTTTTTAACGACAATCTGTCTGATTTTTATCACCTTGATTTAAAATGAGGACATGTTCTAACAATAATTAATAACGTCATCTCATTAAACGGATTTAATAAAAATGGCAAAACGTCTAACGAAAATAATGGTCTTTATTGTTTTGGGGCTGCTTGTTTTATTGGTGGCTTTAATCGCACTTTATTGGGCGGCTGATAAAAGCGTCGCCGACCTAGAGCGTTGGCAACTGCCCAATAGTGAGTTTGTAGACGTGCAAGGCATGCAGGCGCATGTGATCAGGTCGCCAAGATGCATTGCCTATCCGAGTAAAAATGCCATAAAAAATGAGATAGAATCTGATCTTGATAGTGATAAAACCTTTGAACAGCCCAGAACTATTGTATTACTACATGGCACTTCAGCAAGTTTGCATACGTGGCAGGGCTGGACGCATGAGTTAAGTGATGACTATTGTATCATCAGCATGGATCTGCCAGGGTTTGGCTTGACTGGCCCTTATACCGATGAATCTACTCAGTATGACAGTGCCAATTATGCTAAATTCGTCATTGATGTGCTTGATCATTTAGAAGTGGGTCGTGTGACGTTAGCAGGAAACTCGCTGGGTGGTAAAATCGCGTGGCGTACTGCGGCATTATATCCTGAGCGGGTTAATAACCTTATATTGGTCGATGCAGTTGGCTACCCTGCAACACCAAAGCAGGTGCCTATTGGTTTTAAACTGGCGAAATACCCCATATTGACTCCACTGCTTAGCCGTGTGCTACCGCGTGATGTTGTGAAAAAAAGTATCTTAAGCGTCTATGCGGACGACAGTAAAGTTGATGAGGCTTTGGTGGATCGTTATTACGATTTGACTTTGCGTCAAGGCAACCGTCTGGCGTTAAACCGCCGCTTGCTGGAGATGGATAACACGGCAAATCAAGCACAAATCAAAAAATTAAATTTACCAACCCTTATATTATGGGGTGCGCAAGATGACCTGATTCCAGTAGAAAATGCCAAACTGTTTCATCGAGATATCGCTAATAGCCAGTTAAAGGTATTTGATAATTTGGGACATGTACCACACGAAGAGGATCCCGTAGCGACGGTTAAAGTCGTAAAGCAGTTCTTGGTTGGTGAGCAAATAAATGAATAATCCAAAAAATAAACAAATAACGACAATAGCCGCTATTTCCGACATTCATAGCAATGTCTTCGCGCTTGAAGCTGTGTTGACTGATATCAAACATCGCGATATCGATCAAATTGTCAATCTGGGTGATATTTTATACGGACCGATTGCGCCTAAAGATACCTATGCGCTTTTAATGGCGCATCAGAACGATATTATTACGATTCGAGGTAATCAGGATAGACAGATTTATGAAGCGACAGCGGCAGATATTGCTGATAACGCAACCATGGCTTTTATTTTTGAGAACTTACCTAAAGCAGCGGTTGAATGGATGCAGGCTTTGCCGTTTGATTATCATGTCAGTGAAGATATATATCTATGCCATGGGTCACCAACCGATGACATGGTATATATGCTTGAGAATATCGAAACAGGGCAGCCGATAGTACGTGATGACGCAGACATTTTGGCACTGCTTAACGGTATTGAGAGCGCCGTTATCATCTGTGGTCACACTCATATCCCACGTACCGTTACGCTGTCGACAGGGCAAATGATAGTCAATACAGGTAGCGTTGGTTATCCAGCCTATGAAGATGATTTGCCTATCGCTCATAAAATGCAAACCTATTCGCCCCATGCCAGTTACGCACTTATTAAATGCGTTGGTGCTGAGCAAGGTACTATACAAAGTACTAAGCAAGATACAAGCTGGCAAGTTGAGCATATCAAAGTGCCTTATGATTATGAAGCTGCGGCCAAATTGGCTGCAATGAACGGTCGTGAAGATTGGGCGTTTGCGCTAAGGACAGGGCAGGTGTTATAACTATAGGAATGGTCAAACTGCCTTTAGACCAAGCTGATAACATTGAGTAGACTAACGATGGATTTTATATATTTAATAAGGACTGTGTAAGATGCCAACACTATTTATGGTGCAACTTGGTGGTCGCCCAAAAGGTCGTTTGATTGAGCAACATGACATGTTTTTTGGCGTGGCCAATCAGGTGAGCGAGCTAATAGAGGATATTAATCACCATTGGCCTGAAGTCAAAAATAAATGGCACATCGACTCGTATCGCGCTATTACTAAGATCGGTAATCACTCGATAAAATTAGTCGAGTCAGCAACTAGTGATAGTAATAATGGTCTAAAACTATTTTTTATCAATTTGGGCGGCTATCAGCAGGGGAGCTTCGAAGAGTTTCATTATAAACTACTTATCGTTGCTGCCACTCAAGCCGATGCTGTCAAACAAGCCAAACAGAGTGCATTTTATAAAGAGTTTACTTTTAAAGATAAAGATTCACCTTTCGATGCCGCGTCGCATATTGATGATAAATTTGCGGTGGATATCGACGATATTTATAACGTTAATGATCTTATCTCAAACGTACAGATTTTAATTGAACCTATTGCTCATGATAGTCATGAACTTGCAAATACCGATGATGATAAAGAGTACGTCGGTTACCTCAGTATTAAGAATTTAAGGAAGTTGACATAATATGGCTTTAAATATGTACTTTAAGAACGGCATAATTCGCAAAACGCGCTGCCAAATCTCTGATGAGCTAGTGCCCGCCCTATATCAGATTCATGATAATGGCAGTTTTCCGCAACTCACTTGGTTAATTGATAATCTGTATGACAGTCCGCAGATTCAACCTGATATTGCTCAAGCATTGGCTGATGAGATGGTAGGGTTTGAAAAGTTAATACTCTCGCTACACTTACCTTTCCCTAGGGTTCCACTACAAAAGATGCAGAGTTTCTTTATGCAAGCGGCTACTAGTCAGCAGATTATTTACACGAGTAACGGTTAAATTTACAAATAATTTATTCATAAAAATAAAATATGGCTGGTAGATTTGAAAAATTTTATAAGAGGGTTTGTTAAGTGGGTTATCGCAGGTGTTGGCCTTGGGATAGGAATTTTTATTGTCCTAGTGGCTATAACACTCTGGGATAAAAAGAATAAACAAGACACATCAGACGACACTACAGCGGCACTGAGTAGCGACACTGACAATGCTAAAAAAGAAAATGATGAGTCGTTAAACCTCCAGTTTACGGTCGAAGATCAAGACGTACCAGCAGGGTATAAGTTGACTGAGGATGGAAGCCTCATGTTAGATGCGCCTATTATGGGAATGGAGTGGGAGAGTATAGTGGACGAGAATGTCGCTACTGAACCACGGGTTTATGAACCTTTTATGATTTATCAGTGCATCACACAAGAGGGTGAGCATTTACGTGTGGATGTGATTAATAGCGATATTGGTTATATGCTCAAGTATTATTTCGCCACCCAAGGTAATCCTTTAAGATTAGAGGCGCAGCAAGCTACTGAGGATGCCTATTATACGGCTCTTTCTAATGGTACTAATCTCGTTATGCGGGATCCGAATAATTATTATGAGCTGACACAGTTTGAAGATAGCGATACCTCTTTTTATATTATTAATGCCATCACTGGTCAGGAGATGAATCATTTTTCTTGTGAGGATAACTCGATTGAAAATGCTCAGTATGCTTTGATTAATCAGATGGAGCCAGAGCATTTTAAATTTAAGCCTATGACTGATGAGCTTGAAGAGATTTTAAATGAGCGTTTTGAAAATAGGTAAAAGAGGTCTCAGCTGCCAAGCAAGCACTATAACTACCTTGAATCTGACCCAAATTACCCCCATAATCTAACCACTTATAAACAATAAATAGCCTAAGCAAATATGTCTAATACTTTTAATGATGGTCCAAATTTAGCAAGCGATGATTTTTCTGGGAATTTAGATAACGCAGCTAGTGATTTAGCTGGAGCAAATGATGTAAATAACTTTGCAGAACTACCCGTACTGGCAAAAGACAGCTATTATCTAAACCGCTTAGAACGTGAGCTGGCGCGGGCTGTTGTTGCTAAGAATAAGAAATCGGATAACAACGCGAACGAGAAAAACGATAAAGCAGAAGATATTCTTGCCAAAAAACGCGCACAATATGACAAAATAAAAACCCGCTCGCAGCAAGTAGTGCAAGCGCGTATCAATAGTATTCCTCAGGACTTGCCAGCCAAATTAAACCTTGATTTACCTGTCAGTCAGCGAGCAGAAGATTTAATACAAGCCATTATTGATAATCAAGTCATTATCATTGCTGGTGAGACAGGCTCGGGTAAGACCACTCAGTTACCGAAGCTTGCGATGTTAGCAGGTCGCGGTATTACTGGACAAATAGGGCATACACAGCCAAGAAGATTGGCAGCACGGAGTGTGTCGAATCGTATCGCTGAGGAGTTGGGCGAGCAGTTAGGTAATACGGTTAGCTTTAAGATTCGCTTTAATGAGCAGGGTACAGCGCAATCGGTCGTTAAGCTCATGACTGATGGTATCTTGCTGGCTGAATTGGGCCATGATCGATTTTTAAGTAAGTACGATACCATTATCATTGATGAAGCCCATGAGCGTAGTCTAAATATCGATTTTATTATGGGTTATTTGAAAAAGCTATTGCCCAAGCGTCCTGATCTAAAAGTTATTATCACTTCTGCAACGCTTGACACCAAGCGCTTTAGTGAATACTTCAGTCGTTATGATAACAAGCTAAAACGTAACGTAGCGGCACCGATTTTTAATGTCGAAGGGCGCAGCTTCCCCGTTGAAGTTCGCTATCGTCCGCTGACCGATGAGCCGGTGACCAGCTCAGACGATGACAGCTACGATGATTTTGAAGAGAATCTGCCGCGTGCGGTCGTGGCTGCGGTAGAGGAATGCTTTAGCGACGCCCAAAGCAAAGGTCATGCTGATCAAGCGGATATCCTGATATTTGCCGCGACCGAAGCAGAGATTCGTGAGACACAAGAGGTGCTAGAGCGTCATGGCCCAAAGCACACTGAAGTGTTGCCTTTGTTTGCGCGACAGACGTATGAAGAGCAGCAGCGTATTTTTCAGCCGTCCGGTCGTGGCAGACGTATCGTTATCGCGACCAACGTGGCTGAGACAGCGCTAACCGTACCCGGTATTCGCTATGTGATTGATCTGGGCTTTGCACGGATTTCACGCTATTCATATCGTTCACGCGTGCAGCGTTTACCGATTGAGGCGATTTCACAAGCGGCTGCCAATCAGCGCAAAGGTCGCTGTGGTCGTGTCGCACCAGGTGTTTGTATTCGTCTTTATAGCGAGGAGGACTTTACTGGTCGCCCTGAGTTTACGGAGCCTGAGATTCTGCGTACCAACTTGGCCTCGGTTATTTTACAGATGGCCAATCTGCGTTTAGGTAGCGTTGATGATTTTGAGTTTATTGAGCCACCCGATAGTCGCCTAGTTACTGACGGTCATAAATTACTCGATGAGCTAGGGGCAATTACGGCTAAAAGCGAAGCTGCCGCCTCTCCTCAGACCAACAAGCCAAAAGCAAAAAAAGGTCTCGATCATTTAAGCCTGACGCCTACTGGTCAAAAGATGGCACGTATGCCAATTGATCCAAGGCTGGCACGTATGCTGGTTGCTGGTTCTGATTTTGACTGTATTCGTGAAATGCTTATTGTGGTCGCTGCGCTTGCCGTACAAGATCCACGCGAGCGTCCTGCCAATAAACGTCAACAAGCGGATCAAAGGCATGCAGAATTTCGCCAAGATGACTCAGATTTCTTATTTTATCTAAGTTTGTGGAAAGCCTTGTTTGAAACCGATGAAGATGGCAACAAGCTCTCTGGTAATCAACGTAAGCAATTTACCAAGAAAAACTATCTGAGTTTTCCACGGGTGCGTGAATGGAGTCAGACTCATCGCCAGTTGGTGCAAATGGTCACCGACCTTAAGCTTACGGATGTTAAAGAGGCAAAAACTACGGATACGTTAGAAAACGTTACTAACGATCCAACAGCGATTGATGATGAAGAAATCAAAGCGGTCAAATATGCCAATTTACATCGCGCATTATTAACAGGTCTGTTGTCTACGATTGCTCACAAGACTGAAAGTCGTGGTGAATATTTAGCGGCGCGCCAGCAAAAAACCAAAATCTTCCCGGCGAGTACGGTATTTAAGCAGATACCACCGTGGGTCATGGCGTTTGAAGTTGTAGAAACGTCGCAAGTCTTTATGCGTACCGTTGCCAAAATTGAACCAGAATGGATTATCTCAGCGGCAGGTGACTTATTAAAGTATCACTACTTTGAGCCGCATTGGTCGAAGAAAACGGGACGTGTCAAAGCCTATGCGCAGATTAGTTTATTTGGTCTAATTATTATCAGTAAGCAGCTGACCAATTATGAGCAAGTCAACCTGGTTGAGTCGCGAGAAATCTTTATCCGAGATGGTTTGGTAACGGGTAACTTGGGTCGCCAAGCACCATTCTTGCAGCATAATATGGACAAAATCGCTCATGTTGAGCGTATCGAAGACAAACTGCGCCGTCGTGATTTATTGGTTGATGAAGAGACGCTGTACCAGTTCTACGATAAGAAAATCCCTGAGCATGTCGCCAGTCGTAAGGCTTTTGAAGATTGGCGTGCCGAGGTTGAAAAAACTGATACCAAGCATCTTTTCTTCACCGATGACGACGTACTCAATAGCCAAGCACCGACTACAGGTGACTTTCCAGAAGTGTGGCAGCTGGGTGATTTAAAATTACCACTACGCTATATTTTTGATCCTGCGAGCGATGACGATGGGGTGACGATTCGCGTGCCACTCGTCGCGCTACCGCAGCTAGATGCTATCGAGCTGTTATGGGGCGTACCCGGTTGGCGCTTTGAGTTGGTCTTGCAATTACTTAAGTCACTGCCAAAAGATATTCGCCGTCAAATTGTGCCGATTCCCGATACTGCCGATAGTTTGTTTGATGAATTGCAACCCGCTGGTGGACAAGGATTGCTCAAGCAGCTTTGCCAAGCCTTAAACCGTCGCGGCATTATGTCGGTTACAGCAGACAATTTTAACCCCTCTACCATTGATCGCTATTTGCAGCCACAAATCTGTGTGGTCGATGATAAAAATCACATTATAGAAAAAGGTCGCGACCTCCAGACGCTACAGATTCGCCACGCGTCTGAGACCAGACAGGCTGTGAATGAGCAGCAAGGCGCGCATACCGAATTCCCTGAGCATTTTGCCTTTAGCAAAAATCATCATAGCGCAGGCGTGGTGATGAAACAGTTTGCTGCTTTGGTCACTGATGAAGCTGGTGAGGCGGTATCGATCCATCAGTATACCGATGTCAATGCCGCATTGCAGGCGCACCGTATTGGGGTATTGACCTTAATCAAAGGTAAGCTTGGCGCCAAGAAAAAACAGCTGACCAGCCAAATTGATAAGATATTCAAACTGGCATTTGCGCCCCTTGGCGACATGGAAGCCTTAAAAACCATTGTTATCGATGCGACGCTAGATGCCGCTCTGGAAGAGCACTATATTTTATTTGATCATAGTGAAGATTTGCCAGAGAGCGCTGATGATATCGCTGTTGGCTTAAGCGAGGAGCTGCCGTTCACGCCAGAGGAATATGGGCAAACACTTGAGGTTGTGTTGAGCAACTTCTTATTGACTGGTCAAGCTGTCATAAAAACTCTCAAAAACGTCTACACTCGCTGGCAACGCATTCGTCAGAGTTTGCTCATGCTCGATCGAGAGATCTTTGGTGAGTCTATCGAAGACATCGAGGATCAGTTGCAGGACTTGCAGCTTGCCAACTTTGTCTATCATATGGATTACAGTCAATGGCAGCAGTATCCGCGCTACCTAGAAGCGCTGGAGGTTCGCATTGAGCGCCTTGAGCACAATATCGAAGCCGACCTAGATGGTGTCTATGCGCTGGACTTGCACATGGAGCGGCTGGCAGGTCGCGCCAACAATGAGTCTATTAGCGAGTACCGCTGGATGGTCGAGGAATATCGTATTCAACTATTCGCCCAGCCCATGAAAACCCGTATGGCGGTATCACCGAAGCGTCTAAGTAAGATGTGGGATAAAGTGAGTTAAGGCTCGATATGAGTGTTAAAGCTTGCTAATTGACGACATATGACCATTGTCTTGTATAGCCCTTTAATTTAGTCGATAATATTTGATTAAATTAAAGGGCTATTATTCTTTTACACTAGGGCGTGTCCTAAATTCAAGCGATTGTATCTGAATGGGCTAAAAATGGCTGAACATTGTTAAATAGCTGATTAATATCCCGATATTATTTGCACTATTTTCCTCGTTTGACTGCAATTTATCTCATTTTTATAACCACTTTTAAAATGAGGACACGGCCCAGAGTTTTTTGGACTTTATTCAATACATTGACGTAGGTGTTTGAGCAGGATAAAAAATAATGATTAAAGGTAGATTGATAATATTAGGATTTGCATCAACTATATTTATGAGTACGGGCTGTGATGAAACACAAGCCAGTAATAATAAAAATGCGAAGGCATTCGCGCCAACAAGCGTAGAAAAAGAAGTGCAGTTACGGGGCAGTTTTAAAAGAAGCTTTGAGGTTCATGAATTCGCTTCTAATGGCATCACTTACTATGTATCAGATCCAAAGCAGTTATTAATAAAAGATTCGAAAAGTATAAATCAAAAAGGCTATTACAAATATTTTGACACTTGCGTCATTGGTAAGATTAGTTCTGTTGGTAAATACGGTCCTTTAGGTAAGTATCAAAAGCAACTAACGGTTCGTAGAATTTGTACGTAGTTTGAGTAGGGTACGTTCTACGCACTAATTTCATTAGATCTGATTCTTATCAGTGAACTTAGCGCACCCTACGTGAACTCTAATATTCAAGCCAATACTGTTTGCTCAGAAATACTTAGAATAAAGCATCCAAGGTGGTATTAGGGGATCTTGACTATTAGTTTCGACGATTCAGATTTCTTTTTACCACGCCCATGCTATAAGCCAAAAAAGCAATAAATGTTAAAAAGACGATAAAAGGGGTAAGCAGCCATATCGTAATATTGATGAGTAAGGGCGATAAGAAGCCATCAAACATATCGAAATCTAGCCTTAAAGAGTCACTCAATACGTCAATTGCCCGCTTGGAAATCGGGAAGAGCAATGTGCTTAGCGCTAACATATGGTTATACTTACCAAAATCAGGATCTGTCATTAATACGGAAAAGTAAAAGACCGAGTAAAAGACAGTACTTAGTGTCCAGCATTTGAGTGTGTAACTGAAACGAATCATAGTACCTCCTCACGAAATATGCTTGTGATTAACCTAGGAATAACGGTGTTTTAATAGCCCTAAATGCATAAATTATATATATGTTATATTATGAATATATAGGGTAAGTCAACTGTTATTTTCTGGATTAAAACATTTCGTAAATAATTCGATTGGGACGTCTAAGTGTCTCCTTGATATGAATACGCAGAGTAATAAAACGAAGTCAAAAGCTACGCTGACCTAGAAGACCAAAGTCATCAAGGTCTGAGTGTTATTTCATAACATGTGCGCCAGATTATTAGATGTATCAATTAACCTCACTGCTCGGACTGACCCCAAACAAGCGCTTATATTCACGGCTAAATTGACTGGGGCTTTCATAGCCTACCTGCATGGCGACTTGCGAAATTTGTAATTCACCAAGTTGAATAAGCTGCCTCGCTGCCATCAAGCGTAGGCTTTTTTGGTATTGCAGCGGACTTAACTGGGTGATCTCTTTAAAGTGCTGATGAAACCCTGAGACACTCATGCCACATTTACTGGCCAGCTCTTCGATGATGACGGGTTCACTCAAATGCGCTTTGAGCCAATCCGTTGCTTGGCTGATACGATGCGTATGACTGCCATTAACGACGAGCTGCCGCAATTTATTGCCTTGCTGTGCTGAGAGTAGTCGGTAGTAGATTTCTTGTTGAATTAATTTAGATAAAAAATCGAGATCGTTTGGATAATCGAGCAAGTTGATGAGTCGTTCAAAGGCGGCAAGTATCGTATTATCCAAATGCCATTTTATACCCAGATGCTTTTCTTCTGTATTTCGTGCGGGCGGTATCTGGGCCAATATTTCTCTAATCATAGCAAGGTCTAACTTCATAGACAGCACAATAACAGGCTTGTCTACTGAGGCATGTTTGACATGCATGCTCAGGGGAATGTTTACAGGGCAAAACATCAAATTGCTATTATCAAAATTTTGGCAATCATTTCCTAAATAAATCTCTCGCTCACCTTGCAATACAATACAAATACTAGGCTCTTGAATATAGCTGACGGTTCTATTGGGTCTATCTGCACAGTAGAAAAATAAACCCGGAATAGCAGACTCGATGGTTTGATTCTTGGGCAGTATGTTAAGTAGTTGCGCAATCGTTGTTGGCTGCATCATAGTTATCTTAGATAAATGGGTGTTGATTGAAAGTTTATAAGCTTGGTGTTTCTCGGATCGATATTTTTTATAGTATATCTTTGATGTAATGAATGGCTTAATCGTACATATATTTATAGAATTAGGCAAGATTTTTGGAGGACTATTCTAACGCTTTAAGCTGAGAGTGCCTATAATAACTCCATTGAAACAAAACAAGCATGACTTCTAATAACATCAAAAAAGGAATATATTATGAAAATTTTCTATAAAACTCGTGCAACAGCAACTGGTGGTCGTTCTGGACATACAGGCTTGGATGATGGCTCATTAGGCTTTGATTTGGTCTCTTTTCAAGAGCAAGACAAAGAGGGTGTTAATCCAGAGCAGCTTTTTGCGATGGGCTACGCGGCCTGTTTTGATAGTGCTTTGAACCTGACGGCGCAACAAATGAAACTGCCGATCACCGCTTCGAAAACCTCTACCCAAGTTGGTATTGGTATGAAGCAAGATGGCAGCTATAACTTAGATATAGATTTATACGTTGAAGTGTCTGGCATTGACGAAGCACAAGCGCAAACATTGATTGAAGCGGCTCATCAAGTTTGCCCGTACTCCAATGCCACGCGTGGTAATGTTGATGCACGCTTACACGTGACCGTTGTCTAATATAAGTTCTGTGCAGTAAAGCGATTATGGTTTTATGCTAGTAAATCAATAATTTATAAGCCTGAATAAACTGCTAAAAAACGCCAGTAGCTTAAGTGACTGGCGTTTTTTTGTCATCAATAAATATGATGTTCAGATGAAGTTGCAATAGCAATAAGTGATACCATTCACAAAAATTAGAGTAGGAAGGAAAACGAATATAAGTACTATGCACTGTAGATTAAGCGAGTTTGACACAGCTAATCGTACTTTTTGGGTTTGGTATGATCAGTATTTTTAAAATGAGGACATGCCTTACTGATGCGTATTATCTGGAATTACTATCATTTTTACGCCACCCCAAGTGACCAATACGATGCCAAGGGCAATTAAGGAAGCCCCTAAAAAAAGACCCTCTGGTGGACTTTCTCCCTGCAAAAAGATGGCCACCGGCACGCCAACGATTGCGCCTACTGAGCCCAATAAACTTAATAGCACGGGACCGCCTGTTTTTTGCAATAAAAACAGCAATAAAAATTGTCCAGCGAAGATAAAGGCTTGTAGCACAATCAACCCAATAGGCAGTAATGCGCCCGTTGGCACCGCAAGTGAGAAGTTCGGCAAGGTGCCAACCACACCTAGAAAGATAGCCGCCGCGATTAACATACCGGGTGCCAGCGAACTGGGCGACGCCGCATTTGGCCAACGCAAGGTACGATAGATATTCCCAATCGCTAGCAAAACAGGGCCACACAGCGCGAGTAAAATCCAGAAAATACTGGCATCGGGAGCCGAAAACTTGCGTATTGCTAAGACACCCACACCGCTCAGCGCTGCCGCCACGCCCACAGCGCGAACAACATTGAATGTCTCCATACGCATAAATAGCGCGCCAAGATAGGTGAGCAATGGTGGCAAAGCGATAATTAAAGCGACAAAACCTGCACCAACTTGTGGAATCGCAGAAAATAAAATCAGGTTGGAGCCCGCAACACTGACGAGGGCAGCGACCGAATAGTATTCTAAGCTACGGACAGTTAGCGGCGGCAAATCATGCCGTAAAATCGCCACGGCTGATAGTAGGAACGCTGCACCAGTAATCGACCAAAAAAGAAAGGCGAGTGGCGACAAGCCAATTTGCCCTGCCGCTTTCGCTAGATTGGTGGAAATGCCTATCAGGGCGCCACCAGCCAACAGGCATGTTAACGGGACAAGCCAAGTGTGTCTTTTATAAAATGAGTTGTTATTGGTTGATTCACTCATGAACTACCCTAGTAATAAGTAATGAAGCCGATTATTAGGGCGTGTTCTCATTTAGCCGCTTTCGTTCAAATTGAGGGACACGCCCTAGATAGAATATCATTATTAAAGACACGATAGCCAAAATCAGTTGAGTATTTATGAGTATGTTGGCTGTTACATAGTCATAACCACACATAAAAAATGCCAGTAACTTATGCTATTGGCATTCTTATTTTTGATGGGTATGACATAGAGTAAGTCATTTTATATCGGACTTAACATGCCTCATAATATTAACTCACGGTCTGTGGTGTCTTTTTATTTAAGATAAACACCAGTACCGCGCCCAAGATGACTGCACTTGCTAGGATAAACGGTAAGGTCAGTTGCTCCGATAAAAATACCACACCAAGTATGGCAGCCAATACTGGTACGCAGAGTTGTACTACCGCTGCCTGAGTGCTTTTTAATAAAGGCATTGCCATATACCAAACGCTGTAGCCCATGCCAGAAGCAATTGCGCCCGACGCGCAAGCCAATAAGATGCCCTCGATACTGATAGTGGCTAATGGCATATTTTTTAAATAAACCATACCAATAATGAGTAGTAGCGGAATAGCGACGAGGCTTCTGATAAAGTTAAAGCCCGTGGCTCGTAACGGTGATACGCAGGTTTTGCCGCGTATACTGTAGATGCCCCACGCTACGCCACTGATGGCCATCAATGTCGCTGCCAATACGGATGGGACAGCTGCTGATGGCAGCATAAGATAGACAAAACCTGCTACTGCTACGATAAAAGCCATCCATTGTAAGGCACTTAACTGCTCTTTTTTGTAAATGCCCCAGCCAATCATGGTGAGTTGAACCGCTGAAAATAAAATCAACGCGCCAGTTCCGGTGTCAAGCTCAACATAGGCAATCGAAAAGCAAAGCGCATACACCACCAAACTTAGACTGCTGAGCCAGCTGCCTTTGTCTTTCAAAATAGCTTTATTTTGTGGATTGTTGAAGGTTAAATCTTTGCGTCGTAGGTTATAGCTATAAACGCCCATAATAATGCTCAGACAGATAGCACCACTAAGCAGACGGATGATGGTGAAACTCCACGCATCTATGTATCCCTCTGCCAAGGCCATTCTACAAAAAAGAGAGTTTGCGGCAAATGCTATTAAGGCAATAATCGTGTATAACGTGGCTTTCAAAAATAATTCCTACAATCATTAAATTGGTTTTAATTAACTAGGGCGTGTCCTCAATTTAATTGATCATATCTAAACGGGCTAAAAATGGCTAAATTTTGTCAAAAATCGTTAAATAGCTGGTTAATATCCCGATATTATCTGCGCTATTTTCCTCGTTTGACTGCAATTTATCTCATTTTTATTACCATTTTTGAAATGAGGACACGCCCTAGAGTCTGTTGAACATTTATATGGTGTCAGGCGCGCTTAGTTTATCCTCTGTGGCACTTTTACTCGCCTTCCTTGTATCCAAAATATCTTGAATTGATTCAGAGCATCTTGAATTGACTCAAAATATTTTGGATCGACTATAGCAAAAATTTATTGTTGAGCCTTATATTGGAATGGAAGTAGTATAGTGCAATACCAAAAAACCTAACTTATAAATTAAAATGATACATACCTTATAAATAGGCTCGATTTGAAAATGACAAGGAAAGAAAGATATGGATTGGGCAAGTATTTTTATTTATGACACCACGTGGGTATTTGCTGCTGAAATTGCGATACGCGTCATCGTGATGTTTGCTCTGATCATTTTGTTTTTACGCTTTACTGGCAAGCGCGGCGTGCGCCAACTGTCTATTTTTGAGCTAACCATTATTTTATCACTTGGCTCTATCGCAGGTGACCCAATGTTCAATGAGGATTTGCCGCTTATTCAAGCAGTCCTAATCATGAGTATTGTGATTTTGCTATATCGTTTATGTACTTGGGCTATGATGAAATATCAGCCTTTCGAAGATCTGCTAGAAGGGAAGTCGCTCTACATTGTAGAAGACGGCATGCTGGTACTCGATAAAATTAAAAAGGGCAAAATGTCCCATGATGAGTTTTTTGCTGAAATGCGCCAACAAGGGGTTGAGCATCTGGGTCAAGTGCGTACTGGCTTGCTAGAGACAGATGGTAATTTTAGTATTTTGTTATATGCACCTGATCACACCATCTATGGTATGCCACTTTTCCCTAAGCAGTATCAACCCGTCAAAGAGATAGAGTCAGGAACGTATTATGCATGTATGCATTGTGGCTACGTCAATCACCTATCTGATCCCAATCAGTGCTGCGAACGCTGTGAAAACGACTGTAGAGACTGGGCAAAAGCCTTAAATAGCAAGATTGTTAGATGACAGTGAATTAGATGACAACTATATTAAATTATCTATGAGTAGATTGAGCAGTCTTATGTTGGTAGGTTTAGCAAGTTATACCAACGTAAGACTGCCCTAGACTGAACGTTTTGGCATGCTCTAACTAAGTTAGGCGATTTTATACCAGTCAATTTTACGGGTCATGACCATCACGCAAGCGAGTAGTACAAAACAGAAAACAGCACCAAGCAATAAATTCATATCTTCAGTGGTTAAGATGCCGAAAAATGAGGCATACAATCCTGCCAGTGTGGCAGTAAAAATCGCGGCTCGTTTGATACCGCCCAGTACATAATAAGTATACCAACCAATGAGTCCAACACAGGCGCTGGCAGCAATGGCATAAGCTTTCCAAAAGACGATTTGCTCAGCAAGTGGTAATAATAAAACATAAAAAACAAACAGCGCACAACCGACCAACAGGTACTGAATAGGGTGGATGCGGCTAGATTTAATCACTTCAAATAAGAAAAAAGTGCCGAATGAGACCAAGATTAATAATAAGGCGTATTTCATCGCTCGTTCGGTCTGTAAATATACGTCATTAGGCTCAGCAAAACTCACACCAAAGCTGTTCAGGCGCACATTTTGGTAGCTGTCAGTCACGGTAGTGCCTTCTTCTGTGACAATACCTTCTATTGCTGTAATCGCATCATCAGGAGTCATTGACTGGCTGCTGGTATCGAGAGTGGCTTTACTGATGACGACACATCGGTTGTTAGCGATGCTAAGACACTGCGATAAATATTGATTGTTGGCGATCGTTAGATATTGATTTTGCCAACTGGCTTCAAAACCGTTAGCAGTGAATTTCTTGGCGTTAGGGAGCGCCTTACCAATGAAATTGGGCGCATGCCAATTACTGCGCATCGTTAAGTTAAAGTTTTGCCCAGTCGGAACCGTATTTAAATTGCTGATACCCGCTAATGGTAAGTCAATCATGATGTCAGTCGCTTGAGTGCCTTTAATATCGGGCGACTGACTGCTTATATCTGTACTGGCTAATGCCTCGCTGTTGGTGCTTGTGGCAATGAGACTGCTTTTATTCTGCTGGCTAGCCATGTTTTTCGTGGCACGCTGCAATATGTTTTGCGGAATAGCGACTTCTACATAGGTCAGATTTTTCAGTAAGGGTGTCTGCGGGTAAGTCGCTTTTATCGGTTTTTGCTCAATGGTCACCGTTGGTAGAGTCGCGACGCCGCGCAGATCTGATACTGGAATAATCAATTTTGCTTCATTCCAGTGAATGATGGTTTCTTTGGGTTTCGTTTTATCGTT
The DNA here is from genome assembly GCF_904846665.1 of Psychrobacter sp. Pi2-51. Classification (NCBI taxonomy): domain Bacteria; kingdom Pseudomonadati; phylum Pseudomonadota; class Gammaproteobacteria; order Moraxellales; family Moraxellaceae; genus Psychrobacter; species Psychrobacter sp. Pi2-51. Next base: position 22,062 of record NZ_CAJHBP010000006.1, read on the forward strand.
ACTGGTAGGTGTATTGACGGAGCTTTGCTCTACACTAGCCGTGCTCGTCGCTTCATATAAGCGGCTGATGGCTTTATCAAAAGTGTAACGTTGGTCAAATGTCAACGCCCCATCATAACTGGTCGCATGATAGATGCCGCGCTTATAGGTATCAGTGCTTACCTCAAGATCTTGTGTTGCTTGGGTTTGGTTTGCAAAAATAGTTTCAATTTTTGAGTAGGACGGTGCACATTTACTGGTTGTGCCAGGCGTTGTAATCTGACACTCAGGCGTGACAGTAGTCGGAATGGCAATGAATGGCGTAATGACTTCTTGCGGATTGATATGCTGCTGGGCGATTTCTTTGATCACTGACGCGGCATAATTTTGACGCTCGTAAATTACTGAGCCAATCATATTGAGACCGATGGCGAAAATAATGCACAGCCCAGCGATGATAGATAGTTTGGTAAATAGTGTTTTTTGCATGAAAGCTCCTCATATGACTCTTTATTCCAAAACTGTCCATATAACAGTCAATAGGTTCAAAGAAAATCATAAAGGAGTGATAAAGAAAAAATATGTAAGAACAATGGAGAGTGTGTGGAATAATAAAAATCAGTGCTTTTTGGTGTCACCAACCACTTTGTCCATAATCGCAAATAGCAGGCCGGATAGAACGAATGTCATGTGAATAATGACCTTCCACATAAGTTTGTCCGCTTCACCCTCGCTCAGTTCATTAGGAATATCCATAAAGGATTTTAAAAGATCAATAGCAGAAATCGCAACGATGGCACCGATGACTTTTAATTTAAGCCCAGAAAAATCTACTTTCCCCATCCAACTGGGTCGATCAACATGATCGCCTGTGTCAATTTTTGAGACAAATATTTCATAGCCACTGAATATGATGATTAATAATAAACTGGCTACTAACGAGAGGTCGACTAACACTAATATATTAACAATGACATCTGATACCGAGGCGCTAAATACAGTGTTGAACATCATAAATGTTTTTTGAACGAACTTAACAAATAATAAAATAATACCTAGTACTAGCCCTAGATAAAAAGGCGCTAGTATCCAGCGGCTATGGAATATGGTTTTTTCTAAGTAAAATTCAAACTTTTTTAGCATGGATATCTCTTAGGTTTTTAAAGATAAAAGTAATGATGAGTTTATTGATACACTCTAATAAAGTTGCTGCGAGGCTATATATTGCTAATGTCAGTAAGCTGCGCTACTACCTGCTGAACTCGCTCCTGTCTATCGCCACCAATGCGCTGGAATGGTCTTTGGTGTTTATTTAGTTGGCTGGCGAAATAGGCGCTTATCTCGTCACGTTGATGCGGACTGTCTCGCAAGTCATCAGCGACCCATGGTGTATCAACGCCAGTCAATAATATCAAATCATAATGATGTGCCAATGCCGCTTGCTCAAGGGCGATAGGACAGTCGCCATAATACCAGTGAGAATAAACCATTAGCTCAAACAGACTGGTATCACAAAACAAATAATGGCTAGCATTGGACGTCTGAGCGACTTGTTTGGCCAATTTATTTTCTAACGCAATCTGACCTTGTGCGATAGGTAGCAGATCGTGCCACGTGCAAGTCAGCTGCTCGTCATTCCACTTTGCTTGTAGGTAGGTGCGCATATATTCTGCTACCCAAGGGCTATCAAAATGTGCTGCCAAATCCCGACATAAAGTCGTCTTGCCCGTACTTTCTGCGCCTAAAACAGCGACATTTATGACAGATTTAGGCGTATGCTGTATGAGGTTGTGCGCGATGTTGTGTACGATAGCGTCGTTGCCATTCATAATATGCCCAGATTGCGATGAAAGTGAAGACTATATATTGTAGCGCGGTAAACGTAAAACCTTTATAAAAGTATAACGGTACCGATATCGCATCGGCAATAATCCATAGTATCCAATGCTCAATCTTGCGCCGTGCCATGAGCCACATCGCCATAAGGAACAAGGCGGTAGTGAGCATATCAGTGTAGTCGACCCACGTAAATAAATGCAGTCCAAGTACTGCACCATCGAAGCTAAAACCGTTATTAATCACTGGTCGGAAATAATAAATCAGTGCTACAAACCCCATCGTTCCCGCTGCCAAAGCAGAGAGTATAGGTATGTCGCCTGCATGCAGGTGCTCGATACGGACATTATTAGCATCGTTTGACTGCTTATGCTCGACAGATTGAGTCTTCTTATTCTTTGACCAATTAATCCAGCCGTATAGGCTCATCACAGTATAGTAAGCATTGATAAACATATCGCCAAACAGCTGCCACTTCCACAGCAAATAGACAAATATCGCAGTGCTGACCAAGCCAATAGGAAAGACCAGAATATTGGTTTTGCTGGCAAGTAAGACACTTGCCACGCCAAAGACGACGGCAATCAGTTCAAGGACAATGAATATCGTAGAGTAGTCAGCGTATTGACCAAATAACCAATTGAGAAGTTCTGCCATTAGCTTTCCTAAATATAAGCGTGTATTGATATTCTTGCTAAATAATCTAGTTCGATGAATAGTACAGAGTAAAACAGCGCCAATTATAACGTAGCTACCGTAAAATGAACTGAGTCTTTGCTTATTTATGGCGAGAAACAGATTATTTGTAACAAAGTATTAGAAAAATTATAATATTCAGGCATAATAAAGGCACTGATTTTAAGTTTACAGTTATTCACTGAAATTGAATGGCTATTATTTTTCCACTTTTATGCTTATTCCAAGCACCACAGTAGTAGACAAGGAAGCTTATCATGACGACTTGTATCACGGGCACGGGCCTATATATCCCACCTTATAGCATCAGCAACGAAGAGTTAGTAGAGTCATTTAACCAGTATGTTGAAAATTATAATGCACAGCATGCTGATGAGATAGCAGCAGAGACTGTGACCGCACTTGAGCCTTCTTCAGCTGCTTTTATTGAAAAAGTATCGGGTATCAAATCACGTTATGTGATGGAAAAAGACGGCATTTTAGATCCTGAAATCATGGCTCCCGTGATTCCTTATCGCAATCTAGGTGAAGAGCTGTCTATCATGGCAGAAATGGGTGCCGCAGCACTTAGAGATGCTTTGGCAGATGCTGGACTTGAGGCCAATGACTTGGATGGTATTATCCTTGCTTGCTCAAACTTCCAGCGCACTTATCCTGCGGTTGCCATCGAGATTCAAAATGAAATCGGTATGATTGGCGGCTTTGCTTATGATATGAACGTCGCTTGTAGTGCCGCGACTTTTGGTCTATCACAAGCACATGGTTCTATCGTCTCTGGTTTGGCCAAGCGCATCGCTGTGGTCAACGTAGAGATTACCTCTGCGCATCTAAACTGGCGTAACCGTGACAGCCACTTCATCTTTGGTGACGTAGCGACAGCGTCTATCGTTGAAGATCTCGATACGCCAAAAGGTTATGAGATTCTTAACTCTAAGCTATTTACCCAATTTTCGACCAACATCAAAAACGAATACGGCTTTATGGATCGCTCAGAGTTTTTAGCGGCACAGACTGAGATGTATCCGGATATCAAAGAACCAGTCACTGATAAGTTGTTTCTACAGAATGGTCGTAAAGTATTCCGTGAAGTCTGTCCAAAAGTGTCAGAGATCATCACAGATCATTTGACTGAGAACGAATTACAAGCCAGTGATGTGAAAATGATGTGGTTACACCAAGCCAATGCCAATATGTTAGATTTAATTCTACGTACAGTCATAGGTAAAGAAGCAGATAAAGCGATTGTCCCAAGCGTCATTGCTGAATTTGCCAATACCAGCTCAGCCAGCCCGATGATTGTGTTCCATCGCTATAAAGATGAGTTAGCATCAGGTGATTTGGGCGTGATTTGTTCATTCGGCGCAGGTTATTCGATTGGCTCAGTATTGGTTCGTAAAGTGTAGCGTTTCATTCTAGATCTTTTTTAACGATAAAAATAGCCAAGATCCTTCTTGGCTATTTTTTTATGTCTACGTTTTTAGCATTGCATTTTATAACCACTAACTGATGAGAAAACAGGGGAATATTTCAGCAGCGATAGGAATGTCTGCCAATAGAATGGCAAAATTACTTAGAATAGCAGCAAGATTACTCAGAGGTTTTAATTTACGGTGAAAAATTTGCTATAATCACGCTCTTACTCTTATCATCCAATTAAAAGTCCTTTTATGAAAGAATCCTTACGCCTGCGTTTAGACCAGATGGTAGACCGTTATGAAGAGGTCACCGCCTTGTTATCAGATCCTAGTGTCATTAGTGATAATAATAAATTCCGTGAATTGTCTGTCGAGCACAGCGATTTGATGGATATCACTACTTTATGGCAAAACTACGTGGGTGCAGAAACGGATCAGGCCGATGCAGAAGCTATGCTGGCTGATGCGACAGATCCTGACATGAAAGAGATGATGCAAGACGAGATTGACAATGCTCGTGATACCATCGTAAAGATGGAAGAAGCGCTTAATCTTATGATGCTACCAAAAGATCCTAATGATAAAGTGCCAGCATTTTTGGAGATTCGTGCAGGGACCGGCGGCGACGAGGCAGCGATTTTCTCTGGTGACTTGTTCCGAATGTACCAAAAATACGCGCAGAGCCAAGGCTGGACATTGGACGTGCTGTCTGCAAGCGAAGGTGAGCATGGCGGGTATAAAGAAATCATCACTCGCGTATCAGGCAACAGCGTCTATGGTCGTCTAAAGTTTGAGTCTGGCGTGCACCGTGTCCAGCGTGTTCCTGAAACCGAAAGCCAAGGCCGTGTGCACACCTCAGCTTGTACCGTTGCAGTCATGCCTGAAGTTGAGATTGATGATACCGTCGAGCTCAACCCAGCTGATATCCGTTTTGATACGTTCCGTTCAAGCGGGGCTGGTGGTCAGCACGTTAACACCACCGACTCAGCTGTACGTTTGACACACATTCCAACGGGCACAGTCGCAGAGTGTCAACAAGAGCGTAGCCAACACAAAAACCGTGCACAAGCGATGAAAATGCTCATTTCACGTATTCAGCAGGTTAAGGTACAAGCACAAGTCGATGTTGCTGATTCGATGCGCCGCGACTTAATCGGTAGTGGCGATCGCAGTGAGCGTATTCGCACCTATAATTTCCCGCAAGGGCGTATGACCGATCATCGTATCAACCTGACCTTATACAAGCTCGACTCTATTATGGAAGGCGACTTGGATGAGATTCTTGACTCATTACTACGTGAGCATCAGGCTGATTTGATGGCGAGTATCGGCGGTGGCGACTAGCAGCCAATCCTACAACACATTGGCAGTTTTATGATTTTTCATCATGATGTCATTTTTTTATAATAATAGGGTCTGTTGAACATTCAAATGTGGCACTGGCAGTGGCTATTTTTTAGACAATACGCAGTGAAATTTTTGATTCCTAGTCATTCTAGGGTAGACAATTTCGCCATGTATTGGCAAAAAATAGTCCCGCCCCGAAGGGCTGATGCTAAAATCGCACCAAACGTTGTTATAAACCTAGCTAAGGTCTCGACATTATCGTCGGTTTACGCCTAGTTTGATGCGATTTTAGCGATCAGCAGTCCTAATATTTGAATGTTCAACAGACCCTAATTATGGATACCATTTGTCAGCGTTATCATAGCATGTCAACTTATTCCAAACATCTGGTTTCAGAGCCCTACTAAACATTATTTTTGAATACGTCTTGATAGAACCACCAAGTCTATAATCAGAATAAAACGCGAGCTTAGTCAAGTGCATAAGCTAAAAAAATAACGTATTTATAATAGGCAGATAGGACGACAGCTGCTAAGCTTAGCGACCATTTAGGCTTTGTCCTACGCTTTGTCTCGAGTGTTATTTTTATAAGCATTATAATCAGCGCTATTATTTGAAAATAAACGAAAATACTCAGCAAACTTTCAATAAATCAAGGCTTATTAGGGTTAATCAGTTATGTCGATGCTAAATATAGAACCAAGCAATTTATCGCTGAGCCTAACACTCGGGTTGACCTTAGGACTGAGTGGATGTCAGATTTTGCCCGAACAGCCACATTTGCCTGAAAGCCAAGCCTTGTCAGCGCGAGTGAATGCTTTATATCAGCAAGAAAGCAACCAACAGCCTAAACAAATTGCAGCGACTGACACCAGTAATATCGATTTGGTGTCCGCTATCAGTGCGCAGAATGACATTCACCCTGATTTGTCAGGCTATCACCCGATAGTGACTGGGGCAAATGCCTTTGCCGCGCGCAGTATCTTGACAGATATGGCCACACGTAACATCGATGCACAGTATTATATTTGGCATAATGACCAAGCCGGCCAACTACTGTTAAAAGACCTCTGGGATGCAGCTGAGCGCGGCGTTATCGTGCGCTTATTGCTCGATGATTTTAATAATAGCGCGAAGTTCGATCAGCATTTATTACGTTTTGCCAGCCATCCAAACATTGCGGTGCGCATTATTAATCCGTTGATGCATCGTAAATTTCAAACCTTAAACTTTGTCACAGGATTGCCGCGTATCAATCGGCGTATGCATAATAAAAGCATGACCTTTGACAAGCAAATCACCATCATTGGTGGTCGTAATATTGGTAACGAATACCTGAGTAATGATCAGAGCAGTCAATTTGCGGATTTGGATGTGTTACTTATTGGTAAAGTCGTCGCAGATATCGACAACAGTTTTGCCAGTTACTGGTCATCACCTTTATCATTTGATATCGAAACGTTGGCAAAATTTGATGATGATGTGACACCTGATTTTCTGTCCGCATTGGATAAGCTCGGTCTCGACGAAGACAATAACGAAGGCAGCAGTTTGACGGTCTATAAAGCGGCGATCAAAGACTCTACGATAGACAGCGATCTGATCAATAAACGGGTACCCTTTCGTTGGACAGATATGCAGTTTTTGAGTGATGATGTCGGTAAACTGAGCAAAACGGTTCCTACTGACACCAATTTGGTACATCAGCTACGCACTTTGCTCGGTAGCCCAACCAAAAAGCTGACTATCATTTCTTCTTATTTCGTGCCGACTAAAGATGGTGTCGATACCTTGGTCAAGCTGGCCAAATCTGGTGTTGATATTAAGATTTTGACCAATTCATTTGATGCGACGGACGTCACTGCCGTTCACTCTGGCTATAGTCAATGGCGACCCAACTTGCTTCGCTCAGGCGTCAAAATATACGAGCTAAAATCAACGGCTGCTGAAGAAGAACGTGAAAATAAGCTGTGGCGAGCACGTAGTCAATCATCGACCAGCTTACATGCAAAAACTTTTGCCGTGGATGACTATCAAGTCTTTATTGGCTCATACAATGTCGATCCGCGCTCTGCCAATATCAATACCGAAATGGGTGTCATTATTAACGATGAGGAACTGGCAAGCCAGCTGCACGGTGCACTCAGCGATGATTTGTTAAATCAAGCTTATGAAGTCAAGTTGCTGGAGAGCGGCGCTTTGCAATGGCATACCATGGAAGATGGTAAAAAAGTGATTTATAATTCAGAGCCACGCGTTGATATGAGTGATCACATTTGGCTCACCATCATGTCATGGTTACCAATCGACTGGCTGCTATAAAGACGTAAGACCTTTTACTCACTGACCCTTAATTGACACTCAAAAGTTCAGGATTTCGGATTTAGCTTCTGTTAAATCAAACCCCTGCAACCAAAATTACTAACACAAAATACCCAAACCTACTGTTTCGGCAAATCATTATCTATCTACGTTGATTTGCCGGTTTTTATGATGAGCGGTTATCCAAACGATGACCGTCTTAATGACCACTTTACTCTGTGGATGCGTGATCTATTATGCCGTCTCGTTCTCAATATGCGTTAATGTCTGCTAGAGACAAAAATGTAGTGCTGTTTATTAGCTTTACCAGCGCTGTAGTGTTTTTTGATTTTTTGATTTACTTGTACATTGCAGATATCATCTCGGCTGCATTTTTTCCTGCGAACACCAACCCTCAAGTTGCTAAACTACAAGGGCTGGGGCTTTTTGCTGTTGGTTATTTGGCACGTCCAATTGGTGGTATCCTCTTTGGTCGATACGGTGATATAAAAGGTCGAAAGCCCATATTGTTGCTAAGCCTGATAGTAACCGCTGCAAGTTTGTTGGCGATGGCATGTCTGCCCACTTATGCACAGTGGGGATGGATTGCGCCCGCTTTATTTATTTTCCTAAGGCTTATACAGGGTATGGCATATGGCCTTTATGTCCCCTTGGCATGGGTTTTTGTGGCAGAGCATGTACCGCGGCAGTATTTATCAGTAGCCTGTAGCTATGTCACTGCCAGCTTTTTAGTGGGTGTGCTATTTTCAAATGCATTCTTTATGTGGCTCTCTACCTTTATGACGACGGATCAGTTGACTGATTATGGGTGGCGTTTGCCATTCTTAGTTGCCGCTGTATTAAGCTTTTTGCCATTATTGGTGTGGCGACTCGTTGGAGAGACACCATTCTTTCTTGCACTGGACAAGTCAAAAATCGGTACTAGCGTGAGCGAACCATTTACCATACTTTTTAAACATTGTAAGCATTCTATATTTGTCGGTATGGTACTGACACTGGTCATTTCTAGCATTACCTCTGTTGTCATTCTACTGCTACCAGATTTAATAGAGATAAACTTTGTTTTAGATAGTGATCTATTTGGGTTTTCTCATAGTTTGGGCATCATATTTATGATTTTTGGTTGCATATTTTATGGCATGGTGTCTAACCATGAAAACTTTGGTAAAATTTTAGTTGTTGGTTCTGTTCTACTCATTGCTCAAATGCTGGCCTTCTTTTACCATTTGCAGGCAGGTGGTGATTACATATTAATCATGTATGCACTATTAGGCTTCTGCGCTGGCATCGTCGGTATGGTACCTGCCATCCTTGTGCAATTGTTTCCGACCAATGTGCGCCTCACAGGAATGGCTTTTTGCTATAATATTACCTACGGTATCGTGGGAGTATTAGTACCTTTTGGTCTCGGCTATGCCACTACGCTAATAAGCTTCTCACCAGCACTGTACATTACGTTTATTGGTTTTATTGGTATTATCATGGGGCTTTATTTTTATAATCTGCCTGAATACAAAAAAATTGACCATGTGATCTCGTAAATAGCTGACCAATATCCACATCAAAATTGAAACTAAGGTGCAATGGTATGTCTCATCCATTGCACCTTATCCATTTATTTAAGACACAAATATTAAGGCTTAATACCCATGGTTGATATGACCAATAAACGACTGTCCGTTGCCCCGATGATTGATTGGACAACGACAGATTATCGTTATTTTGCACGGCTGTTCAATCCGCACACGTATCTATATACCGAAATGATCAGTACTGGTGCGCTCATACATGGCAATCGAGCTCGGCATTTGCGCTTTGATACACTTGAGCACCCACTTGTCCTGCAACTTGGCGGTGCAGATATTGGTGAGATGACCCAATGTGCTGAATTTGCTCAGCAGCATGGCTATGATGAAGTCAATATCAATGTTGGTTGCCCATCAGATCGGGTACAGCATAACAAAATTGGCGCTTGTCTCATGGCCGAGCCAAACACTGTCGCCGATTTAGTCAAACATATGCAAGCGGCTGTCGATATCCCAGTAACGGTTAAACACCGCATTGGTATCGATGATTTTGACAGTTATGAGTTCATGGCAGATTTTGTGCAGAAAGTCGCTGCTGCGGGTTGTAGCCGTTTTATCGTTCATGCCCGTACTGCGTGGCTACAAGGTCTTAGTCCCAAGCAAAATCGCGACATTCCGCCACTGCGCTATGAGGATGTGTATCGTCTCAAACAAGACTTTCCACAACTCGATATCGAGATAAACGGCGGTATTGAGACAGTTGCAGATATTCAAGCGCATTTGCAGCATATAGACGGTGTGATGATTGGCCGCGCGTTTTATCACAACCCTTATCTACTGGCAGAAGCCAACAGCTTATGGGGTGAGCCAGCACCTAAGCGCTCAGACATTTTGACGCAGCTTTATCCTTATCTAGAAGAAAAAGTCGCCAAAGGTGAAGCACTACCCACGATGACGCGTCATTATTTAGGATTGTTTCAAGGGCTGACAGGTGCTCGAAAATGGCGTCAATCATTGAGTGGCAAACCCAAGCTGACCATAGATGATATTAAGCAAGCAGCGTCTGAGGTCTTGGCGTTAAACCCTGATGCGTAGCTTTTTTTGATTAAACAAACGCTTGATTAAACAGATTTTGATTAGGCCGTGTCCTCATTTTAAAAATGGCGATAAAAATGAGATAAGTTGCCGTCAAACAAAGAAAATAGCACAGATAATAGTCAGCTACTTGACACCGTTTGGCAAGATTTAGCCATTTTTGACCTATTTAGATAACCATCGATTGAATTGAGGACAAGCCCTAAGCTGTTTGCGCTAAATACTGCCACATCGCAGCGCCATTATTCACAATATGTAGCAGCATTGGTAGTAGCAGCGAGCCAGACTTTACACGTGCGTAGCAGAATATCAATGCCAACACCACGATAGTGCTGATTTCATAAACGCCATATTGCAAGTGAATCACCGCAAATATCAAACTGGTGATAATACTAGCAATGATCGCCCCACGCTGCTCTTGACTTGGTGAGACGACGAATTGCTCAGCAATGGCCGACCATAATATGCCGCGAAAGACCAGCTCTTCGTATAATGGCGCAACGATCACCATCGCAAACACCAGTAGCCACACTGAGCTGACTGACTGATACAGCGGATCTACAAATACCAATGGTGATTTATCGAGCCAGTAAGTCAATGCCTGACTGCCAATCATAAATATCAATAGCAAGCCCAGCATGCCGACGCCAACCGTTACTGAAAACGGTTTGAGCGCTAGATACTGTTGCCAATTACCACCTCTTAACTGAATCAGCATAACGATGAGGGCGACTAGCAAGACACCGCCAATCATGATCGACACACTCACGACCGTACCATTACTACTGCCAAAGAAAAATACATCAGCCACGCTTGAGCTTTTAGCTGCTGGTAATAACAGCTTGCCTGCAACATATACCCCTAACAATTGACTGATAAAAAATGATATGACCATTCCTACGGTCATTGAAAATGCACCGAAGCGTGAAAATAACGGCAAACGCTCGGACGCATTTATAGACGGGTGATTGGTAGCACTAGGTTGGTTTGGCATAAGGCGGTGACTCAAAAAAATAAACGAGCAATGCTCCTGACAGCTTCATATAGTTATTTATATAAGCCGTTAAATAAGTAGCGAGCATCATTCATGTTGGGAGTTGTTGCTTGATTAAATCCAATACTTGCCGTGACACAGACTCTGGATGCTCAAGCGGGAACATATGACCACCCGCATGGGTTGCATAAGGAATATTGAGTCGGGATTTGATTTGCTGCGGGAAGCGGCGTTTCAGAAAGATACTGTCTTGACCAATAATCAATGTGACAGGTACTTTGGGCCCTCGATTTGGTGCCAGCCAATACCAAGAAGGATTGGTTCGAAAGACCGCCACTTCGCTTGCTTTCGGAATCGCCAATGTTACCTTGCCATCCGCACGCTCATGTAAACCGTGCTCGATATATCCTTGAAAACTACGCTCATCAAAGTTTTTGAAAAAACCTTTATGCCGCATTTTTTCATACGCGTCGGCTCGGCTGTCCCACACATCGCGGCGATGCTTAGACACGCCAGCTGGTGACAGCTTGTCCATCAAACGATTATTCATAAGAGGCAATCTGTCTGCTGTCTTTGCCAAATGCCACAAAAAACTGACTTTGCCATAAATCCAAGGCGGATCCATTAATACCGCCTGAGCAAAGTGCTGAGGTGCACGGTACAGCGCCTGTAACGTACACATAGCACCCAGCGAGTGCCCAACGGCCACGACTTGCGAAATGCCATGCTTTTCACAGGTGCTTTTTACACTGTCGATAATCTGTTGAGTCAGCCGACGCCAATGATCATCCACTGGATAATCAGGCGTATTGCCTAATATCGGGATATATTCGATGGTAAAAAACTCTGTCAAATGCTCAAAAAACGGCTGATAAACGGCACTTGGCATCCCATTGGCATGGGCAAAATGTATAACGGGCTTATTGGTTTTTTTGGAGACAGGTAGCGCTGCAAAGGTCTGCAAATTTATTTCATCTCTCATAACAGGCTCTCGTGGGATGGTTTATGTTATATATTATTTTTAATGATTGAACCTTATAGCATTCTTAAGCTAAATATCACCAATATAGCAAAATTGATAGCTATCGCGACATTGATAGCGACTTAGTCTTAAAGATTTAGTCTTAAATAAGATATTTATTTAGCATTACATACAATTGAGGCTGAGCATAATTATATGCCCAGCCTCAACAATCATACACAGTATATCTAAAACATTAAACGCTTAACGCATCTTTACGTTACCTTCTTCTTGTGGTAAAAAACCATCAAGACTAACGCTAGAGCCAATGCCTGCACCCAGTTGCACGGCAAAACGATCCATAAACATTTGGAACGGATCAGTTGGGCTATAGCTAATCACAGTATCAAGATCTAGTTGCTTACTCAGGCTTGTGATACTACCTGTCTTGTCTGCCAAACCTAGCTCAATCGACTGCTCGCCTGTCCAAAATAATCCTGAGAACAGTTTGTTTTGCTCAGGGTTTTTCAAGCGGTCACCGCGACCTTCTTTTACAGCATTAATGAAATGCTTATGCGTATTGGCCAATACTTTTTCGACATGATTTTCTTCATAATCAGTCAATGGGCGCGACAAGCTTAAAATGTCTTTGTACTCACCAGCCGTAATAGTACGATCTTCTACACCGACCTTGTCCATCAAACCTTTGACATTGTAGCTTGGCATAATGACACCGATAGAGCCAACCAAACTTGATGGATTGACATAAATCTCATCTGCCGCAGAAGCGATGTAATAAGCACCTGAAGCACCAATATCACCGATAACAGCATAAAGCTTTTTATCTGGGTACTCTTTGCGCAACTCCCTCATAGTCTGCCAGATTTCATCAGACTGTACAGGTGAGCCACCAGGTGAGTTGATATCTAATGCCACCGCTTTGGAATTACTATTCGCAAAAGCATCTCTCAAAGCTTCATTGACATCATAAGAATTGGCAACATCGTCATTACTGATGACGCCTTGCAGCTCAACCACGGCCAAATGCGGCGCGCTGGTATCTACTGCATCCATACCCGTTGGCGAACTACTGCACCCACGACCAAGGGTCAAAAATATCAATAAGATATAACCAAAGGTCAATAGTTTAAAGAAAATACTCCAGCGACGAGCGCGGCGCTGCTCAACCACACTAGCCAATAAGGTGTTTTCAATCAGACGCCATTCTTGTCCGCTTGGCTGGCTTGACTGTGGCATCTGTGTTGGCTGATTTGCCGAATTGTCAGAACGTTTGTTAGGGTCTGGTGGCCAGTTGGGCATATAACTTCCTAAGTCAGAAACAGTCTAAAACGATAAAAGAGATGATATAGAAAATAAATACAGTGAGAAATCAAATTTTCTCACTGTAGGGGTCATCTATATTAATAGAGTGCTAAGTATGGTGCTATTTCGGTTATGGTTCAAGAGTGTAACCGTGAAATATCACCATATTATAACGCTGCTATGGTTAAGATGATTTTCAGAATGGATTGTCAAAATAAGATGTTGCGTCCAAATATTATTCTAAGACTCAATGAGCATTTAGAGACAGTGCCGCCTCAAGTGCATTATCATCATAAGTAATGACCTCATTGATACGCTGGCGCTTGATATCATCGGTCGCTAGGTGTGAGGCGCTGTGCCCAAGCCAAGTATAATGACTATAGGCGCTATCATCGAACGGTTCAGCTTGGCAGAGCAGTGACCACAGTTGCCAAACGCGCTGATGGGTATCGGCATCAACAACGATACGTGATGGCAAAGACTGAGCTTGCATAGTAAGTTCTTGGTTATTTGGTTGCGTATTTTTTGCTGTAGCGGGAATTGCCGTTAGTAGTTGAGAGGTGGCCAGCGGTGAATTGAGTGGATCAGCTGCATTATACTGCACTATTTGTATCGGCAACCTGCTATCGATGGCAATTGTACAGTCCCACACACTGGCATCATCTATCTTACTCCAGCCCGTCATTGCTTGTAATGATAAATCCCCGTTGGGGAGCTGCCATGAGTCATTTTGCTCACAGCTTTTAGGGCTGATATACGTTTTGGTAGTGACATGCGCTGCATTGTTAGCATTGTTAGATTCGTTTGCTTCTTTATAAAGTTTTTCTCGCTCAAACCAACGATCACTACGCCCTGCTTGCCAATACTGGTTGGTCGGTAGGCGCTGACTTATTCTGGCAACGGTCATCGGCAACAACTCTGAGGCGTTAGGTTTAAATGTATTGCTGGCATCGTTAGTCGTGAGCGTATCGGTCAATCCTACACTGCTGGTCTGTACTACGAGCCCTTCTAAGCGTTTAATCGATAAGGTGCGTAATTGCTGCTCTAATATCGCGGACAGCTTCTCTGCCGTCAAGGTACTTGGCATGGTACGTGTCGCATTAGGCCTGTGGTCTGCCAAAAACAACCAACTCACGATTCCCTTCGCTGACTGCGCCTTATTATCCTTACCCCCAACCTCGTTATCCATTATAGGATATTGCAGCACCGCCGCGCTTATATAGCGATCTCCAGTGGGTAATATATATAAAGTTGGTGACGTGGCTAATGACTGCTGGTTGGCATATACCGTCATCATTAATAGCGTCAAAGGCGGTAGCGCCAGCCAACGACTGATAAGTCCACGTGGTAATAACCAAGGCAACATCGCCAGCAATACCATCAGTAATATCGCCATATTCACTGGCGTATACAGCCACGCCTCTGACAGCGCTGGTAATGACGTCAGCCACGTAATCAAATCATGTAAATTACTGATGATTGCGCTGACCAACACCCAGATACTATCAGCAAGCGCAGGCCATAATAAGTAGCAAAGCCCAGCTAGTAGATTGAGCGGTACGATAACCCAGCCAAATAAACCAATAGCAAATAAATTGATGACTAGACCCCATAGTGAAGCTTTGCCAAACAATAACAACGTAATGGGTAGCAACGAGATAAATAACCAGAACTGCAACTTAAAGACACGTTTGCCTGTGAGCCATACTTTTATAAGTAAAATACAGCTATATTTAATATCATGCTGAGAGAGAGGTTTCTCTGATTGTGATAACACTGAGTTAATTTGCGACTGTGAAGCACTATCGTATTTTAGCAACAGCGCCACAGCGATAAAGGACAACCAATAACCAGCTTGCCAGAGCACATAGGGATCAAACCATGCCATCAAGACTGCCAGCGCCAACAATACTCGCATCGTACTAATGGGCAGTAAGGTTAATCGTACCAGACCTATCGCCAATAACATCCAGGCAGTACGAGCAGCGGGTACATCGAAACCAGTGAATAGCGCATAAATAAAAGCGGCACTGATCATTACCCACCAGCGCACTTGCCAACGTGGTATGTGCCGATATAAGGCTGGATACAGACGATTGAGCAAGAATACGACTGCCCCTGCCAGCATAATCGCTAAAAACAAAACATGAGTGCCCGAAATAGCCAGCAAATGTGAAATACCAGCCAATTGATACAGATCTTTGGTATCGCGATTGATTAAGCTGCGATCGCCTGTGAGCAAACTTAGAGTCACCGCTTTTGCTTGCTGCGTGGCTGTAGTTTGTCCCGCCCACTTTTGATAAAAATGCTGTCGCAATTGCCAACGCCCTTGGTCAATCCGAGTACGAAAGCGCTTAAGATAGGAGCGAGAATCAGCTTCCAATGCAGACGACTCATCGAGCGCAAAAGACGACGTACTGGTCGTCACTATATTTGCCACCCCATCGATATGACGACCTCGCAACCAGCGATAACTGTCAAATCCAGAGGGATTATTGAGAGCTTGCTCAGAGGTAGCAAGCGGTGCGAGCGTTAACGTCATAAACAGCTGATCACCCGGTCGCAATTGATTTAGATCAGCGACCTGAGCGCTTTTAGAGCCGTTTTTTGGATAAGCATTGAGTAGCACTCGATATTCAATATTGCTGTCACTACTTTCATTTAAAGTATCATCAAATAAATTATTATTGCTTAGGCTATTTTCTATACTTGTGAAATAATTGATCTTAGCACTATCTAATTCTTGAACCGTCAACTCAGATATTAAGGGCGATATATGACTGACAGTAGCGACTTGTCGATAACCGCTATTGGTGACACCATCGTAAACGCTATCACTAATACCCTCGATAGTGACCAAAGCCTGTACACGCATAGACTCAGTAATTTTGGTCGCTTCAGCCTGCTGATAACCCATCAAGGCTTGCAATGCGCTACCAATTACCAGCCCCATGGCCAGTATCATTATCAGCAAATAATTAATAATTCGAATGGGAAATTTAGAGGAAGAAGAAAAATATTTAGACGTGTCTTGAGAAAAAGAAGGTTGAGAAGGTTGGTGTTTAGAAGAAAGCTTTTGGACGTTAACTGATTTTATAGACAGCGCTTGACGCTGATTAATGGCTATCAAGACAATAGCAATAATGAGTAATAATAGCGGCCAACTGTTAGCGTTATGCAGCTCTATTGATGAATTTATTGGTATCGCCAGACTATCCGCGACTGCCAAAACGCCAATCATAGCGATAATCACTAGACTACCAAATAACCAGTACACCAGCGCTCCTTGCTTAATGAGCTGACTGTTTAAATACAGTCAATTTTAACGGATTATTATTGCTCACAAAAATGGGCGCGAGTATATCGTTTCACTCTAGGGCGTGTCTTCATTTCAAAAATGGTGATAAAAATGAGATAAATTGCCGTCAAACAAGAAAAATAGCGCAGATAATATCGGGATATTAACCAGCTATTTGACGATGTTTGGCAAGATTTAGCCATTTTTAGCCCATTTAGATGACTATCGATTGAATTGAAGACAGGCCCTAGCAATGACGACTGTCTCGTTGGTCAAGCGATAGCATTTATTTTAGTATTGCCCTATACTGATGAGAGGTATTACAATAATAATTATTCGACACTATTACCCTTTTTTTCTGATACTATTCCCACCCATATTTTATTCCTAATATCTCTTTATATCAGCCCATCAATATGATTGAGCCAGCGGTTGATAACGATTAAAGGCGATACTGTGCCCCAAAAACGTCTTAAAGACTTGCTGCCCACACCAGAGAAAATTCTAGAAAGCCGCATTTTGAAATTATTTGCACCGCATTTGGCTGATCCGCGTTTATGGCATTTTAACCGGCACAGCTTAAATAAAGCGGTCTATATCGGTGTACTCAGTGCATTTTTTCCGCTGCCCGGACAGATGCTATTGGCATTAATTGGCTCGCTAATTTTTCGTGCCAATGTCCCTATGGCGCTTGGTTTGACGTGGATCACCAATCCCGTCACTAGCCTGCCTATCTTTTACGCAGGTTACTACATCGGTGCCAAAATTATTGATGTGCCGATGATCAGTTTACGACTTATCGGCAGGATGATTGCTGACTTTAGCTTGTGGGTACTATCTGATGGCGCCAACCCCTTTATCACTTATCACGGTACTGTTTCATTAACCGCGTTTTGTGTGGGAAGCGCCATACTCGCCATTATTACCAGCATCATTTGCGGATTGGCATTTAAGGCTATTTGGCGTTATAAAACCGTGTCAAGCTGGCAAAAACGTCAGCACACCGCTCAAGAGAAACCGCCTAAACGATAATCTGCAACCTCAACACATACGGCTCATTGAATCCAATTACTCGTCTTCTTTGTCTTTTTCTATCGCTGCTAGGACATTGTCTGTAAAGCTGCTATCCATCACAAAGATATCGACCACTTTTTCGTCTTTGAGCAGCGTATAGCGTTTGCCAGTGGCGCTATCCTGCGCTTTTAAATCGTAATCAACACCTGCCAGCGTAATAGAATCAAAAACTGAAGTAAGTAGTTCAATCTGTGCATCTTTGTCGACGGTGTCAAACAACGTTGGATCAATATACGGTTTCAATGGCTCATTGCCTTCTTCGGCACTGCCAAAAGCAGCGATTGGATCTTCATCTTCATTCATTGTCATTATCCTTGTTCTATTAAATAAGGCTACTACAGCCGATTCTATATAAAAAATACATCAGGTACATTGTTAGGATTACTCTGTCTGCACTACTCTTTACTGCATCCAATTATACTCAGCAAACTATAGTTGGCAACCTATTTTTTATACTCTACTTTATGATATTTCTTCTAAAGCGTGTCATCATTTTAAGCAGGGTGATAAAAATGAGCCCCATTGTAGCCAAACAAGAAAAAAAGCGAAGATAATATCGAGGTATTAACTGGATATTATCTTCGCTGTTTGGCAAAACTTAGCCATTGTTAGCTTATCTATATGACTGTTGATTGAATTGAGGACATACCTTAAATACTTAAATACTTAGGATACCTCACACTTAAGCCATTTAGTATTGTTCCCAATGACCATTACGCAGTAACAGCTGACGATCTGCCAATGCCGCCAAGTTACGGTCATGCGTCACCATCAGTAGTGCCGTTTGCATGGTACTTTGCAGCTCTGATAGTAGGCCAAAAACGCTTTGCGCATTGTCATAATCCAAGTTGCCCGTTGGCTCATCTGCCAATATGAGCGAAGGTTTGGTGACGAGTGCACGAGCAATGGCCACGCGTTGACGCTCACCGCCTGATAGCTCGCCAGGTCTATGCGCCAAACGATGCTCTAGACCAACGCTCTCTAATATCGCTATTGCTTGATCTCTCGCCTCAGTCGTTGATACTTTTGGGCGTAGTAGCAATGGCATCGCGACGTTTTCAATCGCTGTGAACTCTGCCAATAGATGATGAAATTGATAAATAAACCCTAAGTGCTTGTTACGCATCGCACCGCGTTCGGTTTCATTCATACTGTTTAATAGCTGACCATGCAACCAGACTTCACCGCTGGTTGGCGTATCAAGTCCGCCAAGCAGATGGAGCAAAGTACTCTTTCCTGAGCCACTGGTACCAACGATAGCGATACGCTCACCAGCGGTGACAGTCAAATCCAAGCCTGTCAATACTTGGGTGCTAACTGCACCTTCATCATATATCTTATTAATATTGGTCGCTTTTAGAATGGCAGACATAGCGCTTCCTTTATTTTATTTATACCGATATTCATGATTTTTTTAAACCTGACTAAACATTCCAGCCTTGAGCGCGCGAGTAAATCCGCGGCTCAATCCCTCGCTTATGGCTTTAATTATTCATAGCGCAGTGTTTGTGCAGGCTGAATTTTAGCCGCTCGGCGTGCTGGATAAATCGTGGCCAAAAAGCTCAATATGAACGATGCACCAGTAATCAATATCACGTCCGTCAAGCGCAGCTGTGATGGTAGGTAATTGACAAAGTAAGCATCAAAAAGATTGAGACCGAAGGCTTGATTAATAAAGCCTAGAATGTCGCTAACCGTGAGGGCAAATATAACGCCCAATATCGTACCCGCAATCGTACCGATGACGCCGATGACTACGCCTTGTACCATAAAGACCTGCGTAATCAGACGAGGTGACGCGCCAAAGGTCTTTAGAATCGCAATATCCGCTTTTTTATCCGTGACCAGCATCACCAAACTTGAGACAATATTAAATGCTGCCACTAGAATGATTAAGAACAGTAGCAATCCTACCATGGCTTTTTCCATTTGGATCGCCCCAAATAGATTGCCATGCGTTTGCGTCCAGTCATTCGGATAGAGTCGATCAGGGGCAATAGCAGCCGCTTTTTGAGCAGCAATGGGCGCGGTAAAGATATCATTTAGCTTCATACGGATACCTTGAGCACCAGCTGGCAGACGTAACAATTTGCCAGCATCACTCATCGGAATAAAGGCCATGAGGCTGTCCACTTCTGGACTGATACTAAAAATACCCGTGAGGGTAAAACGCTTAAAGCGCGGTATCACACCAGCAGGTGATGGCGATGCTTCTGGCAACACCAAAGTCACCTTATCACCGATACTTAAGCCCAGCGATTGCACCATCTCTTCACCCAGTACAATACTAAAATCACCAGCTTGTAGCGTGTCGATACTGCCTTCAGTCATATGATCGTTGATGATCGAGACATTTTTTTCGTACTGAGGGTCGACACCAGTGACCATAATGCCTGCCACTTGGCCATTCGACGTCAGCATGCCTTGTAATTGAATGAAGGGTGCCACAGCAGCCACTTCTGGATCTTCTTTGATACGATCTGCCAATTGTTCCCAATCGCCAATCACCTCACTTGAGATAACCGTTGCTTGCGGCACCATACCCAAAATACGGGTTTTTAGCTCGCGGTCAAAACCATTCATGACCGACAGTACCGTAATCAATACGGCAACCCCAAGGGTCAAACCTATCATCGAGATCAGCGATATAAAGGAAATAAAACCATTACTACGCTCTGCTCGGGTGTATCGTAAGCCGATAAATAACGCTAAAGGACGAAACATATTCAAACTCTTTATCTTATCTACGTGCGACTTTTATATGCGCCAAAACGAGCAGCGACAAACGCCTTATATATGGCGTCTGCCATACCAACATATAAATCGAACACAAAAATAGGGTTTAAAATAGGCCAGATTTGGCCATCAAAAGGGAGCTAGTTTGACACAATTTGGCAGATATGTGCCAGTCATTAGCAAAAACTGCGCGTATTTTTTAATAAAAATAGGGTTTTGTTATTATTTTTTATGAGGGGCTTGCTATTACTTGCGTCTATACCTATATATTGTATGCTAAGGACAATTGTCACTAACCCCTCATTGTTGTTTGCTGACCCTGTGCTGCTGACATTGCTGGCTATCATAGACCAATGATTGTAAATATTGGATGCTAGATAAGCAATCACAGCGTTAGGTCCAAACTTCATCGCTGACTTAAGTTTGAGTATTTTCATGACCATTAATTATCAGTATAAAAACATCCAATCTCCTACCAAAATCACATTATCCGACGAGCAAGCTGCGGGTCATGCCGATCATTGGCGTATTTTAACCGATGACATGAGTCAGGATGTGCCAGAGTGGCTACAAAAGATGATCGAAAAAGCAGCCATGCCCAAAGGTCTCAACCCCAACGTCAGCGCCAAAGACAGTTGCTTGTTGTTATCTGAAGATCAGCCTTGTCACATCAACCAAGTGCTGGCAATGAAAGACGGCAAACCAGAACGTTTTATCAACGCTTACCCTTGTGTTGACAGTCCTTATGGGCTGCATTGCAAAATAGAGCGTATCATCGCCAATGACAACTCGCACGACGCAGTACTGCGCTTACGTACGGCTGATGGCAGTATTATTTATGCCTTTGACCAGCTTTATACCGCCAATCGCCACTTATATCAACGCGACAGTTCGTATTTTGCGAATTTCAGTGCTTGGGCGCATGAAATTAAGCTGAGCGAACAGCAAGAAGTCATTATGGTCGAAGATCAAGAAGCCATCCGCTACCACCGCGCGTTTAACGACATCGTCGCTGCCAATGACGGCCAAATACCAGACGATCTACAAGAGCAAATCAAAGAATGGAAGCCTGAAACCAAAGAACAAATGGCTCCTGTAGAGATTAACTTGGGTCACATGTGTGCGTATCTGTTCGGTGATACTTTGGGACAAGAAGACGAGGCATGGTGCCAAGGTCAAGTACTTGGCAAGCAAGAAACTCTCTTTAACGGCAAATCAATCATCTTATTTGATGTGGTAATACTACGTGAGCAAGATGCTGACCCATTCGTGGTACGTATTGGCGCGCTCAATACAGTAGAGACTGCTTCTATCAAAGTACATGACTACATTCAGGCAAATGTTTGGCTACAAGCCGCCATTTACAAAGAAAATCAAAAGTCACAAGACGCGACGGCGCAATCAAAAGCCAGCTAAGCAATTTGACAACTCTTCTTACTACTACGTCATCGTGACAGTCACCGATCATAAAAAATCCCCTAACATAGCATTAGGGGATTTTTTTATGGTCGGTGTGAATAAGATTGATCAAAACTAACCGATTGGGGAAATCTAGAAAATACAGGCTTAAGCCGTTAAGCCATCGTCGTCATTGATTTGATACGCTTGTATAATTCTTTTTGCTCAGCACTTGGACGCGCAGTCTGTACCGCCATCAGTTGTGACATGTCACCTTCGACACGAATTTTGCCACCCATAAACGCACCCATAATTTCATTAGTGTCGAAATCAGTGATGATAGATTGCAAGATACTACGGTCAAGCAAGAGTGTCGTGGTCGCATTATCATTCAAGCCGCGATGCAACAAGCCATCGGCAAAGTTGGCTTCGATGTCTTTGTCCGTGTCGGACACTTTTAGGTTAATAATCATATTAGCCAGCGCTGGCGGCAAATTTAGCTCACCGGCTTCATTACCTAACTTCTCAACGTCATCGAACCATGCATCTGTCAAAAAAACTGCCATCTTATTATCCTTAATGAATGGGGCACTGGGTTCACCTTATGGATTACCGCCGCCCAATTATGTCCAAATGATTAAAATCGTTATTTTGTCATTGTTGTCATAACAATGGATAGGAAATCTACTATCGATATTCTTCAGCCTCATTATAAGGGGCGATTTGATGATAAGTAAAACCTATTTATAAGGCTAATGTTGCCATTGTTACAAAAATTTCTCTAGAGTTTGTCCTTGTACCCTGCAATTCGTATCATTTAACCCTCTAGAATAGTCTTAAAATTGGGTATAAAATAGGCTCCTAGCATAACTACAAAGAGTTGCCTGCCTATATTTTTACCAAAGAGTTTGTATTTTGCCGCATAGTTCTGATGATATTTGATTAGGATTGCGTTACAATACCCTTAAACAGAGTCGGGAGTTTTAACTAAACATTACGTTAATCTGTTTTTTTGTCAGCCGCCGCTAGCATACATCAATGGTCAATAATATTTTATTACCAGATGGATACCAGTATCTATCTTCGTTAGTGCTGTTATTTTCAGTAGTAATTAAGATAAATCCTTAACATCGCTAGATGTTTGATGCTTAATTATACGGCGCCACTCCTTATTCCCCTTAACGAGTTATTAACAATCCTACTATCAACTGGTTGTAAGCGAGATATTTTTCTAGCGCTTCCCCCTTCCTCTTTGCATCAGTAGATACCGAGTGGAAGCTTAGCTTGATAGTTAATAACCTTAAGATGATAAATGAGTCAAAAAACAGCATGTACCGCAGTCACTATTTGCTTGCATCAATTTATTTGATACAGATAGCGCGGAGAGTTAGTTAATTCTGTTGATAATTCGGGCTGTAAAGGAATCATCCAATGAGTTTACAAAACACAGCAGTCGCCCCAGTTGACCGTGAGTACGAAATTACTGTCGTAAGATTTTTTACGATAATGGCCGTTGTATGGGGCATCGTCGGCATGAGTCTTGGCGTGTTCATTGCTTCACAGTTGGCATGGCCAGCACTCAACTTTGACATCCCATGGCTGACCTTTAGCCGTCTAAGACCGCTACATACCAATGCGGTTATTTTTGCGTTCGGTGGCTCTGCCCTGTTCGCAACGTCTTACTACATCGTCCAGCGTACCTGTAAGACACGCTTGTTCGCACCGTATTTGGCTTGGTTTACCTTTTGGGGTTGGCAGGCTGTTATCGTTTCTGCTGTCATTACATTACCGCTAGGTTTGACCTCGAGTAAAGAATACGCTGAGCTTGAGTGGCCCATCGACATATTGATTGCGTTGGTGTGGATATCTTATGCCATTGTTTTCTTCGGAACACTCATCAAACGCAAAACCTCACATATCTATGTGGCTAACTGGTTCTTTGCCGCTTTTATTATTACGATTGCGTTACTACACATCGTAAATAGCATGGCGATTCCGGTTAGTGCGTTTAAATCATACTCGTTATTTGGCGGTGCAACCGATGCCATGGTGCAGTGGTGGTATGGACATAACGCGGTCGGTTTTTACTTGACGGCAGCTTTCCTTGGGATGATGTATTACTTTGTCCCAGTACAGATTGGTCGTCCTATTTATTCGTATCGTTTGTCTATTGTTCACTTTTGGGCATTGATTGCGTCTTATATGTGGGCTGGCGGTCACCATTTGCATTATTCGGCGCTTCCTGATTGGACGCAGTCATTGGCAATGGTGTTCTCCATCATCTTATTCGCGCCGTCTTGGGGTGGTATGATTAATGGTGTCTTGACGCTATCTGGCAGTTGGGATAAGTTACGTACCGATCCGATCATTCGCTTTATGATTGTGGCACTGTCATTCTATGCCATGTCGACATTCGAAGGCCCAATGATGTCTATCAAAACCGTTAATGCGCTATCGCATAATACGGATTGGACAATTGGTCACGTACACTCAGGTGCGCTTGGTTGGGTGGGCATGATTACTATTGGTTCGCTATATGTACTGTTGCCTCGTATTTATAATAAGCCAAAAATGTACTCTATCAGCTTAATCACCACGCATTTCTGGCTAGCGACGGCAGGGACTATCTTTTACATCGTATCAATGTGGATCTCAGGTATTGGCCAAGGCATGATGTGGCTGGCTACTAACCCAGATGGTACTTTGGTATATAGCTTCGTTGATACGGTTGAGTTCTCACATTTCCCATATATTGGTCGTGCTTTTGGTGGCTTCTTATATGTGTCGGGCATGTTTGTGATGGCATATAACGTTTATAAAACACTTAAGATGCCTGAAGGTAAGCCTGTAGATGTTGCTGATCCTACGGATCACGAATCTAGTGTCAATACCTCGACAGCTAAAGTATAAGGAGCGATCATGGCTGGTACACCGCATGAAATTATTGAAAAAAATACAGGCTTGTTGGTCATCGGTATCGTTATTGCGATTAGTTTTGCAACGTTAGTTGAAATCGTACCGCTGATTTATGATAACAAGGGTCCAGAAGAAGGTGGCGTGAACGCCCCACTACCTTCTATGGAGCCATGGACTGCGCTTGAATTTGAAGGTCGTGATATTTATATTCGTGAAGGTTGTCACGTCTGTCACACGCAGATGGTTCGCCCACTGCGTGCTGAAGTTGAACGTTATGGACCGTATTCACGTGCCGCTGAATCAACATGGGATCATCCATTCTTATGGGGTTCAAAACGTACAGGGCCTGACCTAGCACGTGTTGGTGGACGCTATTCGGAAGATTGGCAAAAGCAACATCTCATTGCGCCACGGTCACTAGTACCTGAGTCAGTGATGCCAGGTTTCCCTTGGCTTGCGACCAACGAAGTCAACGGTACGAACGTACAAACGAAGATGCGTCTATTCCGCGATCGTTTTGGCGTACCTTACACTGAAGAAGATATTGAAGGTGCTCCTGATGCTGTGCTTGGTGCCACTGAGCTTGATGCTTTAGTCGCCTACCTTCAGCAGTTAGGCACCGCAATGGAAGGACAGCGCTAATGGGTATTGGTGAATTACAAACAATTGCGACCGTCTCTGCCTTTGTTGCCTTCGTAGGCGTTGCATGGTGGGCGTATTCGCCAAAAAACAAAAAACGCTTCGAAGAAGATGCACAACTTGCGCTTGATGACGAGGATATAAAATCTCTGTCTGAAGAGCAGCGCAATAAGGATAAACGATGACATTTTTTTGGAGTTCTTGGATCACGCTATTCAGTTTCGGCTGCTGGCTTTTCATTCTTGGCGTTCTACTGTTTGTATTAAAATACAAGCCAGACGTCGAGGAAGACGGTACCACTGGTCATGAATATGATGGTATCCGAGAATACGACAAACCACTCCCTAAATGGTGGTTGGTGATATTTTTTGGATCAATCGTTTGGGGTGTCGCTTACTGGGTATTTTTCCCAGCAATGTTCCCAGCACACTGGGAAGGCATCGCCACCGTAGAAGTCGATGGCGAAACCGTACCATGGACCTCTAAGAACGAGCTATTCAGTGAGCTTGAAAGCAATAATAAAATCTTTACCGATAATTTTGAGCAAAGCATCTTGGTAAAAGCAGATGCAGCGGGCGCGACTGCGACATTGGGCACACTTAATGAGTTGCAAGCAACCATGCGTCGTAGTGAGACACCACCTGCAGATTTGCAAACACAAATTGATGGAAAAATTGCTGAGCTTGCCCCTTATATTGAAAAGCTGTCTGAAAATCCGAACGCCCTAAAAGTCGGTAGCCGTTTGTTCTTACAGAACTGTTCGGTATGTCATGGCTCGAATGCGAAAGGTGCAACAGGCTACCCTAACCTAACTGATAATGATTGGTTATATGGCGGCGAAGCACAAAATATTTTGACCACGCTACACAACGGCCGCGTTGGTGGTATGCCAGCATGGCGCGATCAGATCGGTGAAGACGGTGTGCGTGCAGCATCAGAATATGTATTATCGTTGTCGTCGAATAACGGTAGCAAAAGCAACGGCAAACTTGATCAGACATTGGTTGCTCAAGGTTCAGCTATCTTCCAACAAAATTGTGCGTTATGCCATGATAAAGATGGCAAAGGTATGATTTCAGCGGGTGCGCCAAACTTAACTGATACCATTTGGTTATATGGCGGCGAGCGTGAAACGGTACGTAATACTTTACGTTACGGACGCGCAGGTGTGATGCCGCAGTGGGAAACGAAGCTAGGTAATGAGCGTATTATGCTACTTGCTGCTTATATTTACTCTTTGTCAGACAAGCCAGCTAAGGCCACTCAAGCCCTACCTGTTACTGCTACTGCGCCAAAAGCAGCAGCACCGGCAGCAGCTACCGTTAACTAAGACTACTTTAGTCAGTCGTTATAGGATAAATGGATAAGATCGAAAAAAGGGAGAACTGTTATTGCAGTTCTCCCTTTTGTTTGGCAATTTGGCTGAAAATTTTAGTTTAAGCGCTTTCATGTCTTTGTCATGATACTTATTTACTCTGCAAAGCCAGCTGTGCAGGCGAATCGACGACAACTAGTCGGTCAATATAATTTGGATACAATGATTGTTTTTGAGCATTATTACCCCATTTATAGTAGGGATAATGCTAAAATAGCACGATTTGAAAACCACGAATCGATCGCCATTTTTAGTATGAATGGTTCAATCGTAATTAGCTATTTACAATCGCTCATTTGGTAGCAGGGTTCGCTGTTTTTTACAGTGATTATCCTACTCAGCTACTTACTGACATTGATAACATCGCACATCCCGACATCTTTTTATTATAGGTGTTTGTTCATCATGCCAGCAGACTGATTCTTTTTTTAAAGAGGCACGTTTATGTCAGCACCACAACCCAATAAAATCCCTGTACAGCAGATTGATCTTGATGCCACCAAGCATCGTATTCATCCTCGATTTATCACAGGTTTTTATCAAAATATCCGCGTCGTTAGTATGTATGCGTTTTTGGCGCTGTTTTTGTTACTGCCATGGCTGCGTTATAATGATAGGCAGGCAATATGGTTTGATGTGCCCTCGCAGCATTACTATATTTTTGGCATGACTTTTTTGACTCAGGATTTTTATTTCATTGCCGCCTTTGCGTTGATTGCCGCTTTTACCTTATTTATGGTAACGGTATACGCTGGTCGGGTATGGTGCGGCTATGCGTGTCCCCAAACGATCTGGACGCATCTATATCAGTATGTTGAAAAATGGGTGATTGGTGACCGTAATAAGCGCATGAAGTTCGATAAAGAACCGATGAGTGCAAAAAAAGCCTTTAAACGTGGTTTGGTATATTTTATTTGGTTTGTTTTTTCAATGATTACGGCGACTACATTCGTCAGCTATGTCTCCGGTACTGATAGCTTATATCATAGTTGGCAGATGATAGGCGTTATTCCCTTCCCCGATTGGCCTACGTGGATTTGGGTATCTGTCTTTATCTTTGCTTTTTCTACCTATGTGAATGCTGGCTACATGCGTGAGCAGATGTGTGTTCAGATCTGTCCTTACGGGCGCTTCCAAAGCGTTATGTTTGATAAAGATACGCTGATTGTCTCCTATGATTATGAGCGCGGTGAGCCACGAGGCGCGCGCAAAAAAGGGACCAATCCGGAACATTTAGGCGACTGTATCGAATGTCAGATGTGTGTGCAAGTATGCCCTACTGGTATCGATATTCGTGATGGTTTACAAGTGGCCTGTATTCAATGTGCCGCGTGCGTCGATGCCTGTAATGAAGTCATGGATAAAGTGGGTTATCCCCGTGGCTTGATTCGCTATACGACAGAACGGCAACTGGCAGAAAAAGAGAAAAGCCGAGTATTTCGCCCACGGTTTTTTGCCTATTTAGCGCTACTAACCGTGCTTTGCGGTGGTGTCGTTTATGCCTTGACCGATCGTGTCCCCTTAGAGATTGATATTCGCCGTGATCGTAATCAGTTGTCATCGATCAATACTCAAGGCATGATTGAAAACAGCTATATCGTCAAGCTAACCAATAAAACCCAAGAACCGCATACCTATAAGATAACCCTTGCCCCGCAAGAAGGTCTGAGTTTGGAATTGCGTTTTAATGATGTACCATTAGAAGCGGGTGAAAGCTTTGATATGCCCGTCAGTATTTATGGTGATCCTGATGTCATTGAATCTGGTCAAACACTTGTTACCCTAAATGTGAACAGCAATGATGGTCAGTACATGGTCAGTAAGCAAAACGTCTTTACCACCCAAGGTCAGTAGACGCTTGCGTGTGGCAAGTGTAGACTCATATATTTCACCCGTTAGTCATTGACGAGCGGGTTATAAATTATCATTAAACTGACAGCCGTTAGCCGTCAATTTATCCGTCGATACCACTATATAGATATCCGATAACTGGATATCTATAAACAGCTATTTGATTAATAGGTATTTTATGTCTACTCCAGCACCAAATTTTAAGCACCAAGATAGCCAGCCATGGTATAAAAACTATATGGTGGTTATCTTTGTGATTGGCATGCCAGCCTTTGTGGTGATTGCTTGCCTCTGGTTTGTTTATTACTCCTATCAGATCCGTGACAGTGTGGTTCGTGACGATTGGTATATGGATGGCAAGACGCTTTATCATGATGTGTCCCGTGACAAGCTGACTTATGACTTAGACCTGCATGGCGAGATGCAGTTTGCCGATGACGGTAATATTGTGTTTTATTTGAATTATCCTGAGCAAAGCTTACAATCGGGCAAATTACTTAATGGCACACCGCTTACTTATCCTGATAAATTAGATTTATCAATCTCCCATGCGACTGACATCAAAAAAGATCGTGATGTGGTGCTACAGCATCAAGAAGGTAATAAATATAGCGCTAAGGTAGATATTGACCCTGTAAAAGCCAAGTACTATTTGCAAGTGAGCAATGAAGGCAAAGATGATTGGCGTATGCAAGATGTGGCAAAATTGCCACGTTCAAAGGTTAGTTTTGACCCGCTACCAGTATTTTCTGAAAGTTAACTTATATAAATATAGACTTCGTAGATTCAGCGAATAATCAATTCATTAAGCCAAAAAAAACCAGCCATTAATAAGCTGGTTTTTTTTGGCTATTATTTGGCTATAGTGAGTGAAAAGTGATATCGAACCATCACGCACTGCTGATATCCATTTTTCTTGCTTGCTTTGCCTGCGCAGACAGAGGCGACAAAAAATTAATATCAGCAAAATTTAACCATTTTTAGCCCATTTGGATATTCATCGATTGAATTGAGGACACGCCCTAGATAACAGGATTAATTGTTGGAATCTTCTGTGTGGGCCGACTGCTTTCTATCGTTTTATCTGACTGTTGCTTACTGGCAAACTTTGGATTAAAAGTTTGCGTTTGTGGCGCTATTGGCAAGCCAATTTCAGCCAAGCTATTGGTCTGCCCTGCCTGAATATTATCCCCTTCGAATAGGCGTTCATTGTCATCACGATCAAGACTTAACCCTTCAAAATCAAACAATTCACGGTCTGCTAATTGCGACGGTGCCACGTTTTGCATGGCCTTAAAGATAGAGGCCAAACGCTGCGGATGAGCATTATCCCATTCGCGTAGCATGTCATTAATAATGGCTCGTTGTAGATTGGTTTGGCTACCACATAAATTGCACGGGATAATCGGAAACGCTTTGAGGCGTGCATATTCAATGATGTCTTTTTCTTCAACGTATGCCAATGGACGAATGAGCATGTTTTGCTTGTCATCGCTGAGCAGTTTCGGTGGCATGGATTTTAGCGTGCCACCATGGAACAAGTTTAGAAAGAAAGTCGCGAGCATGTCATCACGGTGATGACCAAGAGCAATTTTAGTCGCGCCAATTTGTTTGGCAAAACCATATAACGAGCCACGACGCAAACGCGAACATGCCGAACAATAGGTCTTACCTTCTGGCACCACGCTTTTGACAATACTATAAGTGTCCTTTTCTAAAATATAGTGGGCAATGCCCTGCTCGTTTAGATACGCTGGCAAAATATCCTCAGGATAACCTGGCTGCTTTTGATCTAAATTAACCGCGACGATATCAAAATTAATCGGTGCAATACGTTTTAGCAGCAATAAAATATCCAATAAGGTATAGCTGTCTTTGCCCCCTGAAACACAGACCATCACCACGTCACCCTCTTCGATCATATTAAAATCACGAATCGCCCAAGATACTTGTCTACGCAGTTTCTTCTGTAGCTTGCGAAACTGTTCTGATTGAGTAGGTGACAACTGCTCCGCCATCAACTCATCCTCAGCGGCATCATCATCTTCCATACTATCAGTCTCTAAAGTATAGTCTGCCCTACCTGCATCAGCAGACGTCTCATCAAACTCTGGCGTAATTTTTGGTGTAAACAAGGTCGCTGCAGTCATAAGTTACTCAATATCTTTACAAGGGTGATTTTGCTATACAGCAAACTGCTATCACAGTGCTGTCATACATGATGGGCAAGCGTTAACACTGATGCTTTAAAAGCAGCAATTATAACAAAATTTGCTAATAGATTGAAAAGAGGACATTAAATAACGGCTGCATGGTTATGTAATAGCCGTATTTTTGCTAAAATAACCGTTTTTCGTAAACCAATAATAGATACCATTATGACTAACGTTACTTCGCAAAGCACCTCCAATAATCAAGCCTCCGATACTGACTTGAATGCTCTGCATAAAAGCCAAAATGCCGTTGTGCTACTGTCGGGCGGGCTTGATTCGGTGACTTGTTTGTATTGGGCCAAGGCACGTTATGCGTCGGTGACTGCGGTCAGCTTCAACTATGGTCAACGCCATAATAGTGAGCTTGTCGCAGCCAAGACTATCGCCGAAACGGCAGCGGTCAACCATCGCATTATCGATATTGATATCGCTCAGCTTGGTGGCTCATCATTGACGGATCACAGTATGATGGTTCCTGATGGGGATGCAGAGAAGTTCCCTAATAAAAACCGTGATGAGATTGATAACGATGCCATTCCAAACACCTATGTACCAGCTCGTAATACCATATTCTTATCTTATGCCTTAGCCGTCGCTGAAGTGACCGACGCCAACCATATCGTTATTGGCGTCAGCTCAGTCGACTATTCAGGTTATCCAGATTGTCGTCCTGAATACATTGCCGCTTTTGAGCACATGGCAAACTTGGCGACAAAAGCGGGCGTTACAGGCCATCATTTATCCATTCAGACGCCATTACAGCAGCTGTCAAAAGCAAAAACCATCGAGCTTGGGCTGTCATTAGGTGTCGATTATGGTCAGACGATTTCTTGCTATCAAGCCGACGCAAATGGTCTTGCCTGCGGTGTTTGCGATAGCTGTACCTTGCGCCGCCAAGGATTCGCCCAAGCAGGTATCGCTGATCCTACTCATTATCAACCTTAACAGTTTAAGTACTCATAGCGACAGACAGTATAACTAAACATTAGCGAAACATTCGCTTGCATTAACACAGCACGCCGCCGTTGTATTTTAATTGCGATACTTGCTATGGTATGGACGATTCTCTCTGTCATCAGATAGACAACCGATAGAGAAATACCCTTATTTACCTCAATAATTTAATTTTTGAGTAAAAATCTACAAAATTGACGCTACCCTTGAGAGGATGTTTATGAAGTTTTTGCCAGTATTACCCCTAGCCCTAGCGGCTCTTTTTGCCATACCACAGGCCAATGCTACCGATATCGAGCAAGACAATATTAATACCTGTGTGAGCGGGGCCGTCAAATATAAAGTTGCTGATAAAAATAACGCGACCAAACTGTGCAATTGCACCATTGGCGTTCGTAGCAACATGACGATCGGTCAAATGTGGGAAATTGAAAGCTACGCCCAAGACAAGAAAGACCCATCAGGCCTATCTTACGTGAAGGAAATGCAAAAAGACTTGCAGCAATGCACCGTCGGCTTAGATCTAAAGAAACCACAAAAACCGGCGTAATTGATAAAAGGTTCAACACAAAAAAGACTGGTCATTACCAGTCTTTTTTGTTGCCAATGAATAAGTGAAGTGTAAAACTGAGTATTTATTTCTGCTAATCTGCCTATAATAAGACCACCATAATTTAAACAAACATTAAAATGACTAAGGACTTTACCATGGCTAAACCAACCACAGAAACTATTGCCCTGCCCGACTTTCCAGTGACGATGGTGCGTGAGCTCGATGGTCACTTTATTCATGATGACATTGACCTAAAAGACTTGGTTGCGCATACCGACAAAGGACTGATCCTTTATTTTTATCCAAAAGACAGCACTCCAGGCTGCACCACACAAGCGACAGAGTTCACGGCGCGTCTTAGTGAGTTTGATGATTTGGGCTATGATATTGTCGGGGTCTCCCGTGATAGTGTCGAATCTCATGAAAAGTTTATCGCGAAATATGATCTACAGATTCCACTTATCAGTGATAGCGACGAAAAACTATGCCAGTACTTTGAGGTCATAAAAGAAAAAAACATGTACGGTAAGGTAACGCTAGGTCTGGTACGCTCAGCTTTCGTATTCGATAAAGATGGCAATCTCACGCATGCGCAGCGCAATCTACGCGCCAAAGATTATACTGAACGTTTACTGACGATATTGGCACCATAACTTTTATTATGATTAGTGGCACTAATTATTGGTCATAAAATAGCGTTTATTGAGTCGCTGAGCACAAACGATTAAAAGCCAACGTCTTGTCAGTCAATCACATCCTATAAAATATAACTACTTGAGAATAATATGAAAAACCAGTCCGACACCGCTGTCGATAGCACAAACCATCAAGTCACCCGTAAAGTCTCTGTTGCCATCATTGGTGCAGGTACAGCAGGACAAAACGCCTTTCGCCAAGCCAGTAAAATCAAAGACGATGTCGTCATTATTAACGAAGGCTTTTGGACGACGACTTGTGTCACTGTAGGCTGTATGCCTAGCAAACTATTGATCGCAGCGGCTGACCGTGCACATGATGCCAACCATTCTGCTGAATTCGGTATTCATGCGACTGCCCAGATAGATGGCAAGCGAGTTATGGAGCGTGTGCGCGATGAGCGCAGTCATTTCGAAAGCTATCTCGAAGAGCAAGTAGATAGCTGGCCTGATCACAAAAAAATAGCGGGTCACGCTCATATCAATAAACAAGGTCTGATTGAGGTCAATGATGAGGTGATTAAAGCAGAAAAAATCATCGTGGCCACAGGTAGCTCCCCTTTTATTCCAGAAGGTTGGGCGGACAAGCTTGGCGATACCTTGCTGACCTCTGATACCGTTTTTGAGCTGCCAGATTTACCAAAATCTATGGCGGTCGTAGGTGCAGGTGCCATTGGCTTGGAGCTTGCCCAAGCATTTAATCGTTTGGGTGTGAATGTGACATTATTTAATCGCGTCAAAAAAGTTGCTGGACTGAAAGATCCAGACATTAGCAATAAGGCCATCGACTGCTTAAGCCGCGAGCTGACGATGCACTTAGGTAGTAAAATTAACAATGTCGGTGTACAAACGGCTGAAGGCAAGAAAGGTTCACTCGCTTTTATTGACTATGAAGACAGCGCAGGTGAGACACAGCAGTGGCAAGGGGAATACGTACTGGTCGCGACAGGTCGCCGTAACAATATTGACGAGCTAGGCGTTGAAAACCTAGGCGTTGTACTCGATGAAAAAAACCGCCCAAAAGATCTGAGCAAGAAAACTGGTCAAATTGGTGATTTGAATGTCTTTATCGTTGGCGATGCTAACGCCAATATTCCACTGCTACACGTGGCCAGCGATGAAGGTTTTAGTGCAGGTAATATGGTCTGTGACAATAAAGACGCCGCCTACATCCGTCCACCAGCGGTGCCCTTCTCTATCGTGTTTTGTTCGCCCCAAATCGTTAATGTCGGTATGTCTCTACCAGAAATACAACAAGATCCAGAGTTGGAATATGTCATTGGTCGCGTCAGTTTTGATAACCAAGGTCGCAGTCGTGTGATGGGTGTCAATTGTGGTCTATTGCATATCTATGGATGCAAAAAAACCGATAGAATCTTAGGCGCTAGCATGGTAGGTCCTGATGCCGAGTATATCGGTCATATACTCGCTATGGCGATTACCAATGACTTGAGTATCAAAGCCATGCTCGACACTCCTTTCTATCATCCAACGATACTAGAAGGTTTGCGTACCGCGCTACGTGATGTCCAGTATAAGATGGAGATACCTTTCCAATCTCAAGACACACAAAAAGATAACTCTTAATGGATACCTCAGTCACACTTTCCAAGAAGTGAGGGCTTAGTCTCAATCACCACTCATGTCATGTTTGATTGCTTTGATGACTTGAGGTAGTTTATAGCCAAGCATCTCGTGTACAAAACTTTGTACAAACACACCCTGCATGGACGAAAAAATGCCAATCGCCAGTGTTACCGACTTTTTTAAAGAGATTATTCGTGACCTGCATACTAGCCTTTATCTCGCTTTGGGCGGCTCTATAGACGAAGAGTCATTCGATTGGACATCGCAAGCAGTAGAGTTGGTTAGCACTGGTATCAAAATCCTAATACTGCTTGCGGTATTGGGGTTTTGTTATTGGTTGGCTATTTATATTGTCAAAAAAAGCAAATCCCGCATTCGACTGAATGAGCGCCGTGCCAAAATCGTCCGCTCCGTTTTGCGTTATATCTGGATAGTTACCAGCTTGATTGCCATTATGAGCCAAATTTACTTTGAGCCAGAGACTATCAAGGCCACTGCAAAAGCCAGTACATGGGCGGGTATTTATTATGTACTTTGGACGTCATCTGGACAGATTATTCACAGAGTGCTACAGCATTATGGTCTCAATGCTTCTATAGAGCAGCTGCTTCAAAACATCTTGTCAGTGCTGCTATTGGTACTCGGACTTGCCAGCGTCATGGCGCAATTTGGTTTTGATATTGTCTCATTGGTCGCAGGTTTAGGGATTGTGGGCTTGGCAGTCGGTTTTGCTGCCCAATCAACCCTTGCTAATTTCATTGCGGGTATCACCATTTTGCTCGAACAATCTTTTCAGGTTGGCGACTGGATTCATATCAATGACAATGAAGGTCGTGTCGTACTCATTGCGTTACGCACCACTCATATTTTGACTCGAGACAACATCACCGTCATTATTCCCAACTCTAACGTTGCCTCCTCCGAAGTGACCAATTTAACCTCCAAGAACTTTATTCGCTTTGATATTCGTGTGCGTATCGCTTTTGAAGATGATGTCGACACTGCTCGCAAGGAAATTTTGCAAGTCCTTGCTGATACTGAAGTGGTGCTCAATCGTCCTGAAAGCTCAGCCACCGTGGATGAAATTGGTGAGTACGGAGTGTTTTTTATCGTGCGTTTTTGGGTCAAGCCTGCCGCTGTCGCGCGCATGCCCAAAATCAAGGAAGGTCTAAAAGAGGATATCAAGCGTGCCTTTGATGATGCCAATATCTCCACCCCTTACCCGCATATGCGCCTACTGATGCCAAAAGATGTTGATTATCCTATCGCCACCAAACCTTTTGCGACCACAACGCAGGTCGTATCAGAAAAACGACCACTGACAAAGGATGATAAATAACGTTTATTAATGGGTGTCCCTAATCTGGAAAAGTAAATTCAAAAATCTTAAGCGACAGAGACTACTTCAAACATGGTCCTCTATGATATGGCCAAAGTAGCTAGCGTAGCTTGTAAGGTCTAAAAAAAGCTCATATATTTTGATAGCTTATATAGTTAGTCCAATATGAAAAAGATACAGCGGGACTGGGATGAATTTTTTGCAGCCTCTGTCGGCATAGGCACAGCAAGCCAGAAAAATTTATAACAGTTTCGCGTTATTAAATAACTTATCCATTTTATTTAGTATTAACTATATATTGAATATAAGCCTAAAGATTTGCTTATGGATTACTATAACTATTATCATATAAATGCAGCATTTTGAAAACAAAAAGACAATAACCCAAATCGGAGTAAATAATGATTACCCATGTCCCTGATGTGACTTTCAAAACTCGTGTTCGTGATGAATCTATTGGAGGAGATAACCCATTTACATGGTATGACCTCACCACAGATGAGTTATTTGCCAATAAAAAAGTGGTTGTGTTCTCACTACCAGGTGCCTTTACGCCAACGTGTTCGACCAGCCATCTACCTCGTTATGAAGAGCTTTACCCTGAGTTTAAGGCGTTAGGCGTAGATGAAATCGTTTGTATTTCTGTCAATGATGCCTTTGTCATGTATCAGTGGGGCCTAAAGCAAAACCGTGAAAACGTTTTTTTGCTGCCTGATGGCAATGGTGAGTTCACTCGTAAAATGGGCATGCTGGTTGATAAGAGTAATCTTGGCTTTGGTATGCGCTCATGGCGTTATTCGATGCTTGTCGACAACAAAGCCATCAAAAAAGTGTTTAAGGAACCTGATTTTGGCGACAACTGTCCAATAGACCCATTTGAAGTATCAGATGCAGACACCATGTTAGATTATTTGAAAAGTAATGCTTAATCACAATGCTTAAGTACATTGACTTTTGACTGGTATTATCAGGCGTCGATAAATTCTTAAGTACTGAGGCTCGAATACTGAGGCTCAAATACTGTCGAACTGCCAAACTGCATAGTCCTTGAACATAAGGGCTACGCAGTTTTTTTATGTTTTTTACAAGAACCTCTATCACTGAGCGGTGTTATTTTCCTCATTTGACTGCAATTTATCTCATTTGTATTACCATACTAAAATGAGCACACGCCCTAGATTAAAAACCAATAATGCGCCATTTTTTTAATCTGACGCTATAGCCAAAATATCCTAAAAATGTGACGGTATTGCTGATATTAATTTT
Organism: Psychrobacter sp. Pi2-51; assembly: GCF_904846665.1. NCBI lineage: Bacteria > Pseudomonadati > Pseudomonadota > Gammaproteobacteria > Moraxellales > Moraxellaceae > Psychrobacter > Psychrobacter sp. Pi2-51. Next base: position 59,450 of record NZ_CAJHBP010000006.1, read on the forward strand.
TTGTAGCCTCTATCTGCGCAGGCACAGCAAGTAAGAAAAATGGATATCAGCATTGCGTGGTGTATCTGTACTATTTTTCACTCACTATAGTTTTCACTCACTATAGATAGCAGTAGTTTTAATAACACCTTAACGCCAAAATTTTAAACGCCGTCTTTTAATCAAAGCCACTTAAACCATCCATAGCGTAATTATGGTAAAATTGACGGTTAAACATCTTATCTTATGATGTGCCTTATTTATCATTACTTATCAATTTAGCCCACAGGTATCCGTATGACCGAAACAACCGCGCCAGCCCTTGCCGCCGCATCTTCACCAGCGTTGTCAGAAGCACTTTCACCAGCGATCTCAGCAGAGTTGTCACTTGAGCTGATTATCACTTGTGCCGATGGGCTTGAGGCACCACTACAGACTGAGCTGACGAGTTTTGGTATTGCAAGCGATATCAAAAGTACGGGCCGTCTGACCGTTACGGGTACGTTGCGTGACCTATATACTATTTGCCTATGGTCGCGGGTAGCGTCACGGGTATTGATGTTAATCAAACGCAGAAACATTAATGCTGAGTATGATGTGGCTGAGCAGCTTTATGGTTTGGCAAAATCGGTCAATTGGACGGAGCAATTTAACCTAGAGCAAACCTTTGCCATCCGTCTTTCCGTCGATAAACGCGTCGCCGTCAGTCAACAGTTTGCGATGCTACGTATCAAAGATGCCATTGCTGATACGTTTAATGAGGTTTATGACAGTCGCCCTAACGTCGATAGCAAACATCCAGATTTTGCTATTTTTGCGACGGTCAATGATAAGCAAGCCGAACTGTATTTAGATTTATCAGGCACCAGTTTGCATCGCCGTGGCTACCGCGTGGCGATGACCGAAGCACCATTAAAAGAAAACTTAGCAGCAGCTTTGCTTTATAGCGCAGGCTGGCATAAAAAAAATGATGCTGGCGACGCACCTTTCTATAATGCCTTAGTCGATCCAATGTGTGGCTCTGGCACCTTTATCATTGAAGCGCTACTCATGCATTGTGATTATGCGGTGGGTATCGACAAAGCTGCCAATCAATTTGGTTTTTACCAATGGCAGCATCATGACGAGACGCTATGGCAGCAGATGATTGATGACGCCCAGACACGTTTCCGTGAAGGCTTAGCAATCGCTAACGAGCAGCCAGATACCCTACCGCTCATTTTGGGTTTTGATGCCGATAGTGGCGCGATTATCGCCACAGAAAAGAACCTGATTGCCGCTGGTTTACAAGACTTGCTACCGCTACTCGACATTGAAACCCGCGCCCTTGACCAGCTAAGCAGCGTGCTAAAGCCGTTGGTCGATGATGGTCGATTGAGCAATCCTCTAATTATCACCAACCCACCTTATGGCGAGCGTTTGGGTGATGAAGAGATGATTAAGCCTTTGTATCAAGCGATTGGGCTTATATTGCAAGACAGCTTTGCTGGTAGTGGTGTCGATCCGATGCTTGGTATCCTGGCCTCTCATGTCGAGCAAGTCGATATCTTACCGATTAAAGAGCCAAAAACCTTACGCTGTCATAATGGTGCTATTACCGTTTATTTCCGCTATGGCAAGTTGATTGCAGGGCAAACAGGTAATCTTGTGAGCCGCTTTGAGAAACGTGATATTGAAGTAGAAGACGGTCAAGACTTTATCAATCGCTTGCAAAAAAATCTTGCTAAACTCAAGAAACTGGCTAAAAAAGACAATGTCAGTAATATCCGTGTCTACGACGCTGACCTGCCTGACTTTAAGGTGGCTATCGACTTATACGGTGACTATGCGCACGTGCAAGAATATGCACCACCAAAGACCATTCCACCCGAGACCGCGAAGAAGCGCTTTAATCTAGCTTTGATGGGTATTCGTGAAGTGTTTGATATTAATCGCGAACAAATCTTTATCAAAACTCGGGCACGCCAGTCTGGTAATGATCAGTATAGTAAGCAGAACACCACAGAAAAGCGTGGCAAGTTTCATGTTGCTCGCGAAGATGGCGCGTATTTCTACGTCAACTTTACCGACTATCTCGATACCGGTTTGTTTATTGACCATCGTAATATGCGCGCTCGGATTAAAGACAACAGTCGTAATAAATCAGTATTGAATTTATTTGCTTATACCTGTACCGCAAGTGTACATGCGGCATTGGCTGGCGCGAAAAAAGTCACCAGCGTTGACTTGTCACAGAACTATCTCGATTGGGGCAAGCAAAACTTTGTGCTCAATGGTTTGGACGTCAGCCGCAATAAATATCAATTCGTTGCTGCCGATATTTTTGAATGGATTAAGGAAAATACCGAGCAATTCGATATTATCTTTATCGATCCACCGACCTTTTCAAACTCGAAAAAGTTCCAAGGTACTTTTGATGTGCAGCGAGATCATGCCGCTATTATTAATCGCGCGATGAACCGCTTGACCGCTGATGGTGTGTTGTATTTTTCTAATAACTTTACGCGCTTTGAGCTCGATGAGCAATTAATCGAGCGCTATGACATCGTTGATATCACCCAAAAAACCATTGGCTTCGATTTTAATATCAAAAAACCCATTCATCAAAGTTTTGAGATTCGTCACCGTCAAAGCCTGTAATCAAGCGCTTATCGATACAAGAGTACTAGACAAATAGAGAAATTCATTGCAGCAGTCTAGCTACTCAAAATTTGGTTTTTTTGCTCAACGATGATGAAACACAATAATGACCCAATCGGCTTTGATTGGGTCATTTTTTGTTGTTATGATAGAGCGTTATCAAGCGATGGTCTTGCACCAATTTTGGTTCAACATCGCTTTTATTTTCATTATTTCATACCAAAAATTTTTACGCTAACAACAGGGACAATCTCATGGCATTATCACTTAATAAAGGCGGTAATTTATCGCTAACCAAAACTGATCCAAATTTAACCAAGCTACTTATAGGTCTTGGCTGGGATGAGCGTGCTACTTCTGGTGCTGAGTTTGACCTTGATGCCAGCGTATTTTTATTAAACACCGCTGGCAAAGTACGCGGCGATCATGACTTTATCTTCTATAATCAGCTCAAATCTGACAATGGCGCAGTTGAGCATACTGGTGACAACCGTACTGGCGAAGGTGACGGTGATGATGAAGTCGTCAAAGTAAACCTAACCCAAGTACCTGCCGATGTCGATAAAATCGTCGTCACTGTCACCATTCACGATGCGGCAGCTCGCAGCCAAAACTTTGGGCAAGTAGCCAACGCTTTCATCCGTGTCGTCAATGAAGATACTGGCACCGAAGTAGTACGTTTTGATTTGGCAGAAGACTACTCTGTTGAGACCGCAATGGTATTTGGTGAAGTCTATCGTCATAACGGCGAATGGAAATTCCGCGCCGTTGGTCAGGGCTATTCTGGCGGCTTGCAAGCCATGTGTCAGCAATACGGCGTTGATATCTAAACCCGTGTTTAGATGATATCATTATCACAATTGGGGTGATAAGCACTGCTAAAACTAGCGTTCAAAGCACCTTTATTAGTTAGCTATGCTAAGTAGCTTTGTAGAGTTCTGAATAAGCTAATGAATAACGTACTTTTAGTTGCAAAATAGCCACAATTATTGATAGCTAAACGACCAATAATGCTTTATGTTTCGTTTAGAATTATGCATAAAAAAGTGGTTAGCGATAACCGCTTTTTTGTGCTGTGTCTATAATAGACAACCTTAGCTTTACGCAACTAGACAGGATGTGTCATGAGACATTTTTATTTAGACTTTATCTTCACGGCCATTGCCTTAGCGGTCGCGGCATGGTGGGGATATTCACATGGCGGTATGGGTGGTATGATTTCCACTCTCTCGATTACTGCTATTTTGGCCGTTATGGAAATCTCGTTGTCTTTTGATAACGCAGTGGTCAATGCCTCAGTCCTAAAGGGCTGGGACGAATTTTGGAAAAAGATATTTTTAACGGTTGGTATTTTAATCGCCGTATTTGGTATGCGCTTGGTGTTCCCCATTGTCATCGTCGCGGTTACCGCTGACCTTGGTATGATGCAAGTTATAGATTTGGCATTGAACGATCCTAAAGAATACTCAGCAAGACTAATGGCACATCATGCTGAAATTTCAGCATTTGGTGGTATTTTCTTACTACTGGTCTTCTTAAACTTTATATTCGATGAAAAAGAAGTGCATTGGTTTGACTGGCTTGAGAGCCGTCTTGCGAAGCTAGGCAAAGTGGATGCCATGAGCGTCTTCGTTGCGCTTATTGTCTTGATGATTTCAGTATCTTGGGCCACCGCTGAACAAGCTTCTGCCGTTTTGATTGCGGGTGTTTGGGGTATCTTAGTTTACCTTGGCGTACAGGTAGTCTCTGGTATGCTTGAAGGTGATCTGGAAGAAGATCTAGAAAACGGAGAAAATGGCTCGGGCGCTGCGGCGACCAGCGCGATTATGAAAGGCGGTATTATTGGCTTCTTGTACTTAGAAGTTCTTGATGCCTCTTTCAGTTTCGATGGCGTGATTGGCGCATTTGCAATTACCAATGACGTTATTGTTATTATGCTCGGTCTTGCAATCGGTGCAATGTTCGTGCGTTCGATGACGATTTTCTTAGTCGATAAAGGCACGCTTGATGAGTTTGTCTATCTTGAGCATGGTGCGCATTACGCCATCGGTGCTTTAGCCATTATCATGCTGTTATCGGTGAAGTTTCATGTACCAGAAATTATCACTGGTCTTATCGGTATTGCCTTTATTGGTTGGGCGTTTGTGGCCTCACTCAATTATCGCAAACAAGAAGCAAAATCTCTTAACTGATAAATAGTGAGTTTGAAGCGTAGTAAGCATCAAACATAATACGTTTTGTTTAGCATAATACGTTTTAATGACAGGTTATACCAAGATGTTGGTATAACCTGTTTTCGTTTATGAGCATTTTTTATTTACGGCATGCAACTTTTACAAAGTTTTTCAGCTGCTTATTATCTGAGCCTTTAGCCAACTTCTGAAGACTCATAAAATACTTTGCGATAACAATATCTTAACCACTGTTACTAGGTTTGTTAAAAAGTATCAGAGTTGCAGCACTGATATGTCCCTTAGTAACCATCTGGTAAGCGCACAAAATACGCCTTGCTTAGTGAGCAAACGCTTAGTATAGTAAAACGTAATGATATGCAGGGTATGGCATACAGGTAGTTTTTTTATGATTTACCCACATATATCAGTCACTGCATAATTTTAGTTCATTTATTTCACAACCCAATCCACTTAATTATTAATCTAAAGGATATCTATATGGCTATTAGCTTAACAAAAGGCGGCAACGTAAACTTATCAAAAGAAGCACCAGGTTTGACCAATATCACGGTCGGTCTTGGCTGGGATCCACGCGCCACTGACGGTCAAGAATTTGACTTGGATGCGATTGGCTTCTTGGTCAATGAAGCAGGTAAGGTTCGTAACGACCAAGATTTTATCTTCTTCAATAACTTAAAATCAGACAATGGCGCGGTCGAGCATACTGGCGATAACCGTACTGGTGAAGGCGATGGTGATGATGAAAAAATCAAAATCAACCTTGCTAGTATCCCTGCTGATGTCAGCAAAGTTGCTATTTGTGCCATCATTTATGAAGGTCAAAGCCGTAACCAAAACTTCGGTCAAGTAGGCGAAGCCTATATCCGTGTCGTAAACGACAATGGCGATACTGAAATCGCTCGTTATGACCTATCAGAAGACGGTAGCACTGAAACTGCGATGATCTTTGGCGAGTTGTATCGTCACAGCGGTGATTGGAAATTCCGCGCCGTTGGTCAAGGCTTCAGCGGTGGTCTTGGACCATTAGCCGGCTCTTATGGCGTCAACGTTTAGACGTTTATTAATAGCAACGTTAATCACTCAAACAGTTAATAGCGGCAGTCAGACACCTGATTGTTGGCTATCTACATAAGCCATCAAGTGTGCCCTTTTAAAGCATTTGATGGCTTTAAATTTAATAGCGTCTCTAAAATCAATCAAGTTAACGATTTAGAATCACAGATGTCGCATTAAAAAAGCATATTTCAACTGTATTAGAATAAGGATTTGCACCCCATGGCCGCAACGTTTAGCTTAATCGGTACCATTGAGCCTTTTTTACATTGCAACCTCAAAAAAGGCGACTCGATCTATTGTGAAGCCAATGCGATGGTCATGATGGAATCCAATCTTGAGCTTAAAGGTAAGCTGCAAGGTGGCCTCATGCAATCATTGATGCGCCGTTTTGCGAACGATGAATCATTGTTTCAGCAGCAGATTGAAGCGGTGAATGGTGAAGGCGATTGTTTGCTTGCGCCAACCTTGGATGGTGATATGCAAATCATTGATGTCGGTAATCAGCAATATACCTTGAGCGATGGCGCTTTCGTCGCTGCACAAACGGGTGTCGATATCAGAGCCAATATTCAGCGTAACCTTGGCGGCGCAGTGTTTGGTGATACTGGTGGCTTTATGGTTATGCAGACGCAAGGTCAAGGTCAGGTCGTGGTATCTGGCTTTGGCTCGTTGTTTGAGATTGATGTCACCCCAGACAAAGACGTCATCATCGATAATGGTCATGTGGTCTGCTGGGACTCAAATCTTGAATACAAGCTGTCGGTCTCAACCAGCAAGAAGAAAGGTATCATGAGCAGCATCATAAATTCAGTCACTAGTGGCGAAGGCATGGTGTTGAACTTCTCAGGCAATGGTAAAGTCATCATCTGCTCACGCAATCGTGACAGCTATCAAGGCTGGCTACAAAGCATCTTGGGCAGTAGCTCCGGAGGTCGTGGTGGCGGTGGTGGTTTTTTAGATAATATTTTATAACTTAGTTTTTCAAGACAATTTTACTCACAATTTATCACCCACAATTATTATAATATCATGTACAAAAATTTGATTAGTAAGGAAAACAAGTGCAAGTACTACGCCTTGTAGACTAAGCGAGTTTGACACAGCTAATCGTAATTTTGAGAGTGATATAAGGATTTTATCATGGCAGTTAGTTTACAAAAGGGACAAAAAATATCCCTAAGCAAAGAAGCCGGCGGCGATCTGACTCAAGTAAAATTGGGTCTAGGTTGGGACGTAGCACAAGGACCGCAAGAGAAAAAAGGTGGATTCTTAGGCAAATTATTTGGCGGCGGTAGCGGCGGCGATTCTATCGATTTGGATGCTTCGTGCATCATGTTCGATAGCAACAAGCAGGCAGTCGATGCCATTTGGTTCAGCCAGCTCAAATCAAAAGATGGCAGCATCGTACACACAGGCGACAATCGCACGGGTGATGGTGATGGCGATGACGAAGTTATCAACGTCGATCTTTCAAGAATCCCTGCTAATGTCGTCTCTCTGGTATTTACCGTCAATAGCTTTACCGGACAGACCTTTGAGACAGTAGAAAACGCCTTTTGCCGTATCGTAAATGCCAATAATAACCAAGAGGTCGCGCGCTATAACTTATCAGCGCAAGGCAGTCATACAGCGATGGTAATGGCAAAAGTCTATCGTCATAATAACGAATGGAAAATGCATGCCATTGGCGAAACTGCCTCAGGTCGTACTTTCCATGATTTGATGCCTGCTATTACGCCACATGCTTAATAACTTATAAAGTCTAAATAGTTTTTGCTCGTAACGCTTGAAAATCAGCATTTTAAAACGTTAACGCTCAAAAGCAATCAGCCCGTCTATTTATAATAGACGGGCTGATTTTTTGTATTAAGGGGTGCTATTCAAGCACTTACTTACTACCACGTTTCCAGCTAAAGCCCCAATTAAAGGCTTTATCCATTTCTTGATGGCCTTTAAAGTATTGATTGATACGCTCAACGTTGATACTGCCTTGTTGATTGACCAAACGCGCAATGGCACACATTGGCAAGTTGCCTGTGCCTTCTGTTAAGCGCGTCTCAATCGGCGACTGATCGGGCACATGAATGGTCACTACCCCATCCGTTTTTGCCCAGTTCGGCGCGCCTTCGTAGATGAAAGCAAAGATAAATACTTCCTCAATTTGCGACCACTGCTGACCATTGATATCGAGCCACTCACCGCCACTCACTTGTCCTGTCCTATCATCAGCACGCAGACAGACGTAAGGTGCTGATTGCAAACTGCCAAAGCGATTACCTAAGGCTTGAATCAGGGTTTTTTCGCCATTTTTTAGATGAATCATTGCCCCGACATCAAGGTCAATACCGCCCGCTTTATGCTGCTTGAACAGATCACCCAACAAGCCTTTTTTCGGTGCTTGCTTATCCATATCTGGACGTTGGTTCCAGTTTAGGTTGACAGAGATTTTGCCAAAGTCATCGCGCTTCTTAAGATTGATACTGGATTGGTTTTTGGTTAAGGTGATTTTGCTTAAATTGATCGAAGGACTGGCTGGAATTGGTGGCGGCGTACTTGCTTGAGTGGCACTGCCGGCTTTTTGCGTGTTAATAGGTCTTTGCGTATTGATAGGTTGAGACTGACCCTGTGACTGGTTTTGATTTTGAGCCTGATTGTTGTTTTGAGATGGGGGCTGAGCTGGTGCTTCGTCGGCGATTTCAACACCGAAATGCTCAGACAACGGCTTCAGACCGCCTTCAAAACCTTGGGCAATAAAGCGAAACTTCCAGCTGCCCTGCCGACGATAGCATTCTGCAAGGATAATGGCTTTTTCATTACGCCCAGCACTACTAAGCTGACAAGTCATCAGCACTTGACTGCCTTGCAATACTTGGATATCAACATCACCGATTTGCGCCAAGGCTTGCGCGCTAGAAAATGCCAAGGCAATTTTGTCAATATTCGCCGGTTGCGCTGCTAAATTAATGTCGAAAAATCCATCACTATCGTGACCTCGGAAGCTGACATTGCCGTCATCACTACGCGTCTGCCCATAAAATATCATATCGCCATCACCACGTACTTTACCGTCAGTGGTCAAACGATAAGCAGCACAATCGATGGCATTTTGACTTAAAATGCGAATGCTAATATTGTCCGTCGGTAGTGGCGCATTGGCACCAGCAATCAGCTTTTGAGGTTGGTTCTGGCTCATCTTATATCCTTTAAATTTATTATATTAGCGTTTTTTATGTTCACTATCGTCGTATAGTAGCATGGATAATGTCAGATTTTTAATCAGCACACTAAGGCGTGCTCTCAATTTAATCGATGATCATCTAAATGGATTAAAAATAGCTGAATTTTGCCAAACAATGCCAAATAGCGTCAAATAGCTGACTGATATCTCGATATCATCTGCGCTACTGTACTTGTCTGACTGCAACCTATCTCATTTTTATCGCCATTTTTAAATGAGGATATGCCTTAGAGCGTAGCATTTCTATATAATAGACTTTGCTATAAATGACGGTGCAGCGTGGCTTTTTTGGCAACGGATGAGTATTGACCATCTTGACAAGAAACGTGCGACAATCACACCCAGTTATCCAATACCTATAACACTTACCTATAACATTGATAATAATGCTGAGAGAATTATGAGTAACCTTGCTAACGATAGCCTTTCTATGACCCCCGTTGCCGCTTGGTTGGCAGAAGGTCAGTCTAGCCAGCGTGATATGTTAGCCAGCCTGCAAGCCCTAAAAGCACAAGCGCACTCGCCCTTTAATGTTATAGCGTCACACCGCCATGACAGACCTGAAATTTTTGAGTTTGCCGACAGCACATATATTGAGCCATCCAAAACCCTACTCGACAGTGATGAGCAAATCATACCTGAACCCGTCACACCGCGCTGGCAATTTGTCTTAGAGCAAGCCAAACAACACAACGTAAAAGTATTGCTGACTGGTCGTAATGGTATCGACTATGAAACGCAGCGTGAGGCATTTAGTGCCGCTGGTATTCGCTTATTAACAGGAGCAACCAGCGTCGCAGCGCTAGAGTGTATCGATGATAAATTTGCCTTTATGCAGCAGTGCCATGCCCATAACATTCCGGTGGCAGACGCTTGGCGCTTTGACAATACTGCTGAGCTTGAGGCTTTACTTAGCGAGCATGGTCATCAGCCTTTATGCGTCAAACCTGTCACCGGTATTTTTGCACAAGGCTTTTGGCGGCTAGATCTGGCCAAAGACGATGGCGAGCATTACGATAGCTTTGAGCACTTATACTTTACCGAAGAGAAAAAAATCAATACCGCGCAGTTTGTGAATGCCTACACTCATAGCCAAATGGTACATGAGCGCCCTATTCCGATGCTGCTAATGCCTTACCTATCAGGGCAAGAGTACTCTATCGATGTGGTGTGCGAATATGGTGAAGTACTGGCAGCCGTTACTCGTCATAAAACTGGCAAAATCCAGCATGTCGGCTACGAGCAGGACGTTATGGATGTGGTGATTCCATTAATTAAAGCCTTTGGTTGCGATGGTATCGTCAGCGTACAGACCAAGGCAGATGATGACGGTCAGCATCGTGTCCTTGAGATTAACAGTCGCCCTTCTGGCGGCATCGGTTATACAGCGCATAGCGGTATCGATCTCACACAAGTCGGATTTGCTTATTGGCTAGGATTAACGGCAAAGCCACAGTTAGAGGACATTGCTCAAAAAATTAAGCCATGTCAGGTGCGCTCGCTGATGATGAGCGTCAAAATTGAAGAGACAGACGCTGAGTCAATTACTAAGTGAGGATATAGTCATTCCACTATAAAAGTATTACAGCGTTAACCTCGATAACCTCGATTGAAGTATCACATATACATCTACACTCGGTTGCCTTGTACTACTTTTAAATTGAATCGACTATAAGCCTCATTGACTATAAGCCTCATTGATAGTCAAGATCGTCAAGCACAAAAAAGGTTTTTAGATAGCAATCTAAAAACCTTTTTTACTGTTTACATCGTACATTAACGATGAAAAACAACGGCTGAGAATTACTCGCCAAATACTAGCGTTGCTTTCTTAGGGGCATTCTTAGATGCAAGAACCCACAACAAGCTCAATACGATCGCTGAGCCAATAAAAATAATGATCGCTGAAGAGATTGCACTATCATGCGTATAACTCATAGACATCATATGGTTAGTAGCATCCATCTCCATAGCCGCCATACCAGTATAGTGCATACCACAAACGGCAAGACCCATAATGAACGCACTACCGAAACGCTGTAAGGTACCGCGTAGGTTAAATGCCAACCATAATGCTGCGATAGCAGCTACAATGGCAATAACCACTGAGGTGATCAGAAGTGGAATATTGTATGACATCGTAGCTTCCATCTGCATTGAAGCCATACCAGTATAGTGCATGGCTGCAACGCCAAGTCCAGTCAAGACACCACCGCCAATCAGTTTACTCATGCTAGACGCACCGCGCCCTACGATCATGATACCAATAGCCACAAAACCAACCGCAAGCAGCATCGAAACAATTGTCATGCCCAGATTATAGGTAACTGGCATTTTCATATCGACTGCCATCATACCAATATAATGCATTGACCAAATAGCACCACCAATGGCAATCGAAGATAGCGCGACCCAAAAATATAGGTCTGATCCTGGCTTAGCAGATGGCACTCGAATGGCAAGATTTAGACCCACATAAGAGCCGAACACTGCGATGGCATATGAAACCAACACCAAAAGCAGGTTATATTCAACTTCAATCATTTTTTCGCCTTTTGTATTTAATGAGAATTGAGCCTTTTAGCGTAGACTTGAATAAGCCCTTATACGCCATGCGCTCACTATTGTTTTATATAGACATTGAGTCGTCTATGATTCATTTTGTTTACCCGATGGTAAATTCACAAATATTGGTACTACCAGCACCGCAGCTGGTTTCCTCAACTTGGACTGTCTCTATAGCAGGATTACTCGCCAAAAATCCTTCGATATAACCGATGACAAAATGACATCCTGAATGATTGCTGTCTGATGACTTACAGAATGGACATTTAATTAAAGAAACCACATTATTCTTTGCTTTGACCTTACAAAACCCTTTCAAGGCTGGTACGAGTTCTCGGCTGATTGTCGTTGGCATTTTTAGCGGACTACCAAGTGAATAATCACGTTGATAAATACCACCGCCAACCTTTCGTCCTAACTGATGCAGTGCAGTAGCACGCTGCTCGCTAGGCAAGCTGGCCTCGTATTGGCTGACGATATCTGTTATTTTGGGGTATTGAGCACCAATAGCGGCTAACGTCGTTTTTTCATCCTCGCCTGTTTGCACAGGTGCTGATGAGGAAATATCTTCTTCATCAATTTCGAGTTTAAACAAGGTGCAACCATCAATAGAGGACAAGTCGTCGATCAAATCCGCTTGCGTCTTAGCGCCTATACTTCTCGCAATCACATGAATGATGTTGCCACCACTGCCTGATGATTCTTGTCTCTGGGAGACGAGCTGATAACCTGCTTTGATAAGTGGTGAAATAACATTAACCAAACGAATGCGTTCAGAAGACGTCTCTAATGCACAAGAAAATTTCAAAAGTCATTCCTTTTCTAAAATACTGCTAAGCTTTTATACCAAACCATTTGTATAAATCAGACAGCGAGCTTCTATCTCGTTAACTGTTATGTCGTATAAATATGATGGGAAGGCAATATGTAAAATTCTTTTCTAACTATGCGATTAAACATAGAGTGACTAAACCGTCTTACTTGTAATAACTGATAAATTTATAGGCATAGTTATCAAACACAGCATTACTCGCAGCTATGCAATTCTTAGCTTTTTGTATATTTAAAAATAAAAAGTGAGCGCTAAAATAAGACAGGAACGGTGGTCTCAGATACGGGGTTACTTTTGAAATCTCTTTACGAGCAGTAGGCTACAGTAAAGTTTCTAAACAGTAATGAATTTTTATCGCATTATCACGATATTCTTATGGTCTAGCAATACTTCACAAGCCATTGTCCGATAGGTGGTGACATTATCCGATAGATGGCTCAAGGCATAATACAGAATATAAGTTTACTAATTTGTAGACATCTTATTTCTTTAAAGCCATGATTTGGATAAGGTTTTACTCAACTCAATAGAGTTTCTATCGAATCATATTAAAACTATGTGACGTTATTAATAGATTTTCTTTAGCTTCTATCATTCTTATTAATAGCGAAAGCTTGTCAGCAAAACATTGTGACGAGTACACGTTTTTTACTTTAAACTGACGCTATGCTTTTCACTTACTATTTACCCCATAGCATATTCATTTTTCTAAAATCACTGATATAACATCTGAGTTAAACTCTTAGCATAGCTAAATATGGTTTCTATCGCAGTCATACGAATAAAGCCTCCGCGCGAGTACGACTACACGAAAATATCAATTAGGATACATACGATGACAGCACAGACCACATTAGTGTTAGGCGCAAACACAGTGATCACTCAAGAACGCTGTACTGTTGAATTTACGACCTCAGATTCGCTTAGGTTTGGGCAGCAACTTGGACTATTATGGCTACCTCTAAATGAGCAGCGCAAAGCGGTCTGTAGTCCCGCCTATTTGCACGAGCCTAAAGACTGGGCAAAGCTGGACAATAGCGATACGCCACGCGAATGGCAGCTTGATTTACCTGATTTATTTGATGTGCAAGGGGTTAGCTTCTTACAACTAATCGCTTATACTTATCAAGAGCCAACACTTAATTTACCCGCTGTCGAATTACACAAGGTAAGTTTGACATTAAACGGTGGTGCTATTCACTATGACTTCCTAGCAAGCGAGCGCCATGTCAAAGCCGCAATCGTGTTTGAGATTTACAAACGCAATGGGCAATTTAAATGTCGAGCGCTCGGTGAAAGCTCGACTCAAGGACTGGCAAGCCTTGAGCAACGAGTACAAGTCAGTCTAGATATTCGTCCGCCAGATACTCATGCGCTCATTCAAGAGGCGCAGCAGCAGCAGCGTGGTTCTCCCAATAGTGACACTCGCACGCCTCGCCAAGTTCAAGCTGGTGAAACATGGACAGGTACGGCTTTTGCGATTGATGAGTATCACCTACTGACTTGTTATCATGTCATTGAATCGGCGGCGATGATTGGTGTACGCCAGCAAGGTCAGCCTGACCGTGAGGCGCAAGTGGTACTCAGTGATATCGGTAGCGATTCAGCCATTATTAGAGTGAGCGACCCTTTACCTTGCCACCTGCCATTGGCGCAGCAGTGTTCGGATATTTTGGGCGAGACTATCACCACTTTGGGCTTCCCGCTATCAGGACTTAGTAGTCAACTACAAGTCACGCAGGGCTGTATTTCAGGACTAACAGGCTTAAGCGATGACATTCGTTACATGCAATTTACCGCACCAATTCAGCCCGGCTCTAGTGGCAGTCCACTGTTACTGCCAACAGGCGAGGTAATCGGCATGGTGACTGCCAGCCTCGTCCATGAACATGCACAAAATATGAACTATGCGGTAAAATTTCAGTTATTATCTGCCCTACTTGCGAGCGCTGGTATCAGTTTGGATAGCGCTGCTCACGGATCTAACGCCACAACTGCTCCACTGACTACCCCGCAACTCAGTAAACAGAGTCGCGGGGCGCTTTGGCTGGTGGGCTGTCAAGGTTAAAATATCTAAAAAAATCAAGTTAATATAAAAATAGCCACTTCAACAGAGTGTGTTAAGGAATATGAATGTCAAACAAGCAACAAAGCACCACCATCACGCTACCACGCGGTACGCTTGATCTCACTTATCAAACGAATATGGTCGTGAGTAACCGTGATTCAGAAAAAAACGATAGCTATCAATTAAAAGACTTGCTTGGCTTTGCTCAGCGCATTAATCCCAAACGTGCATTTTTATTTGTCTCAAAAGTGCTAGGTCGCCATATTCCAGTCGCGCCCAGTACCATGCGACATGCTTTTACGGATTTGGCAAACTTAGTGCCTAATGAATTGCCAGCGCCAATTTTGGTCATTGGTATGGCAGAGACCGCTGTTGGTCTATCTGCTGGTGTCCATCAAGCATTACAAACGCGCTATCCTCAAGCGCTACTATTGAACTCTACTCGTCATGCGCAGCACGATGAAAGTAGTGATCCTAATGGTGCCGACTCTTTACTGACGACTTTTTGTGAAGACCACAGTCATGCCAGCCAGCATTTAATTTATCAAAGCTCTGATAGTGTCGCTCAAGAGCAGTTACTGGCCAGTAAAACGCTGATTATGGTCGATGATGAGGCGTCAACGGGTAATACATGCGTCAATGTCGTCACTGCCTTACGCAATGCAGGGCTGACACAATTAAAGCAAGTACATCTCACCACTTTGGTGGATTGGTCATTGGATCAAGAAAACACGAACAAGCAGACAGAGGATGCCAAGCCTGCGCGGATGGCGGATCGTTTGACGGGTATTGAGTTTCATCGTCATCACTTATTGTCTGGCGCATGGCAATGGACAGATGCACCCAATCCTGAACCCATCACGATGCCATCAGTTGATACCACTGCTGCTGGTAGTCAGGCGCTTGGTCATACGGGCAACTGGGGGCGTTTTCCAACGCTAGACAGTACAGAGGGGTTTGATAAGTATCTTTCAAGTTTTCAGGCTGCATTTGCACGTTTTAATGACCAAGAAAGCTTTAATGATCAAAAAATCTTTGATGTTACTCAGTTGCCAAAAAGAATTTTGGTATTGGGCAGCAATGAGTTTGTTTGGTTACCATTTTTATTGGCGGAATGGCTTGAGGCAGCGGCTCAAAAGCCAGACTCAGACACAGGTGCTATCGTTAACTTTAGTGCGTTGACCCGCTCACCGATTGCGCTTGGTGGTGCGATTACGACGATGCTGAGCTTTGGCGATAATTATGGGCTTGGTATGACCAACTTTGCTTATAATGTTGAGCCTAGTGATTGGGACTTGATCGTATTGTGTGTAGAAACCGCAAGCGATAGTGTTGATGACCTGTGGCAAAATTTAGACAATGTACTGGTGGTGAGTCCTACGCTGTAAGTTATTCAATGATTTTTAAACCCATGATTTACGGACATTTCTATGACTACGCCATTTTTCCAAGCCAATCCCGACATTATTAAACCTTACGCACTTATGGATTTGGACGATACCTTATTTCAAACCCAGCGTAAAATCGACGCATGGGATTTGCCTACTACTGAACCTGAAAATTTGGTTTGCGCCACGGTCAATAAGCAAGGCGAACCGTTAAGCTTTATGAGTCAGCGCCAAGCCTCACTCTTTAATTGGCTCTTGGCTAGTACCGAATTGATAGTAGTGACGGCACGTGACCGTGATGAAATCAAACGTGTTAAATTGCCTTTTTACAGTTGGCAAGTCTTAACCCATGGCGCGATTATTTTAACGGCTGAGGGTGAGCTGTTAAGCGCATGGCAGCAGTATATGCATGAGCAGCTTGCACCATTACAAGCCAAACTAAAGCAGTTGACTGACTTGATTGGTAATCATAACCAAGAAGACATCAAGGCTAATAATGGCTTAAAACTTACCCCGCATAGCGATGTTTTTATTGCCAGTGAACTCACTATTTATTTGGCGATTAAACACGCGCAAAAAGATCATCAAGTATTAGCCGATTTAGCCAAGCAGCTACCCACACTCATACCAAATTTTGATCAAGATTTTTATGTCCATGTGAATGCCAATAACTTAGCGATACTGCCGCATGCGGTTCACAAGCGCCATGCAGTACAGTTTTTATTAGAGAATCATTTAGACAGCCAGCGCCCCAGTTTTGGTTTTGGTGATAGCTTAGCCGACTTGCCTTTTCTACAGCTATTGGACTGGTACGGTATGCCCAACCATGGTCAGCTACATGACCATCTTAGTTCTCAATAATTATAACAACAGCAGCTTATACGAGTAAAAAACCTTCTATGACTAACCTTTATATTCAAAAACTAGAGAAATACGGCTCAGGCAGCTATCTTGCCAGCGATGTGACCGTGCTGCTCGATATTGTCGATAAAGACGCGGTCGCTGATGTACCTGTTAGCCAAAAAGAAGCGCTGATCCAAAGTGGGCAACGGCACTATTCAGACATGCTGACCTTAGAGGCCGCGCCAACTGCGATGCACGAGCAGCTATATTCTCAGGCACTAACGCAAGGCACGACGAGGACTGCGACTGATATTGCCAACTTGGCTTACACATTGCACAATACTTTCGAGCAAGCGGTTAACGCTGAGCGCCCATTAGTATTGGTCAGCTTGGTACGAGCAGGTTTGCCGATTGGGGTATTATTGCAGCGCGCTTTAACAGATATCGATAGCAGCTACACATTGCCATGTGTGCATTATGGCATCAGCATCATTCGAGATCGCGGGCTTGATCCAGTCGCGTTGCAAATGCTGCTGGATGCTTATCCAGACAGCCCCATGGTATTCGTCGATGGCTGGACGGGCAAAGGTGCCATTTATCAAGAATTGGCGCGGAGTCTTGAAGCGTTCAGCGACCCTAGTCATGTACATTTTGCCAATATTTTTCATCAAAGCACTTTTGGTCAAGGCACTTTTGGTCAAGATACTTTTGATCAAAGCACTTCTGATCAAAGCACTTCTGATCAAGGTACTGTCAATAACACTACCGTCATACCCCTCTTAACACTCGCTGATCCCGCTGGCGTTGCTTGGCTGTCGGCTAGTGAAGAAGATTGGTTGATACCATCGGGACTGCTAAACAGTACCGTCTCGGGTTTGATTTCGCGTAGCTTGTATACCGAGCCGCAATCAGGTCTCCATCGCAGCGTCTTTTATGATAATTTGGTCGCGGTAGATCATAGCTTAGCATTTATCAATCATATTGATGCGGCACGGCGTTCATTGAGCACGCCTCCACAGTGCTTGCCAACCTACCAGCAGCCGCGCTACCAAACTGCTGAATTAATCCATAAGCTGGCAGCGGACTACGCTATCACCAATCGCAACCGTATTAAGCCAACGATTGCAGAGGCAACACGGGCGATATTGCGCCGTGATCCTGAGCGCATCCTATTAGCCACTGCTGAGCATCCTGATACTGTATTGTTGCGACATTTATGTGCGCAGCGAAATATCAATATCAGTGTATTAGGTGATAAAATACTACCCTATCAAGCCATCACTCTTATCAAGCAGCGTAGCAAAGACAGCTGAATCAACGATATAAGCTGTCTGTTATGACCATGTATAACCACTCATTTATCACTATTTACGATGCCAATTATGTCAAATAACGAATCAAACCTTTATAACTATACTCAGTCTTATGCGCATCTCATCACTGAACGGCATGTGATGGTCAAGCCCAGTACTCATCATCCGTATCAGCTGGGTGCGAGCCTTTATATGCCTGCTACTCGCCAAGATATTTGGCAAGTCATTAAGCGTGATAAATTACCAACGATTAATAGTATTATTATCTGCCTAGAAGATGCCGTTAGTCACAGCGATGTCGAGCTGGCACTGACACGACTGCAAACCCTGCTCAATACTTGGGCGATACACGTCGATAGTATCAATGATCCATCAAGAGAATCTGGCCTTCAATCAGAGCAGCAATCAGAGCAGCAATCAGAACAGCAGTCAGAACAGCAGTCAGAACAAAAAAACCAGCATCCGACGCGCCCACTGGTCTTTATACGCCCGCGCAATCCGATGATGTTGCAACAACTGGCAGATTATACTCATATAGATCTTATCGACGGCTTCGTCATGCCCAAAGTCGATATGTATAGCTTATCCGACTGGCGGATGGCCTGTCAGAATCTCAGTATCGATCAGTTGCTCATGCCCACGCTTGAGACCGCGGCCCTATTTAACCCGCATCACAATCAAGAACTGGCCATTGGTTTTAAAGAAGCCTTTAGCCAGCCAGTCTTTGCGCTACGTATCGGCGGCAATGACTTGTTTGCCGCGCTGCGCTTGCGTCGTCCGAAAAACAGTATTGTCTATGACACCCCTATCGGTACTCTTGTTTATCAGCTGCTTGGCTGCTTTGTGCCGCATGGCTTTTACCTCACTGCGCCGGTCTTTGAGTATTTAGATCAGCCAACGCTGTTTATGCAAGAGCTGACCCGAGATGTCAGCTTGGGCTTAGTCGGTAAAACAGTCATCCATCCTAGCCAAATCGCTTTAGTCCAGCAGGCCTACTGTGTGCCGATGAGCACGTTAGATGAGGCACAAGCCATATTGCATAGCGAAGCCAAAGCGGTGTTCAAATACAACAACACCATGCTAGAGCCTGCCACGCATCGTGCATGGGCGACCGAAATCGTCAATCGTGCCGACGTATTCGGCACCATCAATGATGGTCATAGTGACTATGCATCACGACTGTAGCTTTAGCTACACATCACGACTGTAACTCTAGATTATTTAGCATTGAAACCAAAGACGCCGTTATCAAATCAATGATAACGGCGTCTTTATTATTATGAGTTAGCAGTATTTATCATACACAGCTCGTCAAAAAATGACTCAGCACTTTATTGACTTGTTCAGGCTCTTCTACCGTTGAAGTATGTCCAGAGCCTTTTATTATCGCAAGCTTAGAGCCATCGATGGCGAAGTGCATACGCTCAGCTTTGTCGTAAGGAGTAGCGACATCCTCATCACCAACGATGATTAAAGTAGGCGTCGTGATGCTATCGAGCTGATCATAGACAGCGTCACGTTCGATGACTCCCATCGTGGCTTTGACGACGCCACCTTTGCGATTACCGTTGAGCATCGCCAACCATTCTTTTTGATCGGTTTTACGGGCTTTGTCTGTCAAAAAAGTGCTGCCAAACATAATAGGCATGACTTTTTTACTCACCCTTTTCATACCCAACCAACGAATAGCCGTAATGAGCTTTTTGTAGCCAGGAATATTATCAGGGTCTTCAGCATCAGCCGAAGTATCTATTAGGGTCAATGAGTTTAACAGCTCTGGTTTTTTGATAGCGATGCGTTGTCCAACGAAGCCGCCCATCGATAGACCGACATAATGACAGCTGTCTATATCGAGTGCTGCTAGTAGACCAATAGCATCATCTGCCAAGGTGTCCATGTCGTAGCCGTCTTTGGTAATTTGCGACTGACCTTGTCCGCGAAAGTCAAAAGCGATGCAGCGATAGCTGTCCTGAAAATACTCGACTTGTTTGTCATAGATTCTAGTGTTCCAAAGTAGCCCGTGAGCAAAGACCATGACTGGTTTTTGCGTATCATTTGGGGCGCTATCTTCGTAATAGATATTGGCGTTATTGATTTTTATCTTTGGCATAACAACTTCCTTGTGTAATCGATCAAAAAATTAATGTTCAACAGATCCTAAGCGTATGACTGTCTTTTCTTTTTAGCCCTGTCTTTCTAACACTTTACTTTTTCCACTGTTCTTTTAGCATAATTCACCAGCCACTCAGTTAACAGTCTTATTTCTGAATGGACCGTTTTTATCGCTACTTCCTTAGGAATTAGCACAGCGAGATAAATTAAACCACACTGTCTATTTGTCCTAAGCGCCCACAAAACTTGCTTTTATAATCATAGCAAGCTGCTATAGTAATCAATAGTGAATTATTTGTTACAAAACCTGCTCAGCTTCTATTTTGAACCCTCTATTACCCAGCTAATTTAACTAAGGAAAGCCAAGATGTCACCATCTCTAGTCGAGTATCAAAGCGAAAATCATATCGCTACCATCACCATGAACGATCCTAAGACCCTAAATGCCTTTAGCACGCCATTAAAAAACGCAATGATAGATGCGCTTGATCAAGCGGATAAAGACGCAGACGTACGCGTGATTGTGCTACAAGGGTCAAACAATAATTTTTCTAGTGGTGGTCATATCGGTGAAATGCTAGAGAACGGTATGGAGTCTGAGGCATTGGTTGCGAAGCTGGATTTTATGCTACGTGAAGTCGCTGAAGTGAGTTTAAAGCTGCGTAATATTCACAAGCCAATTATTGCTAAATTGGAAGGTGCGGTCGCTGGTGCGGGCATGAATCTGGCACTGACTTGCGATTTCCGTATCGCCGCTGACAATGCAAAATTCGTCCAAGCCTTTGTCAATATCGGTCTGATTCCAGATGCTGGTGGTATTTATCTACTAAATCAATTAATCGGTGCTGCCAAGACCACTGAGCTGGTGATGCTAGGTGATAAGCTCAAAGCAGACGATGTGGCACGTTTAGACTTAGTAAATAGTGTCGTCAGCGCAGATGAATTAGACGCAAGTGTGCAGGCTCTTGCCACTCGTTTGAGTCAATTACCGGGTAAAGCATTGGCATCAATGAAACATATGATCAATGTTCACGCTTTTTCTGGATTAAACGAAGCGCTTGATATGGAAGTTGAACAACAAAATACGATGGCAGTCACCGATGACTTTAAAGAAGGCATTACCGCTTTTATGGAAAAGCGCAAGCCAGTTTATCAGGGAAAATAACTGGGTAATAGGCTGTTCAATTTGGCGGCTGAACCTATTCTTAACCAGATAATTCACTATCCATAGCATCAAAAAAAGGGCTACCAATATGGTAGCCCTTTTTTCGTTTATGTCTGTGGTTAAGAAGCAGATGCTGACTTATAGTGATAAGGTAAGGTAAATACCTTGTCAAAGATAAAGGTAAACACAAAATTATAAATCAAGAAAAATACGAGTAAAGCGGCTTCCATTATAAATGCTTGGAGCAAACCAACCTGATACCAAAACATATATAACGGCAAACAGATCAAAACCAAACCGATTTCAAATATCAATGCATGGACACTACGAATCAGCAGCGTGCGCTCTGCTATCTGCCTGCGCTCCTCCCAAGTTTCAAAAGCGGTGTTGTATACAAAGTTCCAAATGATTGCAGCCAGAGATACCATCATCGCGACGGGTAGAGAGTCTGCTGCATCGCTATTGCTCAGTTTCATCAATACAAAGGTAGAGGAAATAATTGCGATAATCTCAAACAGAATCACGTAGACAATACGACGTTTGAGTGGGGATAAAGTAATCAACCAAGACTCCAAAGCACCTAAGTGCATATCAAAGTATCGGTCCGTCCCGAGAGAAAAAAGATAGATTGAGTGCAGAGCCACGGTTTCCGCCTGCCCCTATATTATACAGAAGATGGTGTAAAAAATCAGCCAGTACACCTATCATATTATGAGACCTGATAAAGTACCTTGAAGTATGAACAACGGCTTGTATGAATATTATTTAAAAGAATATTGAGTATTTTACAGAAAGATTACTCCTCATTTTTCTCAGAATTGATCTCTTTAACTTTCCTCACAAAACAGCTTTTTATAATCTCAACAATAAGGCTACTAATTATATAAGTAAATATAATAATAATAGGGCTTATTATAATATAAACTAATATTTCACTATTAGTACCGAAATAACTCTCCACAAGGTCTTTAAAGACAACATAGAGCAAGCATAAAGATACTGAAAGACCCATTATAAATAGCAAAATAAGATTTAAAACTGGTGGAGGTTCTCTATAAATTTCAACCTTAGCAACCCCTTTGACCCTAGCAGAAACCTCTAGCTCTTCCCTGTAATCACTTAGAAGAATATTTAAATTAAAACTGTCATTTGGATTAAGTAATAGAGGTTGAATTTCGACACTATTTTGCATTTTTAAAATACTTATATCTAAGTCTTTCGGACTTTGTTCTAACACTTCACACGTCAAAATGTTTGTACTACTACCAAGTTGTATACTGATTGGTCTCGCAAAATCGTCTATTGAAATCGGTTGGTTACCACTATTAATTATCCTAATTGATACTAGATGTACATTTTCAACAAGTTTATTTTCATAATAAATTTTAATCTTATTTTGAACCTCACTTTTAACTCCAACTAACTGTGTATTTGAAACAACTTCATAAGCCAATCTCTTTTTACTTTTTTGCAGGAAATAGATAATGAGTGGCACAGTAATAGCGGCTATCACTGCTAAAAGTCCTAATAGTATTTCTATTGAAAAACTCATTCTAATTCCTATGACAATTTTATTTCTTGATTATACATATATTTTAAGAATTTTGAGTATAGACGTATGTCTATTACGACAACTCCTGTCGTGATTATAGTTAAATGCATTATTGATATTGAAAATAAAAAACCCCGCATCATCATGATACGGGGCTTATTTTTAAAACTTAAAAACGTTTAACTTAAAATTTAACCAAAATTAGGTCAACTGAGCAACGTTAATTTTATCTGCTTCTTCAGTATAATCAGTCATACGGTCGAAGTTCATGTACTGATACACTTCCTCGCCCATGCTATCAAGCATACCAGCATACTGCTGATATTCGTCGTTCGTTGGCAATTTACCAAGTACCGCTGCTACCGCTGCAAGCTCTGCAGAAGCAAGGTATACGTTAGCGCCTTGACCTAAACGGTTCGGGAAGTTACGAGTTGAGGTCGATACCGCAGTAGACTTCGGTGCGATACGTGCTTGGTTACCCATACATAATGAACAACCTGGCATCTCAGTACGAGCGCCGGCTTGTGCATAGATGTTGTAATAACCTTCTTCCATCAATTGACGCGCATCCATCTTCGTTGGTGGCGCAATCCATAGACGAGTTTTTAAGCTACCTGCTGGTACATCTTGTAGCAGTTTACCAGCGGCACGGAAATGACCGATGTTGGTCATACATGAACCAATGAATACTTCATCAATGGTATCACCAGCGACGTCAGCTAGTGTCTTAGCATCATCTGGATCATTCGGGCAGCAAAGAATCGGCTCTTTAATCGTGCTCATATCGATAGTCATATCGATCGTGTACTCAGCATCAGCATCAGCACGCATCAGGCTTGGGTTAGCCAACCAATCTTGCATCTGCTCAACACGACGGCTGATAGTACGCGCATCGCCATAGCCTTCTGAGATCATCCACTTAAGTAGCGTGATGTTTGAGTTTAAATACTCAGTCACTGACGCTTCAGATAGAGTAATCGTACAACCAGCAGCACTACGCTCAGCTGACGCATCAGACAATTCGAACGCCTGCTCAGCAGTCAAGTCTTCTAGACCTTCGATTTCAAGAATACGGCCGTTGAACTCGTTGACTTTACCTTTCTTATCGACAGTCAAGAGACCTTCTTTGATCGCTTGATAAGGAATAGCATGCACTAAGTCACGTAGCGTGATACCAGGCTGACGTTCGCCAACGAAGCGTACACGGACAGACTCAGGCATATCAAGTGGCATAACACCAGTCGCTGCTGCAAATGCAACCAGACCAGAACCCGCTGGGAACGAGATACCCATTGGGAAACGAGTATGCGAGTCACCACCAGTACCAACGGTATCTGGAAGTAACATACGGTTCAACCATGAGTGGATGATACCATCGCCCGGACGTAAGCTTACGCCGCCTCGGTTCATGATAAAGTCAGGTAGTGTGTGCTGAGTTTCAACGTCAACTGGCTTTGGATAAGCAGCAGTGTGGCAGAATGACTGCATCACTAGATCTGCTTGGAAACCTAGGCAAGCCAAATCTTTTAGCTCATCACGCGTCATCGGACCAGTCGTATCCTGAGAGCCGACCGTAGTCATCTTAGGCTCACAGTACATACCAGGACGTACGCCCTCTAGACCACAAGCTTTACCAACCATTTTTTGCGCTAGAGTAAAGCCTTTACCAGTATCAACTGGCTCTTCTGGCTTAGCGAAAATGTCTGAATGACCAAGACCCATGTATTCACGAGCACGGTTGGTCAAACCACGACCAACGATCAATGGAATACGGCCACCAGCGCGAACTTCATCAAGCAAAGTTGGCGAGTTTAGCTTGAACGTAGACAATACTTCATCAGAGTCATGCTTAGTGATTTTGCCTTCATACGGATAGATGTCAAATACATCACCCATGTTTAGGTTATCAACATTCACTTTTTCGATTGGCAATGCGCCAGAATCTTCCATAGTGTTAAAGAAGATAGGCGCGATGTTGTTACCAAGTACTAGACCGCCGCCACGTTTGTTTGGCACGTTAGGGATATCATCACCCATTAACCAAAGTACTGAGTTGGTCGCAGACTTACGGCTAGAACCTGTACCGACGACATCACCAACATAAGCCAATTGATGGCCTTTTTTCTTCAGCTCTTCGATCTGCTTCATTGGGCCAACAACGCCTTCGTCATCAGCATTGATGCCGTCACGAGAGTTTTTGTGCATGGCTAATGAATGCAATGGGATGTCTGGACGACTCCATGCATCTTGCGCAGGTGACAAGTCATCGGTGTTGGTTTCGCCAGTGACTTTAAACGTCGTGTAAGTGGTCTTTTCTGGTACGGCAGCACGGTTCAAGAACCATTCAGCGTCAGCCCAAGATTGAACGACTTCTTTTGCGATGGTATTGCCCGCTTCTGCTTTTTCAGTCACGTCATTGAACGCATCAAATACTAGCAACGTCTTTTTCAATGCTTCAGCTGCGTCTTGTGCAACTTCTTTATCATCTAATGCGGCAACCAATGGCTGCACGTTGTAACCACCTTGCATGGTGCCTAGAATTTCAACAGCTTTTTGCTTGCTGATAAGCGGTGAAGATGTTTCACCCTTAAGGATCGCCGCTAAAAATGCCGCTTTAACGTAAGCAGCTTGGTCAACACCAGCAGGAATACGGTTTTCTAGCAAGTTCATCAAGAACGCATCTTCACCTGCAGGTGGCGTTTTTAAAAGTTCAACCAACTCTGCTACTTGTTTTTCGTTCAGTGGTAGCGGAACCGTTCCTAGCTCAGCACGTTCTTCGACATGTTTACGATAAGCTTCTAACACAATAGTCGTCCTCGTTAGTTGGGGATTAGCACAATACGTGGGTAGTCAGCATGACAGCCTGCGCCTATGTACCAAATGGAATAATTATCCCCGCTAATATAGCTTAAAATGGGCAAAATGTTAACCAGCAAAGCGCTTTCCCGCCTCCATAGTCAATATTTATTAAAAAAATATAAGGTATTTTTATACGGTTACTTGGCCTGTTTCAATGCTGAAAAATCAATAACAGTATTATAAAACGGTTGGATGAAATTTAGACTGAGATTTGCTATAATCCCTATACGAATTTTACGACCTATTCTTAGAAAATAATAAACAAAACCCTTATCCTACAAAGGTTTAGGATTATCAGGGTTTAGGATAAGACTATGAGCTCATTAGCCGTACAAACACACGTTCCTGCTGCCAAAGCTAAACCCAAAAAAGCAGTTCAGGGAGAAAAACTACGTGGCTACGATAAAGTTGCCCGTATCCCAATTAAAGTGATCCCGACCATCGAGGCGAAGAAAAAGCCAGATTGGATTCGGGTCAAAATGTCATCACCTGCTGAAGTGGCTCGCATCAAAGCAACGCTACGTGAGCAAAAGCTCTATACCGTCTGTGAAGAAGCGGCTTGTCCAAACTTGCCACAGTGCTTCGCTGATGGTACAGCCACCTTTATGATTATGGGTGATATCTGTACCCGTCGCTGTCCTTTCTGTGATGTCGGACATGGTCGCCCTAACAATCTCGATGCCGACGAACCTCGTCATACGGCTGAGACGATCTTAGGTCTAAAACTGAAGTATGCGGTTATTACCTCCGTCGATCGCGATGATCTAAAAGATGGCGGTGCTGCTCATTTTGTTGAAGTGCTTAATGAAGCCAGAGCGCTCAGCCCAAATTGCTTGATTGAGATATTGGTTCCTGATTTCCGTGGTCGTATGGAAGTAGCATTAGACTTGCTAACTGAAACGCCACCAGATGTCTTTAACCACAATATCGAAACCGTGCCACGCCTATATAAAGCGTTCCGTCCGGGTTCTGATTATCAGCATTCACTCGACTTGCTCAAGCTGTATAAAGAGCGTCGTCCAGATATCGCTACCAAATGTGGCTTCATGGTCGGCCTTGGTGAAACTGAAGAAGAGATTTATGCACTACTTGATGATCTAAAAGCCCATGACGTAGACATGATTACGGTTGGTCAGTATCTACAGCCTAGTAAAAATCATGCGCCCGTTGACCGTTATGTCCATCCAGATGAGTTCCAACGCTATATGGACTACGGCAAAAAAATTGGTTTCTTTAGCATTTGGGCAGGCCCAATGGTACGCTCAAGCTACTTCGCAGATCGTCAATACTATGGCGAAGATTGCCCTGCACCAATTCGCAGCAAAAAAGCATTAGAAGCTGAAGGCAAACTTGGCTGCTAATTTAGCAATAAAGTGATGTGAGACTAGTTGCTAAGACATATCCTAAGAATAGAAAAAGGGTGAATAACAGATTTGTTATTCACCCTTTTTTTGTGACTTTAATAAACCTTTAAAGGCTTTAAAGCTTTCAAAGCCAACGCTTTAAACAGTTAAAGTTGGTGTTGGCTTTCCGTTCGTTTTTATATTCAACATAGCAATACCAAGGACAATAATCCCACCTGCGATACCAGTGGTAATCTCAGGATAAATCAATAGTAAAGCACCAATAGCTAAGATGATACGAGTCAGTGTATTCATACCGCCTCTGAAGTATCCTTCGAGTGCCGAGCTTAACGCGATGACACCCGTCACTGAAGTCACTACCACCGTGATGATATCGATAATAGGCGGCAATGGGAAATCTTTCGCCGTAACTGCCAAACCTGTTGGATCTATCATCAGCATCGTTGGATTGTAGATAAACATAAACGGTACGATGAATCCAGCCAAAGCTAGTTTCAGCGATAAAAATCCTGTTTTCATCGGATCGCCACCGGATATACCCGCACCAGCAAAGGCTGCCAGACATACAGGCGGTGTGATATTGGCAAAGATACCAAAATAGAAAACAAACATGTGCGCTGACAAAATCGGAATATCAAAACCTGCTAATGCAGGCGCTGCCATCGTCGCGGTAATGATATAGGCCGGAATAGACGGTAATCCCATACCTAAAACCATTGAGGCAAGCATCGTTAAAATAAGCGTAAAGAATAACGACCCTGCGCCTAGCGTTACGATAGATGACGTCATGACCGTACCAAAGCTGGTCAAACTCACGACCCCGATGATAATACCGACGACCGCACAAGCAGCCATCACGGCAAGCGATTGGCGAGCGCCATCTTCTAATGCCCCCAAAATGTCGGAAAAGCCCATTCTAGTCTCTTTTCGCAGCATACTGACTACAACCGTAAAACCAATGGTATAAGCCGCTGCATAACCGACAGGGACATTTCTGATTAATAAGAAAACCAAAAAGACAATCGGTAATAGCATATGACCGCGCGCTTTTAGCACCTCTTTTACTGCTGGCAAGTTCTCTTTAGCGATGCCTTTTAAATCACGACGTCCAGCGCGAAAATGCACCTGCGCAATGACGCCCAAGTAATACAAAATCGCTGGTAGTAATGCTGCTAATGCAATCGTGCTATACGGCAAGCCTGTGGTCTCCGCCATAATGAACGCACTCGCACCCATAATCGGTGGCAATATCTGCCCGCCAACAGAGGCACTCGCCTCAACGGCACCCGCGAAATCTTTGTGGTAGCCGACCTTTTTCATTAACGGAATGGTAAAGGCACCGGTACTGACCACGTTCGATAACGCAGAGCCATTAATACTGCCCATAAAACCACTAGAGATGACCGCTACTTTTGCAGGCCCACCCTTTTTGTGACCAGCGATGGCCAGTGCCAAATCATTAAATAACTGTCCCATTCCTGAGCGTGCTAAGAACGCACCAAAGAGAATGAACAAGAAAATGAACGTGACTGATGCACCAATCGCAACCGAATACAAGCCTTCCGTTTTTAAGAATAGTTGACCAAAAATATCACCCATATCATAAGGGCGAGTCAGTAGCCGATCGGGCATAAAATCCAAATGACTGACAAATGGATACGCTAAGAATATCCCTGCTAATATCGGCAAAATCCAACCAGTGATTCGGCGACTGCCTTCTAGTACACAGACCACGGTAATCAGTGAAAATATCACATCAACCTGATTTGCCATACCGCCACGCGAGGTCACAATGTCTTGATACTCATAAATCAGATAGCCCATGCCAGATAAAGACAGCGCAAACCAAATCCAGTCATACCATGCCACACTTTTTCGGCTACTTTTTTTGCTAGCAGGGAAAATCAAAAATATTAATGCAAAACCAACGCCCACGTGTACAGAGCGTTGTAGCAATGCTGGCATCGGATTAAAAGTAATATATAAGTGAAAAAGGGAATAGAGTATACAAATTCCAGCGATGAGATACTTCACTGGTCCTTGGGTGATATGACGCGTGATTGACTCTCGGTCATATTTTTCCAATACCGCTTTGTTGATCGCATCTGCCTCAGCATCTTTATCAACATCAGCGTCTGGCATGGTAGTTACGCTACCGTGATCCGTCACTTGGGAGTTCATGACACAAGTCCTTTTTAAGTCTATCAATTAAACCATACGTCTTAGGCATGATCACTACTTCAGAATAGTCCGGCACCATCTGGTGAATCAAAACACGGTGGTCGCCATAATCAATCTCGCCTTTGGTCAGTCTGGATACGATCCAATTTAAGTTAGGGAGCTTTTCATTGATTTGATAACCCAGATAGCCAGGTTTTTGTATGGGAGCAAGCGCTTCGGTTGAGGGTGTACCTGCGCCAAAAGCTTCAAAATACGTGGTGGTCAGCAGCAGGCCATCGCTCTCACGTTGGTATTGCTCCTCCCACCATTGCTTTTCTACAGAATGTATCCAGCGTAGCTGAAAATCAGGCTCGACGAAGTAACACACCTTATCGTCAGACCCCTCTAGCCCTTTGATCCGCACTTCGACCACAGGCTGGAGAACAAAGCCCATCCATAGCGTAAAAAAAACCAGCGCGGCAATAAATGCTGCGCCAGTTGATAGCCATAATGAATTATTTGGCTGCTTGTTCGTCATAGTACTTTTTAGCGCCAGGATGGATTGGGGCGACCATGCCTTCACGGGCAGTCTCTAAGCTGATATCATTTGCCGCTTGGTGTGCTGTTTTTAGACCTTCCAAGTTCTCAAATAATGTTTTGGTTAACTTATAACCATCAGCTTCAGATAGATCAGAGCTAACCAACAGAGCATTCATGATTGCTGCGGTTGGAATAGCGGTTTCGTTGCCATACGTGCCAGCAGGAATCTCAAAGGTTTTGAAGTAAGGCTTGGTCGCAATGATTTCTTTTAGCTTGTCTTGGTTGATGGTAATCAATTGCAAGTCTAAGCCCTGCTCTAGCTCCATCAATGAAGAGTTCGGAAGACCACTGCTAAAGAAAGCCGCTTCAATTTTACCTGCTTTCATACCATCAGCCGCTTCAGAAAAGCCCAAATAATCGACTGTGACATCATCATACGTGATGCCAAACCCTTCTAATAAAGTTCGCGCATTTACTTCCGTTCCAGAGCCTTGATCGCCTACAGCGATGCGCTTGCCTCGTAAGTCTTCAATGCTTTTGATACCGGATTTTTTGGTGGTGACGATTTGCACCACATTAGGGTACAAGACAGCAATTTGTTGAATGTTAGCGATCGGCTTATCAAAGTTATTTTTACCTTCGACTGCGTCCGTGACCACATCACTGAGCGCCAATACCATATCGACTTTACCTTGGGTCAATAGATTGACGTTTTCGACTGATGCGCCCGTGGTTTGTGTCTTTGAGTTGACCCCAAAAGTTTTGACATAGATTTCGGACAATGACGTCCCAATGATGTTATAAGGACCAGATGCCCCGCCTGTGGCGATGGTAAGAAATTTGGTATCTAGCTTATCGGCGGCAGTAGCATCAGCAGTGGCAGCACTGTCTGTTTCCGTACTGTCAGTGCTTTCTGAGCTTGGCGATGAGCATGCAGTTAGGCCTAGAGTGGCACTTAACATCGCTGATAAAAATAACGGAGATTTTGTGAATTTGAGCATTGCATTCATCCTTGAAATAATCAGTTTAATACATCTAACTGCATCAACATTTAAATGTTAATGCGTTACAGACCTGTAATAGTATAGTAATTTCTGTCATAAATAAACCGTAGCCTACCTTCTATCAAAACCTTACAAATAAAGCGTTTTGAGTCAAAAATAGTAATTTGTCTAATTGATGGGCATTTAGAATGTTCTGCCATGCGGAACAAAGTTTCATTAGTTAAACTATTTAAACAAAAATTAGACCGAGTGTAAACCTTTATCATTACCCAAACAGAAATAAGGGTATTTATGATTACCCGTAGCAATACTTATAGTGCAGTCAATCCTATAAAAATTGGACAAGGGGTCAGGCTTGCTCAGTCTACTATGTGTAGTATTTTCACACGCCTTTCTTGTATCTAAATCATCTTGAACCGACTATAGTAAGCTAAGATAGTGCTATGTTTTGAGTACGATAAATAATAACAACTTTGTTGATAAGGATTGACCAATGAGCAGCGAATTTATACCACAGGAAGGCTCTTGCTCCTGTTCTAGCAACACCTATACTATCAATAATAAGCCCATCGGCCGCTTTATCTGCCACTGTACTATTTGCCAAGAATTCACTGGCCAAGCGTATAATGATGTAACGATTTTACTCAAATCGGATGTGAGTAAGTTAAACCTGATTAGAACCAAATTCCGCCGTTGGAAACTTCCGCCAAATATTAGCCGCGGGCTGTGTACGCGCTGCAATAAACCCAGTATAGAAACAGCAGTGGGCGGAAACCTCATATTAATACCCACGACAAATCTCCCTAATGTCGCCGCGCTACCTGAACCTAGCATGCATCTATTTTATAATCGCCGAGTCCAAGATATGGATGATGACCTGCCTAAGTGCAATGGCTTTGTACAAAGTCAGGCGATGACAGTTAAGGCGCTTGCTCAAGGTATGTATAAGAGAGTCACTAGGGCGTGTTGAACATTCGACCATGGCACTGACAGAGACTATTTTTTAGACAGTTCGATGTTAAAAACAGTAAGTTTAGTCATTCTAAGCGTCTATTTTTAACCATGAAATGGCAAAAAATAGTCCTGTCTCCCTCTGTTGATATTAGAGCTGATGCGAAAACTGCCCTATGCTGCGTTGTAAACCTAGTTAAGGCATGAGCATTACCGTCGTTTTACGCCTTGTCTAGAACAGTTTTCGCAATCAGCAGTGCCTATTTGTGAATGTTCAACACGCCCTAAACGTTAGTGGCTATATTTAGAATGTAAAACCCTTTCTAAAAAATCCGTTTACCAAGACCTTTGTTATTGTCTATATTTTGAGGAAAAAGCGAGTAACACCAGCTTTTACAACTTTTACTAGCTATCATTTGGAACCTGATATGACTTCAATTGCAGTAGAAAACACGCAAAAATACTCTGCCGACATTGCTATCATTGGCGGCAGTGGTCTCTATCAAATGCAATCACTCACCAATAAACGCAATATCACCATACAGACGCCTTATGGTAGCCCTTCTGATGATATTGTCCTTGGTGAATTAGAGGGTGTGACGGTTGCTTTTTTGACACGGCATGGTCAAGGTCATAAACTCATCCCGTCCGAAGTTCCTTATCGCGCCAATATTTATGCACTAAAGACATTAGGCGTGCGCTATATCGTATCAGTATCCGCAGTCGGTTCTTTGCAAGAGCATATTGAGCCGTTAGATATGGTCATACCCGATCAAATGATTGACATGACCAAGCAGCGAGTCAGTACGTTTTTTGGTGAAGGCGCAGTCGCTCATGTATCGATGGCAGATCCACTATGTCCTGCCCTAGCAGATATCCTAAAGCGAGCTTACGACAAAGCAGATATTTTTGAGGGAGCATGTCACTCACAGGCAACTTATGTCTGTATCGAGGGACCACAGTTCTCAACTCGTGCAGAGTCCCAGTGGTATCGGCAAATGCAGGCAGGTATTATCGGCATGACCAATATGCCAGAAGCCAAACTGGCACGTGAAGCCAGCATTGCTTATGCAACGTTGGCCTTGGTGACAGATTTTGATTGTTGGCATCCTACCGAAGAAGCAGTCAGTGCGGATTACGCCATAAAAAACCTGATGAAAAATGCCGAAAATGCTCAGAAAGTAATTAAGGAAGCGGTCGCTTTGATTGCCGCCGAGCTGCCAGATTCAATCGCACATAATGCCTTAGCACAAGCACTGGTAACGCCTGTGAACGTAATGGACGAGCAGACCAAAACCAGACTTGCTGCATTACTGTACTAAATATTTAAAAGTGTATCGATAGATGCTTGTTTGAAATAATGACAGACAGCAAAGTGTTAAATTCCCATACACATACAAACATGCATATACAAAAAGGCCATTAACTTGAATTAATGGCCTTTTTTAGGGTTTTGGCTCGTATATTTGCAACGTACGCTAACTATAGTCAAAGTATCCTAAAAACGCTACGGTATTGCTGATATCAATTTTTTGTAGCCTCTGTCTGCGCAGGCACAGTAAGCAAGAAAAATTGATATCAGCAGTACGTCATGTATCGATATTACTTTTCACTGACTATACACAGCTTTGACACTAACAACAGCCGCCCAGCTCAGATGCTAGCGTTACAGACTGATTAAATGGCATTAGCTCGCCGCAACCTGCAAAAATACCGTAGTGGCGACTGTCATCACCGATAAATTCAAAATGCGGTGCAAAGCGAGATTCTTGTAGCATTCGAAACGTATTGCCACAGACAGGGAATACTCGACCAGCCTCAATAGCATGGTGCTTATCGAGATCAAAACGATGAGGTGACTGTTCAATAGATCCTTTGTATATCACTGCTTGTCCATGATCTTCGCAGGCGTCTTCAAGCGCGGCAATCTTAAACAAACGATAAGTAGCAGAGAAAAACTGAATGTCACCGATTTTAGCCGCCAATGCGGGATCAGTAATCTCAAGTGGGCGATCCTCGACCAGACGCGGGTCTAAAAATCCTGCGCCTCTTGCCAAACGGCTAAAGTCCTTCCAGTACAAGGCACCACTCAAACACTCTCCATAAAGGACAGGATCGTCGATTAGGTGTTGTGGAATACGGCGATCAGCATAGACGTCAGAAAAATAAAACTCTCCACCGGGCTTAAGTAAACGCTGCACACTGGCCATCACTGCGGCTTTATCAGTGGATAAATTGATGACGCAATTTGAGACGATAATATCAAAGCTATTATCTGCTAACGCTAGCTCATCTAACTTTTCAAGATAGCCTTTTATAAAAGTCACATTATCATAGCCAAACTTGTCGACATGATAGTCTTGATGCTGTTTTGCGATTGCCAATTGCTCATCGGTCATATCAACACCGACTACATGCCCCGTCTCGCCAACCAATTGCGCTAGTGCGTAGACATCGCGGCCCGAACCACTTCCTAAGTCTAAAATGCGGCAGCCTTCAAGTAACGCCGGACAAACCAATCCGCAACCATAATAACGACTCAAGACGTCATCATGGATATTAGCCAGCAGCGGTTTGAGCCATTCAGGCATATTACTAATATCGCAACACGCCGAGGTCTTTAAATCAGCAGTGCTTTGTAGCTGTTTACCATAATAATCCTGAACCACGTCCTGCATAACAATATCCTTATTGAATGTACAATCCAGTTGAAAGTCTTAGTGATGACCTTGATAAATATAGCCGCACTATTTTAGCCAATTTATTGAAACGCTTATCAGCTGTCATCGACCTTGATATTGACGTGAGAATCCAGCCAGCCATTTGGCAAATACTGCAAATCTTCAGGCTCATCAATATCATGTAAAGGTGATAATAGTGCGAGTGTCCAACCTAATGTTGCAAAGCGCTGCCTAGTCACTGCAGCCACGCTAGCCGTACTCCAGCTGATATTTGAAAAAAGACTTTTATCCGCTTGTTTAAATCCGAGCAACACATAACCACCATCTGATGCAGGAATCATGACTGCATCATGCTGATCTAACTGCTGTGCTGCTAGTTGAATACGCGCTGCCGTGAGGCTAGGACAATCCGTACCAATTAATAAAACCTTTTCAAAACGTTGCAATACTCGCTGACTGGCTCCCAGCATACGAAAACCCAAGTCACCCTCCACTTGCGCTGACCATTGCAGTGAGTCAGGCAAATCAAGCGCTTGCCAGCAAGGATCACTTGGCGCAGGACTAACACATAGCTCAACCGTAAAGCCAGTAGCGACGGCCTGTTCTATGCTATGCAGCAGCAGTTGCCGTGCCATTTGCGCGGCACCTTCAATGCCAAGCGCTGGTTGCAAACGGGTCTTTGCCATACCCTGTGCGGGAAATTTGGCAAAAAGAATGATGCAAGTTTGTGATTTTTGATTCATAGTAAGCGTTTATTCTTTTATTTATAATAGCGCGCTTTAATATTATCAGCCGACACGCCACGCCAATAATCAAAACGTAAATGCCACATTAAGACAATCGTCCGCCAAGTGCCATATTGTTGCCAGCGTCTGGCCGAGGTGATGACTTTACTTTTCAAACATGCAGGTTTGGCGACACCTTTTAGCTGCTTGCATAACTCGACATCTTCCATCAGCGACTGTTTAGGATAACCACCGATTTGTTCGAAAAGCTTACGCTTGATAAAAAGAGCTTGGTCACCCGTAGCGATTCCGCTCAATCGTGAGCGCCAGTTAATCATACGACTTACTAGCCAAAGCATCGGCTGACGGCTATTCAGCTGCACATCGAAACGACCCCATTCTGAGTGTTTTATAGCGGTGGTTACTTCTGCAATAGCTTGGATTGGCAGTTGCGTATCGGCATGCAAAAACAGCAAGATATCGCCAGTTGCTAATGCTGCACCTGCATTCATTTGCTGCGCACGCCCTGCTCTGGACTCAATCATTTGCCAATCCACTTTATGGTAATTATCGAGCGTTGACTCTTTAATAAAGCTTTGAATTATGCCGATAGAATCATCGTTTGAGCCACCATCTACCAAGATAGCTTGCTGCGGTGTGGGATTTAGGCTGTCTATATTTGCAAACAGATGAGGCAAATTATCTGCCTCATTGAGTACTGGAATAATGATAGAAACCGTCGATGTCATAGTTGGCCGTATTCTTACTTTTTATTCAAATTCCAATTGTAATCGGTATAGCCAATCTTCGTTTTACCTGCTTTTAGATCAGCCGTTTGCGATTTATCAAGACTTAAAGACGAGCTATAGCGAGCTAAAAATCCTTCTAAATCTTTGGTGCCGCGCCAATTCGACTCAAAGTCTTCTTTATACCATTTAAAGATTGGCGATACCTCAAGTGTGCCGCCTTTGAGACGATTGCGGCTGCTATCAGCTAAGAACTTACTGGTTACTTGCTCTAATTGCTTATCCAATTTGCTGCCTGTAAAAGCATCGTCTAACAAGGCTGGACAGCCAATGCTAGCACAGTTCACCGCAAAGTGAATACGTGGTTCATTGTAGCGTTTGGAGCCACGGATTAGATTGTGCTCGATGTCATCGAGCGAGCGCTTTTTGCCTAGTAGCGTGACAAAATCTTGTTTCCATGGCGAGCCAAATATCCCACCGATATCTTTAATCGACTTAATACTAGGATACTTGGTCAACACTAGCTCTACCGTACCTGCGTTATAGACATTGATCAAAAATGCCAACTGCTCGTCTTTGCTCCAGCGGTTAAATTCTGACTGGCTGACTTTGCTAGTGGCCGCCATATAGCTATCAAGCTTGCTCTTGTCCGCTTTCATGCCATTATAATTAACGACAGAGGCTTTACCACCATTGGTCATAGTGACGTTTTTGTTGAGTAAGCTGTCCCAAGTGCTATGATTGAAATCAGCATAACTGGCGACACTGGCCAATAATATAGAAGTGGCCACTGCCGTTTTTATCATTAAACGACTGCTTGAAAAACTGCTTGTGCTCTTACTGATGCTATCAAAAATATTCATAAGTAACTCCGTTTAAATCGATGAGGTGTTTTCTATCGTCTGGTCTGCTGTCTCTTCTTCTAGCGCGCCACCGCAACTACTCCCCTGTCCTGCTGTGCAACCATAACAATGGTCAGCAATAGCGATAACATCACCAGAAGGGTTTTGAGTCAGCAAATCGCTTAGGTGCTGACGCGACTTATTGGGTACAGGAATCTCTAACTGCTGATTGAAGTCACAATCGAACAATTCACCCAACCAGTTGACACTGATGGTCGAGCGGCACATGACTTCCGCTAAGTTGGCAGCCACGTAATTTTCTTTGAGCAAATCCATATACGGGTGGAATTGGTTTTTGGCCAACAGCACCGCGCCAAAACGCTGAATCGGCATATTGGTCAAAGCGAACAACTGATTAAACTCAATCTCGAAATGTTCTTTTAGCTCGCGCTTATAGTCCGCTTCAAGCTGCTGTTGATTGGGCGGCAGCGTGGCACCTTGTGGGTTATAGACCAAATTCAATGTCAAATCTGAATCAGGCTTGCCATAACCTAAAGCATTGAGCTTTTGCAGTCCCAATATACTGTCATCAAACGCGCCCTTACCCCGCTGTTTGTCTACATTTTCTAAGGAATAACACGGTAAGGATGCCACTACTTCAACTTGATTGTCTGCTAAAAACTGCGCCATGTCCTCATACCCATCTTCCATGAGGATAGTCAGATTACAGCGATCTATTACTTTGACACCTAAGGCGCGAGCCGCCTTTACCAAATACTTAAAGTCCTCATGCATCTCAGGCGCACCGCCCGTCAAATCGAGCGTATCAATATTTTGCGCTTGCAGCACTTTGGGTATCATCTCAACCAGCTCACGCGACATCATCTCTGTCCGATAAGGACTGGCAGCCACGTGGCAATGGACGCAAGACATATTGCATAAGTAACCCATATTGACTTGTAATATCGTCAGTTGCCGGCGCTTGATAGCGGGGAAATCGGTAAATTCGAGTAGTTCAATGGTAGATTTCATAAATTATTGAATCCATTCAGTAGCATTTTATTAGCAGATTAAGTCAGTTTTGACTCAGTCTCAGTAGTCATACAAACTCATTGATAATGAAAAATCTTGAGTATCATCATTAAACCACAATAGAAATCATAGCTATTATTGACAAGTTACTAATCAATTTATGCTTTCTTTCCAGTTTAACTAATCAATGATACCGTATTATGTCCCTAATATTTTTATTAAAAAGGAAATATCATGGTCAAATGTAAATTATAAAGCGGGTCAACAGGGTTATTTTGTATTTATAAAGCGCTTGTCGATTTGCCGCTTTAGATACCAAACCCAGCGACCTTGTACGCTAAATCTGCCCCAACTGCCGATAGCGTATTTATCGCCGCAAGACAATAAATATAGCGTGCGTGTTTTGGGCTGATAGTTCTGCA
Source organism: Psychrobacter sp. Pi2-51 (assembly GCF_904846665.1). Taxonomy (NCBI): domain Bacteria; kingdom Pseudomonadati; phylum Pseudomonadota; class Gammaproteobacteria; order Moraxellales; family Moraxellaceae; genus Psychrobacter; species Psychrobacter sp. Pi2-51. The sequence goes on from NZ_CAJHBP010000006.1 coordinate 97,722, forward strand.
TAGGCTCACCTCTCAGATATGCTAGCAAATTATCAGCTTCTATAGCACCGCCACGTACCGCATGAACTCCCGAATGTGCCATGTCTTCATCTACTCGCGTGGCTACATCGCCGACAGCAAACACATTCGGATGGGAGACGCTTTGTTGCAGGGCATTGACAGCGATAAAACCATTATCAATGGTTTGCAAGTCAGTAGCGGCTGTCCATGCCGACCCCATCACGCCAGTCGCTGCGATAACCGTATCCATCGTCAACGAGTCAGTAGCGGTTGACAACTGACCATCACGATAATCTGTTGCACGCTCCTGAACCATCTTAATGCCATGGCGATGCAGCTGCTTCATAACACGCTGCTGAAAACGCGGATTAAATCCCGATAAAAGATGCTCACCGCACACCAGTGTCACTTGATGGTTAGTGTTGATTTGCTGTAGTGCGACTTGAGCAGCCATGACCAACTCTATCGCTGCCGCTCCAGCCCCAATGATAGCCAGTTGATATTTTTTAGATTGTCGAGCATCCGTCAGAATCTGCTGCCAATGTGTGATAAATTCTGATAATGGCCTAATAGCGATAACGCTACTCGTCTCAGCATTATGTGACCAGCGCATATCGGTATCTGCACCGGTGTTTAATGACAATACATCATAGCTATAATGCCTATCGTCAGTGGTCATGACTTGCTGAGATTTAGCGTCTACTGCTGTGATTGGCTGCTGAATAAAGCGCACACCTGCTTGAGAGCAGAGTGACTTTATATCGATACGGATATTATCTAAGGTATAGTGTCCCGCCATCCAACCAGGCAACATACCAGAGTAAACAAACTGCGGCTGTGCGCTGATTAATGTGATATCTAATTTGATGGAAGGTGTCATACAGCGTCGACGCAACAAGCCAATATGCGCATGACCAGCACCTGCCAACAGCAGTTTTTTTACAGGCATTTTTTTTGTGGGCATCTCATCGCTCAGTGTCTTTGATGGTTTTTGAATGGTTTGGCAATAGAAATTAAAACATAAGTTAAAAGCATTTAAAGCAAGACTATTGTACGATAACGACGATTCAGTAAATAATATTGACCTACTAAGGCTTTGTGATTAAATTGGTGGCAGCAATCATCTATCGTGATAATACAACCTGACTGACGGCTTATTCTCTAGCAAAGCCATATTGACAATACGTTTAGTGCTCGTCGTTAAACACTTAAAAACCATAAAAACAGTTTGTTTTTATCCTCTAACCATGCAAGGATTCTACGCTTATGAGTAATTCTGACCAGATCACCTCCTCTGATAATACCCACTATCTGCATCATACCTTCTTTGAGCCGCGCGATAGCGACAAAAAGATTACAGCCACGCTACTGATCGTCCATGGCATGTCAGAGCATAGCGGTCGCTATGCGGACTTTGCCCAGTTTTTGGCTGATAATGGTATTGCAGTAGCAACTTACGATCAGCTTGGTCATGGTCAAACGGTAAAAACACACGCTGATTTGGGGTTTTTTGGCAGCGAGCATCCGGTGCAGTCATTGTTAAAAGACGTCATCGTTATGGCTGATAGCTTAAAGGCTCGTCATCCTCATGTGCCGCACTTTGTCATGGGACACTCTATGGGCTCATTTATTGTCCGTAATGTCCTCAAACATCATGCTCAAGACTTTGCCGGTGCTATCTTGATGGGCACTGCTGATGCCAATCCGTTGACCAAAGTGCTACTACCAATCAATAAACTATTGGCAAAAGCTGCACCAAGAAAGCCAAACGCCGTATTTGCCAAGGTAATGAACAAGGTACTTAACAGCAAGCTTAATAACCGTACTTCTGATTCACAGTTTGCTTGGATCAGTGAAAACCCAGCCAATATCGCCGCTTATGAAGCCGATCCACTCACAGGTTTTGACTTTACCAATAATGGTTTTATGACGTTGTTTACCTTGATGGCAACTAGCTTGCATAAAGGCTGGGCCACGACAATTGCCAAAGACTTTCCGATGCTTTTTGCTAGTGGAAAAAGCGACCCCATCGGTGACATGGGCAGCGGCATTCGCAATATTGTCAGCCGCCTAAAGAAACAAAATTTTAATAACGTGAGTGTAAAGCTCTATCCAAACATGCGCCATGAGCCCCTACATGAGCAGGCTAATAAAGTGGTCTATCACGATATCTTAGAATGGATAGACGATAATAGCTCAACGGTCTAGACGGCATTATTTATTATAAGCAATGGCCATTACGCCCAACTTATTTGCTAAAAGCTGCCAAATTAGCGACAATGTGGCAGGCAATATTTTTAGTCGATTCTTTACGATATAGTTAACGATAAAATCTTTTTATTTACCTTTCATCCATCTTAGGAATTTTTATCCATGTCATTACAACAAACCATCGAACAAGCCTTTGAAAACCGCAATGAATACAGCCCAAGCACTATGCCACAAGACGTACGTGATGCTATTAATCAAGTCCTTGAGCAACTAGACAATGGTAGCTTGCGCGTTGCCGAAAAGAAAGACGGCGAATGGGTCGTCAATCAATGGGCAAAAAAAGCGGTATTACTATCATTCCGCTTAAACGACAACTACGTTCAAGCAGCTGGCGAGCATGTACAGTTTTATGACAAAGTACCGACTAAATTTGCTAACTGGACTGAAGCACAGTTTAAAGAAGCAGGCGTACGCGTTGTACCACCGGCAGTCGCTCGTAAAGGCTCATTCATCGCGGCAGGCGCAGTATTAATGCCGTCGTATGTCAACATCGGCGCATATGTCGATCAAGGCGCGATGGTCGATACGTGGGCAACGGTCGGTTCATGTGCCCAAATCGGTAAAAACGTGCATCTATCAGGCGGCGTGGGTATCGGCGGTGTATTGGAGCCATTGCAAGCGAATCCAACGATCATCGAAGACAACTGCTTCATCGGTGCGCGTTCTGAAATCGTTGAAGGCGTGATCGTCGAAGAAGGCTCAGTCATCTCGATGGGTGTATTTATCGGTCAGTCAACGCGTATCTATGATCGCGAGACTGGCGAGATTCATCGCGGCCGTGTACCAGCAGGTTCTGTTGTCGTACCGGGTAGCTTACCGTCAGAAGATGGCACACACAGCTTGTACGCTGCTATCATCGTGAAAAAAGTAGATGCGCAAACTCGTGCAAAAACATCAGTAAATGAGCTATTACGCTTAGCCTAAATATTTAGCACGTACCATTAGCTGTTAAATCATATTGCTTTATAAAAAGATGCTGGAGGATGACTCCAGCATCTTTTTTGCAGCTTAATATAAGGTGTTGCGTTATAATCCTTTGTTGGTTTGGCTTTATGCAAACATAAAAACACCCACACAACCATCTGCCTTTTTTATTACGATTGATAAGTGCCTGATCGCCTTATCAACCTTTAACTGTATTTGACATATTATGAGTGAATCACCATTACGCACCGCCGCTATTCCTGTCACTGATCCTGAAGCAGGATTACGTCTGACTGAAATTTTTTACTCTTTGCAAGGTGAGGCGATAACGTCAGGCTTGCCGACGATATTTGTGCGTCTAACTGGCTGCCCGCTGCGCTGTGTCTATTGTGATACCGAATATGCCTTTACGGGCGGCGAACGTCAGTCGCTAGAGACCATTATAGAAACCATCAAAGCTTATCCTTGCAAGCGTATTTGTCTGACAGGCGGCGAACCATTAGCACAGCCGAATGCCATTGAATTGATGAAACGTTTGCTGAGCGATGATTATGAGATATCCCTTGAAACCGCAGGCGCGCTCACGGTAGAAAACGTACCAACAGCGGTCAGCAAGGTGATGGATCTTAAAACGCCAAGCTCAGGCGAGGTCGATAAAAACTTATGGTCAAATTTGGACCATCTTACTCAGCATGACCAAATTAAGTTTGTCATCATGAACCGTAAAGATTACGACTGGGCGCAAGCTATGCTAATCGAGCATAAGCTAAATGAATTGGTCGGAACCGTTTGGTTTTCGCCGATGTTTAACGTCGCCGATGATATCGATGAACAGTTTAGCCCTGACGTACCTGTGTTAGCACGAGAACTTGCTGAATGGATGCTGGCTGATGCCTTGCCTGTCCGCTTTCAATTACAATTGCATAAAATCATTTGGGCAGATGCTAAAGGTAAATAGAAAAGCACATAAAAAAGCAGGTAAAAATTACTAAACGAACGGACATATAGCCAACGGTAAGGATTCAGGGATGGTCAAACTCATTTTACTCGGCTTGTTGGCGGGTGCGTTCTTTAGTTCCACTTTTATTTTAAACGAGCTGATGAGTGATGCAGGCGGTCACTGGTTTTGGTCAGCCAGTCTCCGCTATGTCTTTATGTGGTTGATTATCACCGCTGTTATCGTGATGCAGCATGGTTTTGGCCGTATCAAAGCGCTGACAGCGATTTTTTTTCAGCACTGGGGTTTTTGGTGCGTGACTGGCAGTATCGGGTTCGGGCTATTTTATACGGGTATTTGCTATGCCGCCGACCATGTCGCCGGTTGGGTGGTAGCAGCCACCTTTATGTTTACCGTCGTGACTAGCCTGCTCGTCTTACTGGCATTTGGCCAACGTTTTGATAAAAAATTCATTGTATATGCCGTTATTGTCTTTATCGGTGTGGTACTGGTCAATGTCAGCGAAGGCTTGCACGCGGCGGCCATAGTCGATGCTGATGCCGTCCCCATGTCTGATATGCTGCTCTATGGCGCATTACCTGCTCTCATCGCCGCTTTTAGCTATCCCATTGGCAATCAATTGGTTTGGCAAGCGTCTCATAATGCTCGCCAGCGTAATACTCATCTACAAGAAGCAGCGGCGTTAAAGGCTCAACGAGACAATCTCAATAATAATGAGCCACTTATATCTGAAGCCTATGATTTACCAGCTGCCACTTATGATGCTACCGATATCGATAGTACATATAAAAGTGAGACGGCAACATCATCCCTACAAAATCTAATTGCTCGTATTCCTTCTATCGAAACCACGCTGCTGCAAAATGCCTTTAATAAAGTATGGCTAATGACGCTCGGGAGTTTGCCATTTTGGATGTTTTTAGGCATTATAGTGCGCCCTGATCAACCGCAAGTCTCACAAATATTTAATACGTTGCTCGTTGCTCTATTGGCGGGTGTGGCAGCGACCACCATATTTTTGTATGCACGTGAGCAAGCGGTTACCTCAAGTGAGGTTGCGGGCGTTGATTCTACCCAAGCCAGCGAGGTGATATTTGCCTTGATAGGCGGTATATTATTGCTCAACAACGAGATACCTTCCACATTGGGGTTGGTCGGTATTGGGCTGATTATGTTGGGACTGGTACTATTTGCCAAAGATGGGTGAGACCAAATAACGCTATGATGAATAATTTTATTTTTCCTGATATTCTGCTATATTTGCTCGATATGGTTGGTGTGATTGCTTGTGCTATCGCCGGTACTTTGCTCGCCCAACATAAAGGCTTCGATATTGCTGGCTGCATCTTAGTTTCGATGGTCAATGCCATTGGCGGTGGTACGCTACGCGATATGGCGCTGGATCGCCATCCGCTATTTTGGATGACCGATCTTAACTATGTGATTGTCATCACCGTCACCTCCCTTATCCTACAGATATTTTTTCATCTGTATCACAAGATTGATAACGCCCTCAAACTCTTTGATGCCATTGGACTAGCCGCCTTTAGCGTTATTGGTTTCAAAATAGCATTGACCCAAGATATGTCGCCCGTGATTGCCATTATGATGGGTGTTTGGACAGCCATCATTGGCGGTATGCTACGTGATATTATTTGTAATGAGATACCGCTGGTGCTACAGCGCGAGATTTATATCTCTGCAAGTATTGTAGGCTCGGTCACTTATTTGCTGCTTGACAGTTTGGGTATGGATGCCGGATTGAATGAATTTGTTATGCTGGGCGTTATCTTTGCAGTGCGAATGTTAGCGTTGCGCTTTGATTGGCACCTGCCTTCTATTCGCTTGGTTAAATAAGACGGATTTGGATTGTTTAAAAAGCAACCTCTCTTATATTCGCTTATAATGCTTAGCCAATCATCATAAAAACTTACTGAGATTCGCACATGTTGGCTATCGCATTGGACCCTACGGTACTGATCACGACGTTCGACCCGCGTTCTTTGCTCTACTTGTTTGACATGATCGGCATTGTGGCTTGTAGTATCTCAGGGACTATCCTAGCAAAACATAAAAAATTTGACGTTTTTGGCTGCTTGTTGGTATCAATCGTGACCGCTATCGGCGGCGGTACGGTACGTGATGTGATTTTGGATCGTCATCCGCTGTTTTGGATGGTAGATATGAGCTACTTGACCGTCATCACCTTCTGCTCATTAGCGACACAAATATTTTTTCGTCCTAATTCAAGACGCGTCGATAGATTTCTCAAGCTCTCCGACACCATTGGTCTGTCAGCCTTTACCTTGATCGGTATCAAGGTTGCCGATAGCATGGGCGCCAATGTGCCTGTGGCGTTATTACTTGGGGTGATTACTATTATTGTCGGCGGCATCATCCGCGATATGATTTGCAATGAGATTCCGCTGGTGCTACAGCAAGAGATTTATATCACCGCAGCCTTAACAGGCGGCATTCTATACTTTGCCCTGCACAATTTAGGCGTGGCGGATTGGATTGCTGACATCTCTGCCATGACTACGATTTTTACGTTAAGAATGCTCGCCATTCGCTACGATTGGCAATTCCCTGCTCTTGAATGGAAGTATTGAACCCTAGGGCGTGTCTTCAATTCACTCGATAGTCATCTAAATGGGCTAAAAATGGCTAAATCTTGCCAAACATCGTCAAATAGCTTGTTAATATCCCGATATTATCTACGCTATTTTTCTTGTTTGACGGCAATTTATCTCATTTTTATCGCCATTTCTGAAATGAAGACACGCCCTACAATGCCAATATTAAAAAAGCGTCAACCTTAAACACAGTTGACGCCTTATTATTGTCTTTTCGTAGTCTTAGAATAAGGTAACATCCTTATTCATTAACGACTGCTAAGTCCCTTATCATCAGTTGCAGACTTTGCTTGCCATTCCATTCATTAATATCCAATTGAAATAACACATGCACTTTTTCGGCACGATAGTCCCATGCCTCGCTATCGAAGTTAAAATAAATCGCTTCAATCGGATACTGCACATCAGGATAACGCAGTGATAGTTTAAGGTGCTTGTCTTTTAATACCTTAAAGCTTAATACGTCGAATACCCCATCAAATATCGGCGGTGCAAAGCCATGACCCCAAATACTGGCATTGGCCAAATGCTCAGCGAACCATAAGCTAAAGTCGCCTGCTTGCAACGCTCCATCAGTGAACTTCTGCTCTGCAAATACGTCATCCTCCATCTCTGCCATGACGTCATTAAACGCTGTGGCAAACGCCTCAAAATTGCGACGCTTCAAGGTCAGACCTGCTGCCATCGCATGACCACCAAAATGGCTAATTAGGTCAGGATGGCGTTCAGCAACTTGTTCAATCGCATCACGAATGTGCACGCCAGCGATAGAGCGCGCGGAACCTTTGATAGCATCGTCGTCACCTGTACGCTCTGTATCTGCTGGTGCAAAAACGATACTGGGCAAATAATGACTTTCTTTTAAACGTCCAGCGACGATACCGATAACACCTTGATGCCAGTCATCTTGATATAAAATAATGCTGCGATCTTGATTATTAACAGCCTGTCTCTCAGTTTTATGCTGAATAATAGTATCGCCGCTTTCGTCAGCATCATTATCGTTATTAGTAGCAGCTAATGCTTGTACGATGCTATCCGCTTGCGCGCGCATCTCACCTTCTACGTGACGACGGGTACGGTTTAGCTGCTCAAGCTCTTGCGCCAAGCGCTGCGCCGTACTCCAGTCTTCGGTCAACAAACACTCGATACCGATGCGCATATTGTCCATACGTCCGGCAGCATTGATACGAGGCCCTAACACAAAACCAAAATCTTGTGCCTGCATTTTTTTGGGATCACGACCTGCTTGTTCAAGCAATGCCAATATACCCAGACAGCAGCGTCCTTGCTGGATAGCCGCTAGACCATGATGCACTAAGATGCGATTGTTTTTATCCAGTACACCAACGTCAGCAATCGTCCCAAGCGCCACCAAATCCAAATATTGACTGACTTGCACGGTAGATTTATCGGCTTCACGGCGCAGCTTGGCTAAGCGTCCGAGCACATAAAATGCCACGCCGACCCCTACGAGCGCTTTGCTGGTAAAGTTGCAGTCGAGCTGATTGGGATTGACCACCGCTTCAGCAGGCGGTGTTGCTTTGGTCGTCAGATGATGATCTGTAATGACCACAGTGATGCCATCGGCTTGCGCACGTGCCACGCCTTCATGACTTGATATACCGTTGTCTACCGTGACAATCAACTCTGGCTGATACGTCTTAATGCCTAATTCGACAATTTCTGGTGTCAAACCATAGCCGTATTTAAAGCGATCTGGTACTAGGAAGTCGACGACTGCGCCCATTTTTGTGAGCGCTCGCATCATCAGCGCGGTACTGGTCGCGCCATCACAGTCAAAATCGCCCACGATAAGGATACGCTGACCGTCATCGATAGCCACGTCTAATAGACGCACTGCTTCTGTGACGCCATGCAGCATCTCTGCAGGCAATAGACCTGACAATCCGGTCTCAAGCTCATCGGGCTGGGTAATACCGCGAGCTGCATATAAGCGAGCGAGCGTTAATGATTGGGCGGCAAGTGGTTGCAACGCGGTGGGCAACTCGTCGATGCGAGTGCTGGTATAACGGGGGGTTAAATTTAGCATGAGGCTATTCTACTGGCTTTAGCAGAGGGTCACAATGGTAATTTATAATGTCTCGGTATATCGTTTTTGATTGCATTACATTGTAATAAATCATACTTTACTGCCTGCATAAAACAAGTTATCCATGCTTACCTGCCTAGCGCACATAACTGCGCATTTACAAAAACGGTGCATAGTGACTGTATTTTTCTGCATTTTGCTACAAAGCAATGATTGTATGCCTCTTATAAATCCATAAAATAGTAACCAACTGAGAGACTTGCTATCTATTGAGACTTTTAATCTGATTTTTTTATTTTAACTATTTATAAGGATGCGTTATGAAAACCACACCAACCGCTGAAAAACTACCAAATACCATCGATCCTAGCTTAGATTTGGAAACAGTCAAAAAAGAGTGCCAAAAGCTAGTCAAAAAACGCGCCAAATATTCTGCCGGTGTCGCCATCATTCCTGTGCCATTTTTTGATGTTGCTGTGGATGCGGGTATGCTTACTCAGCTATTGCCAGAAATCAGTGAACGCTTTGGCTTGATTGAAGGACGTCAATCAGCAGTTGACCTAGAGTCACGCGCGATTCATTGGGGCGCTCTAAAAGATCGTACTGTCGATTTTGCAGGATTAATGGCGACGCGCGGTATCGTCAAAAAGACCGTACAAGGTTTCGGCGGTCGTATCGCTGCCAAGCAAGTGACGAAATTCATCCCGTTAGGTGGCCAAATGGTTGCTGCTACGATGGGCTATATGATTTTCAAAAAAATCGCGAATGATCATATCGAAGAGTGCTACAAGCTTGCAAAAGACATTCAGCAAAAGCAACACGGTAAGAATGTCTAAGACAAATTGAGCAATCTCGTTTACATCTGTATCAAGCCAGTTAAGTAACTACTTAGCTGGCTTTTTCATGAACCACATAATTGGAAGTTAAAATAAGCCAGTTGGTTGATGGTGTCATTATTAGGTTTTGCTGATAATATACAGTTTTAGATGGCACCGACACTTTAAAGGACTAACCCATGAAAAAAATCTTAATCTCAACGGCTATGCTTGCTACCTTCGCCCTAGCGGGTTGCACAACGACGGACGGTATGAATACTAATGCTGGCACTGCGATTGGCACAGCAAACAATATCGGTATGAACGTATTTAAAGCAGCAGTTGATAATCAGTGCCGTAGTCAGATTGAAAATCAAAGCGCTTGGCGCATTGCCAGTGTAGCCATGACTGACACGCAAGAAGAAGCCATAAAAAGCAATGTCTGTGGCTGTGTCAGTGAGCAAGCCCCGCAGCAAGTGACCCTTGTTGAATTGGGTAATGCAGCGATAGACACACAGTATCGCACACAGTTGGTAACCAGAGTCGTCGCCAAATCTCTACAAACGTGTTATGCAAGTTTCACCAAATAAACTTTTAATAAATAGCCAAATACATTTTTGACAATGTATTTTCGACATTGATATTAATATTGACACAAGCTGGGTTAGCGATTGCTTAACCCAGCTTACTCGTATAAATTAGTTGTAAATGAAATTCACTTTATATCAAGGATGATAGATGAAAAGACGTGAGTTTATAAAACTAGGCGGTCAAGCTACTGTCGCTGGCGCATTATTGACCCAGCTTAGTGCTTGCTCATCAGACGATGACTCCACCAATTCGAATACCTTAGATAAGGTAGACGATTTAGGTTATCAAGGTGCAGCGCCTTTCGTACACGGTATCGCCAGCGGTGACCCTTTGCATGATCGAGTGATACTGTGGACACGAATCACCAATGACGGCAGTATCAGTGCCACTAGCATTCCAGTCGGATATGTCATCGCGACAGATCCAGAGCTCAAAAACATTGTCGCTAGCGGCAGAGCATTCGCCACCTCAGAGTCTGACTTTACGGTCAAAGTCGACCCAAAGCTTCCCCAACCTAATACCACTTACTATTACGCTTTTGAAGCTTTAGGCTATACATCCCCTATCGGTCGCACGCGCACGATACCCAATGCAGACTTGCCAGCCAGCGAAGTAGATCGCGTGCGCTTAGCAGTGGTTTCCTGCTCTAATTATGGTTATGGCTATTTTAACGGCTATGCAGATATCGCTAAACAAGCAGATATATCAGCCGTGTTGCATTTGGGTGACTATATTTATGAGTATCCAGAGGGGTTTTATCGCGATCAATCCTTGATAGAAGAGCGTCCGATAGACCCAAAGAATGAAATCATTAGCTTAGAAGATTATCGCCGTCGCTATGCCTGCTATCGCACTGATATTGACTTGCAAGAATGTCATCGCCAACATCCCTTTATCGCTGTTTGGGATGATCATGAGATCGCAGACAACTCATGGAAGGGTGGTGCTCGGTTCCATACTGACAGTAAAGGCAGCTATATAGAACGTAAAATGTCAGCGGTTCGCGCCTATCACGAGTGGATGCCTATCCGTGACGATAGTAGCAACGAGCTCGACAGTCAGCTGCGGATTTATCGACGCTTTGAGTTTGGTAAATTGTTTGATCTAAATATGTTAGACACGCGTATATTTGGCCGTGAAAAGCTAGATGCGACAGCCAGTAATGAGCCCGAGCGTCAACTGCTAGGACTTGAGCAAGAAAACTGGCTCTATCTAAATATGCTAGAGGGAAAGCGCCGCGATGCGACATGGCAAATACTGGGACAACAAGTCATTTTAGCGCCGTTCAAAGGTGCATCTGCGACCAACTCCGGAGATATTTGGAATGGCTACGCAAGTGCGCGCGATCGTCTGCTCAATTTTATTGAAGACAACAATATCGATAACACCGTCGTGCTGACTGGCGATTATCACGCTTCTTTCGCTTTTGATGTCTGTAAAAACCCATTCGATGCTATCAGCTACAACCCAAATACTGGTGCAGGGTCGCTGGCCGTCGAGTTCGTTTGCCCTGCTCTGACTTCCCTTGCCTTCCCTGAAAATAACAATGGACCAGAGGCTAATCCCCATCAGAAGTTTAACAATCAAACCGATCATGGGTATATGCTACTTGATATCACCGAGCAGGCCTGCCAGTGCGATTGGTATTATACGGATACACTGACTGAGCGCGATGACAGTACTCGCTTTGCCAAAGGGCTGTATACTCAGACGAAGACCAATCACTTGGTTGAAGGTAGTCAATCTCGTCCTATCACCAACGTCTCTGCTTTAGCTGCTGCAAATAAAGCCGTCGAGATGAAAATATAAGTATCGTTAAGTGCTACAGATATTTAAAGCATTAAAGTAATGTTCGTTGAGAATACAAAACAATAAAAAGGGTGCATTATTTATAATGCACCCTTTTTATTGCTGAGTCCTTGTACCATCCACTCCTCTCAGCTTATTACTTTGGCTTATTACTTTGGCTTAGAACTTGTTTTTGTCAACTGGACTCTGTGACAGAGCTGCTGCAAAAGGCAGTATTTTACTGCGACTAAAATACTTAGAAGAGCCATCGATAATCTTGTCTACTTCTTTGATCAAATCATTAATAACGTCATCATAAACACCATGATATAGTTCGGTTTCGAATGCCGTAAAGGGATGCTTACGCGATGCCGAGCTGACCTCTGTCACGCCTTGCTTACTATAAAAAATATCGACTCGACCATCACTGTTGAGTACACAATTTAATAATCCGTCCTCCAGCTCCATCTCTACTCGCTCAGGCATAAAAATATAATCGTCTACATTGATGAGTTTTTTCTCTACTTCTCTTTTAAAAAATGATTTGATATCAAACATGGATATATCCCTGACCTCAATTATAATATACGTTAGCACGCCTGACTTTATGACCATCACCCAGCATTCATTTGCATGCTTGGTAGGTCGTGCTTTGTTAATCTATCCTATAAGATAGAGGGCTATTTTTTAAGACAGGAAATGTAAAACTGCGTGTGCGGTTGGTAATAGTGAGACGGTATATAGATTTAAAATCTGAGCCAGCATAAAAAATGTCCATTACACCGAATCAACTAAACTCCTCCAAGTAACTATTGTCTATAGTTGATATGGTTAAGCTTATATAAGCTAATCAGGAAAGCTAATAACAAAAAAATTGCCATAAAAAAAGCCAGCCACCTAAGTGACTGACTTCATTTAAAATATTTGGTGGAGATGGCGGGAGTTGAACCCGCGTCCGCCAGCATTACGCTCATGAATCTACATGTTTAGTTTCTGTCTTTAATTTTAGTCTGCACCGATCCGACAGTCAGGATGGATTAGCCGATTCTCTACTTTTGAACCCAAGCGATTGAGACAATCCCTTGTGGCGAGCCTACATGCGGACGCTTCAACTTAGTTGACCAACTGTAGGTGATCAGCAACTTAGTAAGCAGGGTCTAAACCAAGTAAACTGGGTTTATGCTGCTAGAGCGTAATTTTCGTCGTTTGCGACTATAACAATATATGTTGGATTAACGAGAGGACATATACTCTCGACATGCATCATTGAGTTTCATCACCAGCGTCGAAGCCAGAACATCCCCAATAAGGTCGAGTATTATATAGGAATTAAGTGCCAACTTTCAACCTATAAAACACCCTCATTACATTACGTTACAGCTCAATTCTCTAAGCCAATACTTTATTTAACCATTTACCAATATTTTGAATTTGTGGCATACAAACCTGATGTGCCATTGGATAGGTATTATAAGACACATTATAATCTTTTGCTGATAAAAGCTGCTGCGCTTGCTCGCCTAAGATCACAGGGACGACTGGGTCGTGAGTACCATGCTCAATCAATATTGGCATGTCTTTATTAGCCGCACTATAATTAATGTTGTCATTGGTTGCTAAGTACGTAGAGAGCGTCATTAAGCCAGCCAAGCGCTTCGGATAGCCGAGTGCCACATGATAAGCCACTGCCCCGCCCTGCGAAAACCCTGCAATCACAATATGCTCAGGAGCAACACCGCGCTCCATCTCGCGGCTGATCAAGTCATTGATTTGTTGGGCAGACTCTTCAATTTGAGCCACATCGATTTTACGTTCTAGACTCATCTCTAAAATATCATACCAAGCTGGCATGACCATACCACCGTTTACCGTCACCGCTCGCTTTGGTGCATGTGGGAAAATAAATCGTACAGCCATATCATCAGCCAAGCCCAGCTGCGGTACCACAGGCTCAAAATCATGGCCGCTGGCACCCAAGCCATGCAACCAAATGACAGCGCGATCTATCTTTTTTTGAGAAGGGTTATGTTCAACAATAACAGCGTCTAAATAGTCAGTCATGACTGATCCTTAATACAATTTTGATAGTTTAGCTTTGAGAATTGGGAGTGAAATATTTTTGTAACAATCACTCGCCTGTCATTATCTTTTAAAAATTATCAGGTAACGTAAGGGATGGATAAATGACAGCAATATTGTACTTATTATTTTTCACTTTTTGTAGGGACAGTTTACATGACAATGTTAGATAATTCAGTGGCGACGCTCAATCAACTCAAAAAAACGCCATTTAAAACCGTTAAGACGGTCAGTATAGCCATAGCACTAGGGGCCACTTGCACCCTATCAATGGCCGCAGACGATATACGCAATACCACATTGACTCAAACATCCAATCAAACTATCAAGCCATCACTAAAACAACTACCAAAAAACCTGCCTGCCACGCCTCAAGCTTATACCTATGGTGTTCGGCCTTTCTATTTGGTCAATGATATGGATGAGAGCCCATTAAAAGAAGAGCTGTTGGCTTGCAAAGCACAATTACCTAGCAAAACGAACTTTTCTATTGCCCATCGAGGTGCGCCATTACAACTGCCAGAACACACTTATGATAGCTATGTTGCCTCAGCGCAAATGGGCGCAGGTATCTTGGAATGTGACGTGGCTTTTACCAATGACGGCGAGCTGGTCTGCCGCCATGCGCAAGACGATCTGCATACCACTACTAATATCCTTGCTACCCCGCTGGCCAAACAGTGCACCGTGCCGCCAATCATAGATGCCAATGGTGTACTGACCAATGCCGACAGTATTGAATGCCGTACCTCAGACATCAGTGCCAATCAATTTAAAACATTGACGGGCAAAATGGACGCCGCAAATAAAAAAGCGACCAGTATCGATGAATATATGAATGCGACTGCGCCTTGGCGAACAGACTTGTACTCGCAAAATGGCAAGGTATTGACTTTGAAAGAGCATATCGCATTGGCACGCCAACTGGGCATGAAGCACACGCCTGAGCTAAAAGCGCCTGCCGTGACCATGCCGTTCAATGGTTATCGTTTAGACGATTACCGCCAACAGCTCATAGAGACTTATAAGGCAGCGGGTGTGCCTGCAAATGATGTATTTGCGCAGTCATTCAATATAGAAGACCTTGATTACTGGATAAAAAATGAGCCAGCTTATGGTGCCAATGCCGTTTATCTCATCGATGACAGTAATGAAACCGCTGAAAACAAAACGTTTGATAAAGATGATGCGACGACATGGAAGCACTCCTTGGCTGAGATCAAAGCCCGTGGCATTAACATCATTGCGCCAGCACTTTGGCTATTAGTCACAACTGATGACAATGGAAAAATGATACCGTCAGCCTATGCAAAACAAGCAAAAGCCAATGACCTAAAAATCATTACGTGGTCGATAGAGCGTTCAGGGCCATTAACCGATGGCGGTGACTGGTATTATAGTGGTCTTGGCGAGGCTATCAATAATGATGGTGATATGATGAATTATATCGATGTGTTGGCACAAGACGTCGGTGTCCAAGGCATCTTTTCAGATTGGCCCGCTACGGTGAGTTATTATGCCAACTGTAAAGGCTTAAAATAGGTTAATCCAACTCCTTTTTCTTATCTAAGTGTCTAATATTAAGACACACCCAATACCAGCTTAATTATTGTTAAGCTGGTTTTTTATTTTCCATTGGTTGTATCAGCATCATTAAATAATAGACCATTTGCTTAGGGCGTGTCCTCAATCTGAACAAAACCTTTTAAATGGGTTTAAAAAGGCTATATTCTCGCCACTTTTCGAAAATTTATAGACAATATGTTCATATTCTCTGCAAAATTTCCATCGATTGGCAAAAATCTATCTCTTTTTATTTCCATTTTCAAAATGAGAACATGCCCTAATACCCTGCTTTTCCATCAAGTTTTCACACTGTTTGGATAGTGGTAGCAAGAGCAGGCTGCTGTTTTGTGCTACGATAATTTACTAAAATTATAAAACGATATAGAAACTATGACCCATATTTTACTGGTGGAAGATGACCCTGCTATTGCGATGTCACTCAAAGTTACTTGCAAACGTGAAGGCTGGAAAATCACTTGGCTAGACAATGCGAGCAGCGTGTTACCAATGCTTCATAGCCTTGAGGCGCAAGATCTATCGGCGATTATTTTGGATGTTGGCTTGCCAGATGGTGATGGTCTCAGCCTCTGCCAACAAATACGACACACTCCCGATATCGATAGCTTAAAAGACATCCCTATCGTATTTTTGACGGCTCGTAGTGACGAGGTTGATAGGATTTTGGGTTTAGAGATGGGCGGTGATGATTATTGTGCCAAACCTTTTAGCCCGCGCGAGTTGGTTGCCCGTCTAAAAGCCATTTGGCGACGTGAGCAATTACTGTCTAAGCAATCTGCTACTCATACAACAGCCACCGATAATACAACTAACCGTGCTTCTTCGAACAGTATGTCAGGGCAAGCATTGACGTTTGAATGTCAATCTGGCGTTTGGCATTACCAACCGCTCAATTATTCCTTGATGTGGCAAGAGCAAAAGCTGGAGCTCAGCAATACCGAGCGCAAAATTTTGCTGACATTATTGCAAGCACCCAATCAAGTCTTTAGCCGTGAGCAATTACTCAGCGCTGTGAGCGACTACCCTGATCATCGCTTGGCCAGAACCATAGACAGTCATATCAAGTCCATTCGTAAGCAGCTGTCCACTGTCGACGCGAGCATTGAGGTCATTCATACTCATCGTGGATTGGGTTACGCATTATGTCCCGCTTAGTCATAACTAACTAGGGCGTGTTGAACATTCACAAATAGGCACTGCTGATCGCTAAAACTGCTCCAAACAAGGCGTAAAACGACGGTAATGCTAGTGCCTTAACTAGGTTTACAACACAGTATGGGGAAGTTTTAGCATCAGCTCTAATATCAACAGAGGGAGACAGAACTCTTTTTTGCCACTTCATTGTTAAAAATAGACGCTTAGAATAACTAAACTTACTGTTTTTAACGTCGAACTGTCTAAAAAATAGTTTCTGTCAGTGCCATGGTTGAATGTTCAACACGCCCTGTAGTCAGGTCAATATAAAAAAGAGACAGCGTGACTGGTATAAATTTTTCGTAGCCTCTGTCTGCGTAGGCACAGCAAGCAAGAAAAGTTTGTGCCAGTCACGCATCATTATGTCGTGTACCCATTTTATTTAGTATCGACTATATAGCCATATTTTGATTAAAACCGACCTTCTATAACGTCAAATAGCATACCTAAAAATATGAATCATAAAACCAGTGATAGCGCTAATAGCCGCCCTAATACTCATATTAATAACAAAGCTGACAATAGCACTGATGCCAGCCAAAGCAATTGGTATGCAAAACTGCATCCCATTGGCACCGCGCAGCAAACCACCAAACCAAAACGACTGCTGAATTTGAGTATTTTTTTTAGGATTTGGCTCGCGTTGGCGTTAGTATTGATTATCTGCGGTGTGGTCGCATTTACTCAGCTGTTTGGTTATGTCAAACCGACGGCGCAGCAAGTCATCGAAGACACATTATTAGATACCAGCAAATTGCTGGCGGCAAGTTTACAGATGCCACTGTCTTCAGGGCAGCTATACGATGATGCCTATCAAAGAAGACTTGATGCGGCATTTATTGGCATGCCAGTAATTGGCGAAACTCAAGAGCCTGAGTATAAAAACAAAAATTATAGCAGCTTTCGGATATACGTAACAGATGATAAAGGCATCGTCATATACGACTCTCTGCCTGAACCCGACAATGATGAAGGACGAGATTATAGTCGCTGGAACGATGTTTATTTAACGTTAAAAGGTCAATATGGCGCCAGAAGTACGACACGAGATCATAGTCAGCGCGATGGTACGGTCATGTATGTGGCGCAGCCGATAAAAAATAATGCTGGCAACCTGATTGGTATCGTCAGCGTCGGCAAGCCTGTCGCGAGCGTGTTGCCTTATTTGGACAATACGCGCAATCGCATGCTTATCACAGCACTGCTCATGAGTATTGCTGCCCTTATATTAGCAGGACTGGTCGCATGGTGGCTTAAGCAAAGCATCACCTTGGTTACCCAATATACCAGTGCGCTGGCAGAGGATACCAAAAAGCCCTATTTTTACTTAGGTCATGAGCTTAACAGCCTAACAAATACCATTGAATCTATGAAGCATCGGTTGGAAAATCGTGCCTATGTCACCGACTATGTCCATACCCTCACCCATGAGCTCAAAAGCCCATTAACCGCTATCCGTGCCAGCAGTGAGTTGCTAGAAGACGACGGGCTTGATGAGGAAGACCAACAGATGCTCATCCAATCCATTGGTGAACAAAGTATCAAAATGCAGCAATTAATTGACCGTTTGCTATTACTTGCCAAGGTTGAACAACCGAGCTTTAAGCTAAATCGGCAGCTGACACCTCTACTACCGTTACTGCAAACCCTTGCAAAAGACAACACCGCTAAATTGCAACAGCAGCACCTAGCGCCTATCGACATTTATCTTGATGATAAACGGGTTACTGAAACAGTGACTTTATCGCCAGATATCTTGGCAAATACCAGCGTTTTCGCTGATCAGTTTTGGTTGGTACAGGTGCTGCAAAACGTATTGGATAACGCCATTCATTTTGCCGATAGCACAGTCGCTATTTATCTGCACAGCACCGCGCAAAACAATTCTGCGCGAACCGTAACTATCGATATATTTAATAATGGTAAATTATTACCTGATTACGCCGTTGGTAAAGCGTTTGACCGTTATTTCAGTTTATCGCACCACAGTCAATCTACTGATACTACATCAGAGCCTCTATCAACATTTTCAACAGAGAAAAGTTCAACTGCCGATACTGAGCAAACACAGCCTAGCATGTCTGGTAATACGCCAAAAAAAGGGACGGGCCTTGGTTTAACCCTTGTGAAGCAAGTAATTGAACATCATGGCGGTCAGGTTGCTATTAAGAATATTCAAGCAAATAGTGATGACAGTAGTAGCAATATCAATGAAAGCAAGTCTACTATTACGCAGTATTCAGGCGTGATGGTCAGTATTACTTTGCCTTTGGCTAAAGAATAAATGTTTGGCTAAAATAGACGCGCTCACTTTCTATACTCAGAAAAAAATGATTAATAACGACAATTCATTCAATTTCCATCGTTCCTACACAGGTTTTCTATCTGCTTGTTTTACGATAGCGTCATTCAAATTCGTTATCAAAACTAAGGATAGAAATGCTATGAAAAAACCTACTAACCAAAACCAAATGATAAAAAATTACTTAGGCTACAATCGTCAGCATTGCGCACAGACTTTATCGAACCAAGGCATCGATAGTATCGAATTCGGCCATTGGTTGGCCATTCCCAGTCAACAACTGCTATTAGTATTTCGCCATCAGCAGTGTGTGGCGATTGATGATTATCAAGTAGCTGCTTAGCACTATTATTAAGGCTACGAAAAATTCATCCCAATCGCACTGCATCTGTTTCAAAGTGAATCCACTTTATTAGGGTCTGTTGATCGCGCCCTACCTGTTGAATCACTCATTTTTAATCTTCCACAAAAAAACCCTTGGTTATTTCTAATAAAATTATCAGAAACAATCAAGGGCTTAAATCTCTAGGGTATAATTCGAAAAATCACCCTAAGTAATCGACTCTACTGGCTGCATCACATCCGCGTTTTGACCGCGATGACGCAGATAGTGATCCAATAAAACAATGGCTAGCATGGCTTCTGCAATGGGCGTGGCACGTACCCCAACGCAAGGGTCATGACGACCTTTGGTGAGCATATCAACCGACTCGCCTTGCGTATTGATACTCTTGCCAGCCGTCGTAATACTAGAAGTTGGCTTAAGTGCAATACTGACACGGATATCTTGTCCTGATGAGATACCACCTAAGATGCCACCCGCATGATTGGCAGTAAAGCCGTCTGGCGTCAGCTCATCACGAGAGCTATGACCAAACTGCCCTGCAACTGCCATACCATCACCAACCTCAACACCTTTGACGGCATTGATACTCATCATCGCATGAGCGATATCTGCATCGAGACGATCAAATACCGGCTCACCCAGTCCAACGGGTACACCACTAGCGATAATCTCTAAACGTGCACCACAGCTAGTACCTTCACGGCGTAGGTTATCTATCAAAGTTTCAAAGCGACTGACAGCATCGGCATCCGCACAAAAGAACGGGTTACTATTTACAAAGTCCCAATCGATTTTGCTAGGTTCTAGGATACTGCTGTACTCATTGCCAATTTGGGTGACATGACCACGGACTTGCACACCCAAGCGTTCTTGTAGATATTTCTTAGCGATAGCACCTGCCGCCACACGCATCGCAGTCTCACGCGCTGAGGAGCGCCCGCCACCACGATAATCACGAAAACCATACTTCATACTATAAGTATAATCAGCGTGACCGGGACGGAAGGTATCTTTTATTTCGCTATAGTCTTTGGATTTTTGATTGGTATTACGAATCAGCAGGCCAATAGACGTGCCGGTTGTCTTACCCTCAAACACACCAGAGATAATCTCAACTTCGTCAGACTCGCGGCGCTGGGTCGAGTACTTAGACGTACCCGGTTTACGGCGATCTAGATCAATCTGCAAATCCTCTGCGGATAATGCTAAACCCGGTGGTACGCCATCGACGATTGCCATGAGACCAGCACCATGCGACTCACCGCACGTGGTAACCGTAAAAACTTGCCCAATACTATTGCCTGCCATATTTATCCTTAAACAAGTAAACGCAACTTATGCTAATTTGACCCATTATTTATAATTATTGACTGCCAGTCTAGACCTATTGATGACTGTCTAACATCTGCACAAAAGGAGCAAACAGCTGACGATGTGCCATTAGCTCATCATAGGTAATCGCAAACACACCATGACCGCCATGAGCAAACTTCAACCAGTCAAACTGAATCTCGGGATAGGCTTGCTTTAGTGCCCATTCGCTATCGCCCACTTCACAGACAAGTAGACCTTCTGGGCTTAGGTAATCTGGTGCTTCAAAAAGAATGCGATGTACCAGATCCAGTCCATCTTGACCTGCCGCTAATGCGTGCTCAGGCTCGTATAAAAACTCAGGTGGTAAATCTGCCATGATGGCAGCATCGACATACGGAGGATTGGTAACGATAAGCTCGTATTGATTTTCAGCAGGAATCTTGGCAAACAGATCCGACTCAATCACATTCACTTGATGACCAAGATCATGGTGATCTACATTGACCATCGCCACTTCAAGCGCACCTTTATCAATATCCACGGCATCGACCAATGCATCGACGAAACGTGTTGCAAGCGCAATCGCAATACAACCAGAACCCGTGCATAAGTCTAAAACACGCTCAGGCTGTGATAGTTGCTTGATATCTAAACCATGATCGTAAAAAGCGGTTGCCTGATCGTTGACATTCATACCCAATGGCTTGGCCAGCTCATTGGTATCAAAGTACGGATGGAACTGCTGACGAATCAGCTCTGCCACAGGTGAACGCGGAATCAAAACTCGCTCATCGACATAAAAAGGCAGGTCACAAAAGTACGATAAATTAATCAAATAGCTCAAAGGCTTACGCTCAGCGATACGCTCTTCTAGCAAGCTCAGTACCACTTGCTTCTCTGATGTGGTCAACCGGCAGTCTAGGATCTGCTCATTCGCCGACCAATCTAACGACAAAGAATGCAATACTATCGCCGATGCTTCAGCAAACTCATCAGTCGTTCCTTGAGCCACGACCACATCATAATTGCGAAGCTGAGTAACTGAAAAACGTATAAAATCACGAATACTGACCAGCTGCTCGCGTGCTTCTTCGAGCTCTGCAGGCAAATTGGCAAATTGATCGTCTTCACCGAGAAGCCCAGTCTCTGAATCAAATACCATACCACCCTCTAGACCATCGTCGTTGAGGTACTGATTTTGAAACTCTTCTGCGCTCATTGTTTGGTCTTCTGACATATCGCACCTTGCTGGTTACATGTCCACTGACGACATGCGGGTAAGTTAAATTGCTCTTTATAATGAGCTGACTTATTAAATAAGAATCTAGCCAACCATTATAGACGCAAACGCTAGATAGCGCCAATCACTGTGCTTTTTAGTGTAAAAAAATAGCATATATAACAAGTGACTTACGTTAAAATCCAGCAAAACTTCATACATACCATGGCTAAATTATTGCCCAACTGTAGTGAATACGTCAGCAGTTGACGTTTAGCACCCTACGGACATAAAAATATGTGTCAAAAGTTTGCGAAGCTTATTAATTATGCGCATAATAGCTTCATTAGTAGCAACCACAAGTAACTCAATATGATGAAAATAAAACCGCTTATTACTGCCATATCTATCGTTGTCGTTAGCGCCAGTGCTACTGCATTTGCTGCCACCGCTGACAGTACTCGCACATTGCCAGTACGTACCGCTGACTCAATGCCTAGTATCGCCAAGAAAGTCAGCCTTAATGTGCAAGAGAGTCGCGCTCCTGTCACTACCGCAAAACCAGCTGACCGCATGACTCAATTGATTGATTCAAAGCAAAAGACTAAGCCGTCAGCGCCAGCAGCCACTGCTGATAACATAAGCGCAGAAGAGCTGACCCGTAAGGATGAGCAATCTGACAGAACTGATGATATGAGCGAAGGTCAGGCCGTTGCCGCCCCTAGCGATGTCTCGTCTATTGACTCATCTGACCCTTTAGCTTTTGAATTGCCTGACAGCGAAAAACGTCAAGACTTCAGTGATGACCCCACCATCAAAAACATCGAAGACAAAGATGGCAAAAGATATACCACGCTAAACTTGTCCAACTACGCCACACAAGTTAACGATGCTGTTTGGTCACCAAGCATGAAGGTTAACTCAGCGATGACCATTAAGATGCAGGCATTGCTCGATTGGAACCATGCTTCTCCTGGTCCTATCGATGGCGGCTGGGGTATGAACAGCAAAAAAGCCCTGATCAATTTCCAAACCATGAAAGGCTTGCCAGCAACTGGAAAAATGGATCAAAAAACTTGGAATGCCTTGGTTAAAAACATCGCTCCTAATAAGCCGGTGCTAGTGACTTATACGCTGACTGAGGATGATATAAAAACCAACTTCGCGGCCACTCCTTCTGGTTCAGAAGCAAAGTCAAAAATGAAAGGCTTGTATTACCAAGATATCAAAGAGATGCTGGGCGAGCGCTTCCACATGGACGTACGTTATTTAGACAAGCTCAATAAAAATAAAACGTATACCGCTGGTGAGACAATCACTGTATTGAATACTCGTGAAAAGCTCAATCAACGTATCAATCGCGTGGTTGCCAATAAAGCAGACAAAACGCTGTACGCTTACAATGACGATAAACTGGTTGCCACTTACCCAACGACCGTTGGTAGTGATGCCACACCGTCACCAAAAGGTACATTCAAGATCATCAATAAAGTCAAAATGCCTTGGTATAAAGCAACCGTTGGCGAAGGTGCTCAAAAGAAAATCCATATGTTACCGCCAGGACCGAACAATCCAGTAGGTGTGGTCTGGATGGGAATGTCTAAACCTTCTTATGGCTTACATGGCTCACCAGTACCTGAAGGTATCAGTCGCCAAGGGTCAGCAGGTTGTGTACGTTTAACCAACTGGGATGTGTTAGAGGTTTATGCCAATATCGAAAACGGCGCAACCGTTGTCCTCAACTAAATTGGCTTAACGATGAATGTACCACTCGTACTCGTCGATTGGACAAGCAATCAAACATACTAAACAAAAAAGACCCTCTTGGTAGGGTCTTTTTTTATGGCTGAATTTCACCAAACACTGACACATTGTTCATAAAGCAGCAGAAAAAACATCAATATAAAATATAGTCAAGGAATTTTAGAATCGCCCATCGTGCTGCGCCTTATACTTTGTAACCTTCCTCGTTACCAGTAATGCTGCCGACTTTTTTGGTGAAAAATAACCCTGCAGGAATAGAGCACAAAATACCCGCTGCTACTGCCATCTGGATGTGAGGGATTTGATTAAACCCTGTGACCAAGGCGCCAATCATAAAGACACCAATAGTCACGGTGGCTGCCATTGAATAGATGACAGAAAATAATGGCAAGTTCATAAGTTATTCCTTATCTTTATTGTGGATATAATACATTTAACCTTAATTCCACAAAAAAAGTAAGTATTTAACGTGAACCCTTGTAGCATCTATATCGAATGACTTTTGAATAAAAACCATGCTATTATTAAGGTTTTAGACTTAATCATAAGAAACATCAGTTCCTACTCCCATCTTCTCTCAACTATTTTTTATAGTTTTCAAGAATCCCCTATATCTTTACCTATTTATCATTACAATAATGACTTTCTTTATCTACTAAGAACGCTATCTGCTATGTCCTCATCTGAAAAAAATACTGCGCCTAACTCAGTGGATCAAAACGATTCATCAGCCACTACTGACGCCTCTCACAATCAAGACGCGATAATTGACCCAGTAGTTAATGCTGCTGTAGACAATGATGAAAGTGAAAACACTCAACGCAAGCAATCGACTGATACAGATGACGAAACAGAATCCGAGGTAGACACTGAATGTGCGCAACCGCCTGACGCTGAGATAACCATGGAAACCATCAGTGACGATGTGGTTGTAGCAACATTGGAGTCGACAGAACCTGGGTCACAGTCAAATACTGAAGCATCAGAGGTTGCAGAATCAGAGTCTATAGAAGCAAAAGAAAAGTCCGATTTTTTCCAGTCGGATACGGCAGAAACAACAGAAAGAAGTGCTCAAGACGATAGTGACGCGGAGGTAACGGTAGAAGCAGAAGACGACCCTGCCGATGACCAAAATATCGCAGCACATTCATCAGATAAAAAAACAGCCAATCAACAAAAAATAAAAAATACATCTAGTCACGATGATGACAATCAAAATAATGACTCAGAAGATGATAACCAAAGTAAAGACACCGTTGTAGAAAATAGCGACGCTCAAAAGGCTCAAGATGAAAGTGACGAAGATGAGGTTCAAGAGGAAAAAGAAGCCAAACTTGAGTCTTACAAGCAGTTTGTCGCCGAGCAATTTAGCAATCAAAAGGTAGATTACCCAGAAGTACGGGTTAGGATTGAGGCGAACGCGCTGCCTAGCAAGATGTATTTCATCATGAACATCTTATCTGCCATCATTGCCAGTTATGGGCTAGTGACCAATTCAGCAGCCGTAGTCATCGGAGCGATGTTGGTCGCCATGATGCTAGGCCCTATCACGGGTATAGCGCTAGCGATTATCGATCATCGTATGCCATTGCTACGTAAGTCGCTTTTTACCGTCATTATTGGTGTCTCGCTGGTAGTATTAGTTGGCTTTATCGTTGGTTGGCTACATAAAGATCAACCGCTAACGGCAGAAATCCTATCACGTACCCAGCCTACCTCCATGGATCTGATGATTGCTTTAGCAGGTGGTACTGCTGGTGCTTATGCTATGGTATCCCCGCATCTCTCGGTTGCTGTTGTCGGCGTTGCAGTTGCTACAGCTTTAGTACCACCACTGGCGGCTAGCGGTATCTTGCTCGCTAATGGCGAGATGCAGCTTGGGCTTGGTGCGCTGTTATTGGCAGCGACCAACATCCTTGCTATCCAGTTTACCAATGCGCTTGTCTTGTGGGTATTAGGCTTCCGTCGTTTGGTCGATGACGATTATAAATCCAATACATATCTGACTTTTTTACAGCGTAACGCCGTAACCTTATTGTTACTTGGCGGCTTAGGTGCTTACTTGACCATCAATCTACAGACCAATGCCAAGCAGCAAGTATTTGAGAGTAGTGTCAAAGAAGCCATCAATAACTATTTTATCGATCAAGGCAATGTATTGACTAATACACAGTTTGATACCTCAGAAGAAAACCAAGTGGTGCGGGCGATCGTACGTGGAGAGACATTACCGAGCTCATATGACGTACGCCAGATTGAGACACTCATCACTAATGATATGGCAGAGAATTTCCCAGAGTACTTGCCAATCAAGCTCCAATTACGTTATCTGCCTGTGCAAGTAATCGAGTCTAATCCAACGACGCAAGACAAATTGGATGAAACTGATGCCGCAATTTTGACCAATTAGTCTGCATACTCTACAAGTTCATCGACCATCTAGAGGCGCAGAATAACGCAGCAGTTGTAACTCTTGTACCAAGAGCTTAGGCGTTTGTGCTAAAATCGCTTGCAAAATTATTTAATCCTTTTTTATGTTAAAGCCATCTTTAATCCCATCCGTCAGTAAGGAGCCGCTGTGAGCCAGCCATTTCGCTCAGCCGATATTCGTCAAGCTTTTATCGATTTTTTTACAAGCAAGCAGCATACCCCTGTTTCTTCGTCTAGTTTGATTCCACATAATGACCCGACATTGCTGTTTACCAATGCCGGTATGAATCAGTTTAAAGAAACCTTTTTGGGCATGGAACCACGTGACTATACACGTGCGGTGACCTCGCAAAAGTGCGTACGTGCTGGCGGCAAACATAATGATTTGGATAATGTCGGCTATACCGCCCGTCACCATACTTTCTTTGAAATGCTTGGTAATTTCTCGTTTGGTGATTACTTTAAGCAAGCAGGTATCGAGTATATCTGGGAGTTTTTGACCTCAGATAAGTGGTTAGCAATTGATAAAAATCGTCTCTATGTCACTATCTATGAGACTGACGACGAAGCCTTTGATATTTGGAATAAAAACATTGGTATTCCAAGTGAGCGCATTATCCGTATTGGCGATAATAAAGGCGCACCTTACGCCTCTGATAACTTTTGGACGATGGGCGACACGGGTCCTTGTGGCCCTTGTACCGAAGTCTTTTATGATCACGGTGCCGATATCGAAGGTGGCCTGCCTGGCACGCCTGAAGAAGATGGCGATCGCTATATTGAGATTTGGAACTGCGTATTCATGCAGTTCAATCGTCAAAAAGACGGCACGCTATTACCACTGCCAGCCCCAAGCGTCGATACTGGCATGGGACTTGAACGCATTAGTGCCATCATGCAAGGCGTGCATGGCAACTATGAGATCGATTTATTCACTCATTTGATGGATGCTGCTGCTGAGATTTTAGAGATTGATAATGAACAGCAATCATCCTTAAAAGTCATTGCTGATCATATCCGTGCCGTGTCATTTTTGATCGCTGATGGCGTCATGCCAAGTAACGAAGGGCGTGGCTATGTGCTGCGCCGTGTGATTCGCCGCGCGGTACGTCATGGCAATAAGCTGGGCGCTGATAGTGAATTTTTCTACAAGATGGTCGCGCCGCTCGTGGCTGAAATGGGCACAGCCTACCCTGAGCTAAAAGACAAACAAAGCGTCATCGAAAATGCCATTCAAAAAGAAGAAGCACAGTTTGCTAAAACCTTGGCGCAAGGTCTGCGTTTGCTTGCCAGCGAACTTGAAGGGTTACAAGATGGCGATACGCTCTCTGGTGAAGCAGCCTTTAAGCTTTATGATACGTATGGCTTCCCGCTTGATTTGACCGCTGATATTACTCGTGAGCGTGGTATTGCTATCGATGAAGCGGAATTTGATGAGCATATGCAAGCACAACGTGAGCGTGCGCGTGATGCTGGCAAATTCGATGTCGATTACAGCAGCGTTATCCAAGTAGAGACGCCAACGACATTTATCGGCTATGAGCAGCTTGAAGAAGACGGCGTGACTGTTGACGCGCTTTATCAAGACGGCAACCCAACAGATATTTTGACGGAAGGTATGGAAGGCGTTGTAGTACTTGATCGCACACCATTTTATGCTGAAGGTGGTGGTCAAGTTGGTGAGCTTGGTGAGATTCGTACCGCATCAGGGGTCTTTGCAGTACAAGATACCAAAAAATCGGGGCAGGCGATTATTCACTATGGTGTTGTGACCATGGGCGACATTAGCACTAAGCAAACCGCTGAAGCACAAGTACTCTCTAGCATCCGTGCGGCCAGTGCCAAAAACCACTCCGCCACACATCTATTGCATGCAGCGCTAAGAGAAGTATTGGGCGATGAAGTGACGCAAAAAGGCTCATTGGTTTCAAGCGAGGTTTTACGTTTTGACTTCTCTTATGACAAGCCCGTCAGTATTGCTGAAATTAGCCGTATCGAACGTCTCGTTAATGAACAAATCCAAGCCAACACTCCTGCTCGTATTGAGAATATGTCGATTGATGACGCCATGAAAAACGGTGCAATGGCATTATTTGGCGAAAAGTACGGCAGTGACGTTCGTGTACTGACCATGGGTACAGACACTATTGTCGATGGTCAGCGCAAGCCCTTCTCTATCGAGCTATGTGGTGGCTTACATGTACAGCGTACTGGTGATATCGGTGTGCTTAAAATCACCAGCGAATCAGGTATTGCAGCTGGTATCCGCCGTATTGAAGCCGTCACTGGCATGAACGCGGTCAAAAACATTCAGCAAAGCGAACAGCAATTAAGTGAGCTTGCCAGTCAGCTTAAAGTAAAACGCCCTGAAGTCGCTCAGCGTGTCCGTACCATGGCAGATAAGCAACGTGATCTAGAAAAACAACTAGAGCGTTTGCAGCAAAAAATCGCCAGTGCCCAAGCAGCCAACCTACTCGATGACGTGCAAACGATTGCAGGTACGCCAGTTCTTATCAGTACCTTAAGCGGTGTTGATGGCAAATCGATTCGTACGCTGATGGACGATATCAAGTCAAAACTGCCTGATAGCGTGATTGTGTTGATTGGTGATAAAGATGAGCAATTGGCATTGGCTGCAAGTGTGGCAAAGTCTGTCACTGCTAAAGTGAAAGCCGGTGACATCATTCGTCATTTGGCGGGTGAGCTGGGCGGTAAAGGCGGCGGTAAGCCTGACTACGCACAAGGCGGCGCACCGAAATCTGGTAACAGTGCAGCGGTTATCAATGCGCTACCTGCTTGGATTGAAGCCCAGCTTAGCTAAGTTGGCAAAAACACGGAGCTTCACGCTGATCTATAACGCATAGAATACGTGATTGGTTATAACCATTATAACCAATCGCCATATATCTAAGTAGTACTGAGACTTAAAGTTACGCTGTAGATATGGTATAAAGGTCGACGTTTGAAGATATTACTCATTCACTGAGGTTGAAGCAAATACCACTATATGAATGAAAGACATAGGGCGTAACTCTTATAATCTGGCTTTATCTATATAAACATTGACGAGTATCATGTTGACTCTTATCGATGATAATAAAAGGTCATTATTGAATAATAGGTAGATTTTTATGGCGTTAATAGTACAGAAGTATGGCGGCACCTCGATGGGCAGTATCGACCGCATCAAAAACGTCGCGAAACGAGTCAAACGCTGGCATGACAATGGTCATCAAGTGGTTGTCGTGGTCTCTGCCATGAGCGGCGAAACCAACCGTTTGATTGATCTGGCCCGCCAAATTAGCTCTCAGCCTGACCCTCGTGAATACGATCAAATGGTCTCAACGGGTGAGCAGGTTTCTATTTCACTGCTGGCCATGGCGATTAAAGAGCTTGGCATTGGCGCCCGTTCATTTACTGGTCGTCAAGTCGCAATTAAAACAGACAATGCTCACAATAAAGCCCGTATCGAAAGCATCGATGATAAAAACATACGCGAGCAGTTAGATGCTGGCAATATCGTTATTGTGGCAGGCTTTCAAGGTATCGACGACGAAGGCAATGCAACCACACTCGGGCGCGGCGGCTCCGATACGACAGGCGTTGCGATTGCAGCGGCTTTAGGTGCTGATGAGTGTCAGATTTATACCGACGTCGATGGCGTCTATACCACTGATCCACGCGTTACCTCAAAAGCCAAAAAGCTTGAAAAAATCACCTTTGAAGAAATGCTTGAGATGGCCAGTCTTGGTTCTAAAATTCTACAGATTCGTTCGGTAGAATTCGCTGGTAAGTACGGCGTGCCACTGCGTGTACTCTCTAGCTTTGATGAAAACACCGACGGCAGCTTTGACCAAGAGTTTCAAGACAACGTGGGCACCCTAATTACGATAGACGAAGGAGACAATATGGAACAGGCAATTATCTCAGGTATCGCGTTCAATAGAGACGAAGCAAAAATCTTAGTACGCGGCGTGCCTGACCACCCTGGCATCGCTTCTGCTATCTTAAGCCCAATTGGCCGTGCCAATATCGAAATCGATATGATCGTCCAAAATCTTTCGGATAATGGTACCACCGACTTTACCTTCACGGTTAATCGCACTGACTTAGATAAGACGCTAAAAGTGCTTAATGAAGAAGTCAAAAATGAGATTGGTGCCAAAGAGATATCAGGTAACAGCGAAGTTGTTAAAGTCTCATTGGTTGGTGTTGGCATGCGCTCACACGCAGGTGTTGCCAGCCTAATGTTCCAAACCTTAGCCGAAAACAACATCAATATTCAAATGATATCGACCAGCGAAATCAAAGTATCTGTGCTGATTCAAGACCAACATTTGGAAAAAGCCGTTAAGTCATTACACACCGCGTTTGGCCTTGATCGTGAAGACGGTGAAAGCAAAATCGCTGGGCTATAAATGCTATAACGAGCATGTGCCAGAGTTAATAGTTATCAATTAAATAGGGTCTTATTAGACCCTATTTTTATTTTTTATTATTGCTCTGGTTCGTATATAGCTAATAGTTTTGTGAAAACCCGTGACAGTATCTGTTATGCCCCCTATAATGGGGCTTTCATTTGGGCTAAATGAATCTACCTATCATTACCGCTATTCGCCTAACTTTAGACATAGTAGCTTGTAAGTTAAATACAAGAGATGTCTAGTGCGATGGTAATGTCCTGCAATTGAGATGTAATCTGATGAGTAATAATCTGTTGATGCGACATAAGGAGTGTGACGCATGTTAATTTTGACACGCCGCGTGGGCGAAACGTTAATGATTGGCGACGAGGTCAGTGTGACTGTCTTGGGCGTTAAAGGCAATCAGGTGCGTATCGGTGTTAATGCACCAAAAGACATTGCCGTACACCGCGAAGAAATTTATCAACGTATTCAGCATGAGCGTTCTGTACAGTCGCAAATGCAGCATCTTGAGCAAGGCAGTTTTGCGCCTTCATTTGATGACGAAGACTATTTCAATCGCTAAGCTATAACAGTTAACGCTTAATCAATAATTATTATTGAATATATATAAGCATTATATTTTTATAAGCAGTGTACACAAATACTGTATTTTTTAATCTGCTCTGAGGTCATTTATTTATGAGTATCCGCCAATCAGATGTATCGGCTCTACTTAATGGTTTGAATAAAAAAGCCATTGGATTCAATGATGTCATCAGTTTTATTGATGATTTTTATCGCTATGCGCCCGCTCCTTTCGTTAATGGTATGGTGCATAATGCAGCGGGTGAAAATGAAGGTAGTGCGAAGATTTTTGGTTTTGCTAAGCACCATGGTCTGAATCAGTTGGACACGTTAAAGCTATTCGGCGAACACTATGCCAAGGTTCAAGCGACGCCTAACGGTACTGACCACGCCAATATCCGCAACTTTTTACATTGGGGTTGGCAAGGGTTTTTGATGCAAAAAAATCCATTGACCGTTCGCCCTAGTGTTGATACCACTGCACTTTAATTATTTTTGAGCATGCAAAAAAGCCACGCTATTATATAGCGTGGCTTTTTTATTGAGCGACTACTGCTGTGATTAGCGATACTCTTGCTTATTTATCATTATCACAAAGCTTATTTATCAAGAAATTTAACCGGCTGGATAGCACCTTTAGGATTGGGCATATTGGGATAATGATGCTCATGCTCCACATCACATTCAGCGCCAACGATGGAGCCATTGTCTTTTACGGGTTTATGAATATAACCGGTACGCTCGGCAGCAGGTAGATGCTCATGTTCCCAGACCATCACTGCTTGCATACAGGTGTCGCGCTGCTCAGCCGTTAATTTTCGACCATCCGGCCATTTGCCAAGCTCAATAGCCATACGAAATTTATCGACCATGTCAGGCGTTAGTGTTGCTAATATTGTTTGCTTGTCCATCTTACTCTCCGCTACTATTTTTTATACGACAACTGCTTTTATTCATCATCCATAATATCATCATCGATATCAAGACTGAATTCTTCGGCATGGACATTCCAGTGTAATTTGGTACGGCAGGCTTCATAAAAATCAAACCCTGGTGGGTGCAGTAGAGTCAGCTTATCAGGGTGCTTACGAATATAAAGCCGCTGCTCTTGATCGAGCGGTATGCTTGGTTTGCCATCTGCACTGACCATCGGTTGCGTGCGATTGTCCTCATGGATACGAATACAAACTTCGCTATTACCACTGACCACAATTGGACGGCTGGATAAGGTATGCGGATGCATGGGCACTAAACATATCGCATCCATACTCGGATGGATAATAGGCCCACCACCAGAGAGTGCATAGGCTGTCGAGCCAGTAGGCGTCGCAACAATCAAGCCATCGCTGTGTTGCCTATAGACATCATGACCATCAATTTTCAGTTGAAAATCAATCATATGTACTGACTTACCCGCATGCAATACGATGTCATTGAGCGCCATATCTTCATGGATGATGTTGCGCCCTTCTCGTATCTCCATCGTCAGTAGAAACCGATGATCCAACTGATAATCGCCCATCAATACTTGACGCAATTTAAAAGCAGCTTCGTCAGGTTTGACATCGGCCAAAAAGCCAAGACGACCACGGTTGACACCCAACACAGGTACGCGATAACGTGCCAGTGCTTCAGCAGCATGCAATATGGAACCATCACCACCGACGACGATGACCAAATCACAAATCTCACCAATCAAGCTACGCTTAACGATTTTGACTTTTTCAATCTCAGTGAGATCCAAGGTTGGTAGATGGGCGGTTTGCATGTCCATTATCAAGGTGAGATTCATCTCATTGATCGTTTGGGCAATCTGCACCAGACTTTGGGTGACGCTGCGCTTGCCTGCGCGCCCCATTAGCCCAATACGCCGAAACGCAGGGTTTTTGATGGCGTGGAACAGCTCTGATTCATGTAAGTGTGGCAATCTTTCGGACTGCGCGGAGTTTTCCATAAAACGACTCGGAATAACGGTAAAGTACAGAGTAATGATAGCGATAAATGAGCGCTTAAACTAGCATCTTTTATCAATTATCGTTGTTAACTGTCGTAATCGACCCCATATATCTACCATTACACGCCCCTTTATAGCGTGTTTACAGCGCTACTGAGCATCAATGCCTATCAAACACAAATAAGTCATACTATGGCTGCATCAGGCCTCGACAGCCGTCACGCAAACACAGTTGACAATAACCGAGCTTTTGCTAAAGTAGCAGTAATTTATATCATTTTTAATTAAGGACATATGTATGGCCAATCCTATTGTCAGTCGCGCAGAGCTTGCGATCGGCGGTCAGCCGATGACCGTCAAAGGTGTCATCCAAAAGACCAGCTTGTTGCTTGGTTTATCTGCTATCACTGGTATCGGCTTTTTCTTTTATGCGCTAATGGCAGGTCTATCACAAAGCTTTATTACCATGGCAGCCTTCGG
Organism: Psychrobacter sp. Pi2-51; assembly: GCF_904846665.1. Taxonomy (NCBI): domain Bacteria; kingdom Pseudomonadati; phylum Pseudomonadota; class Gammaproteobacteria; order Moraxellales; family Moraxellaceae; genus Psychrobacter; species Psychrobacter sp. Pi2-51. The sequence goes on from NZ_CAJHBP010000006.1 coordinate 131,415, forward strand.
TAGTATGTTTGCCGCTTTTGGTCTCGCGATTTTTATCACTTTTAAACCGCAAAAGGCCAAAACCTTTGCCGTCCCTTATGCACTCTTAGAAGGTATCTTCTTAGGCGGCATCTCGCTATTCTTTATGAGAATGTATCCAAGCGTGCCAGTGACTGCAATGTGTGCAACCTTTGTGACAGCAGCCGTTATGCTAGGGCTATATCGCTCTGGTCTCGTTAAGGTAACGCAGAAATTCCGCTCTATCGTCACCTCAGCGCTTATTGCCATCATGCTCGTTTATGTTGCGCAGTGGGTACTTTCTTTAGCGTTCGGTTCGAGCTTACCTTTCTTATTTGAAGGTGGCGTTATCGCTATTGGCTTCAGTTTGTTCGTGATTGTTATCGCTTCTTTTACGCTATTACTTGATTTTGATAACATTGATCGCGGCGTAGCAGCTGGTATTTCTGAAGACTACGAATGGTTATTTAGTATCGGTATTCTTGCGACGCTAGTATGGATGTATATCGAATTTATGCGTCTGCTCAGCTACCTACAAGACTAATGTAAAACCTATCTAATAATAATGACACATAAAATAAAAAACCGTCTTTTGCTAAAGGCGGTTTTTTTATGGGTGGAACTAGGGTCTGTTGAACATTCAAATGTGGAACTGGCAGTGGCTATTTTTTAGACAATACGCAGTGAAATTTTTGACGCCTAGTCGTTCTAGGTTAGACAATTTCGCCATGTATTGGCAAAAAATAGCCCTGCCCCTGCTTGTATACTTGGGGCTGATACTAAAATCAGCCCAAACGTTGTTGCAAACCTAGCTAAGGTCTCGACATTATCGTCTGTTTACGCCTAGTTTGAGCTGATTTTAGTGATCAGCAGTCCTAATATTTGAATGTTCAACAGACCCTAAAGTAAATACTATTTATAGAATGCTAAGCAAGTGTGAGGCAACCCATCATCTTTTTAGGATTAATACTAAGCGCGTTTTAGACGCAGCGCATTTAATACCACGAATAACGAGCTCAATGACATTCCGATGGCGGCAAGCCAAGGCGGGACATAACCGAACGCGGCAGGCAATAATACGATACTGTTATAAGCCAGTGCCCAGCGGAAGTTTTGTTTAATGATACGTTCCGTTTTATCCGCGATACGCTTGGCAGCTGTAATGGCTTCAATCTGTCCATTAAGGATGATGCTATCGCTTGACACCTGCGCCAAATCTGCTGCGCCAGCAATCGAAGTCGACACATCTGCTGCTGCCAACACGGGCGCATCATTGATACCATCACCAACCATCAGCACGACTGACCCTTGTGCTTGCAGCTGCTGGATATGATTGACCTTATCCGTTGGTGACAGACCATTATATGCCGACTGCATGCCCAAACTCTCCGCCATGACCAGCGCCTGTGGACTGGGGTCGCCCGTCAGCATCACAGACTCAATCCCTAAGTCTTTGAGCGTATCCAGCATTGAGCGGGCGTTATCACGCACTTTATCGCTAAAGTAAAAACACGCCAGCGCTTGCCATCCACTTGAGGAGCTTGTTTGACAAGACAACACAACCGCTGAGCTGGCACGATGGCTCAATAAATCAATCGTTAAATTATTGTCTACATTTTCACCAATGGCGCTTTTATCCAAAGCAAAATCCATATGACCAATACGATATAGAACGCCATCAATCATGGCTTCTACCCCGCCTGCTGGATAATGCTGCAAGGCTTGAGTGGGTGGCAAATGTAATTGATAAGCGGCAGTCAGTAGCGCATGAGCAATCGGATGGCGACTGCCTACTTCTAAGGCCGCGGCTATGCCTAAAAAACGGTCTTTTTGCAAAGGCAACGCGCTTGAGTCAGCGTTTTGATTTTGGCTGACCGGTTTTATTAGCTCAATGTTCAGTAAGTTTGGCTTGCCATAAGTCAATGTCCCCGTCTTATCAAAGGCCACATGAGTAATCTCTGCTAAAGTTTGCAGCGTATGACCACGCGTAGTCAAAAAGCCATAGCTGGCCAATCGATTGGTAGAGACAGTCAGCGCAATCGGTGTGGCTAGTGACAGCGCGCAAGGACAAGTAGCAACCAATACCGCGACCGTTGCCCAAATAGCTTGACTTGGATCAACGATGTACCAGCCGATAAATACCAATGCTGACAACACTAAAATCCGCGCCACAAACCAACGAGCCAGCTTGTCCGCTTGCTGCGCCAGTTTGGGCTTTTCACTCATAGCACGGTTCATCAGCCGATCAATCAGCCCAATCTGACTGTCTTCTGGCAGTGCCGTGACCAGCATCTCAAACGGCTGACTGTCGTTTTGCGCGCCGCCGACGATATAGTCACCTTGGGACTTGATGATTAAATCACCCTCACCCGTCAGCAGACTTTGGGAGACGGTCGCAGTTGGGCTAAGCAAAATACCATCGCTTATAATCTCAGAGCCAGCCTCAACCATGATGATGTCACCCACTTGCAAGCTTTGAGCGGTCACCATCTGTTTTTGTTCTGCGCCATACGCTGGCTTTAATAAATCTGGCTTTGATAGGTCTCGTTGACAGCTAGTTTGTTGCCAGTCTTGAGCTATACGATTGGTTATTTGATGGACATTGGCGTCCATACTCTGCATAAAATTGGGCGTGTACTTTATCGGAGCACTTGCCACAGCGCTGATTGGAATTTTAACACCTGTCTCATGAACTGCCTGATTAATAGCACTCGTATCTACTTTATCAAAAGCATTTTGCTGTAACTGCTGCAAAATGAGCGCAGCGTCTCCTTTGTTTTCAGCAATTTTTTGTACTAAAACTGGCTCCACCACTACTAGGTCATTGGCCATCGTCGCCGCTTTCAGACGGGCATTATGCTCGATATAACGCCCTGCCAATAAGAAGAAAATAAACATGCTGACCGAATCATAATAGGTCTGACCATGTCCAGTAATGGTGGCGTACAAACTGGCGAAAAATGTAACAATCAAGGCGATACTGACCGGTACATCCATATTGACTTGGCGCGCGCGAACTGCCGACCATGCAGACGTAAAGAATGGTATGCCCGCATAAAAGAACACGGGAATACTAACGAATAACGACACCCAACGCAAAAAGTCGCGCTGTAATATCAACATCCCGCTATATTCACCAAAATATAGTGCGACCGCATACATCATCGCTTGCATCGCGCCAAGAGCAGCAATTCCTAGACGTAGCAGCATCTTGTTATTGTGCTTAGCCAGCATTGCTTCATGGGTGTCTTGACGGTAAGGCTTGGCTTCGTAGCCAATTTCATTGATAACGGCTAGAATACGGCTGATAGGCAGCTTACTCTCGTCCCAAATGACGCGCATACGCTGATTGGTTAAATTGACCTGACACTTACTGATGCCATCAATCTCATAAAGACGCGATTCGATGAGCCACGTACAGGCAGCACAGCGTAAATTATTAACGGACAATTCCGCCACCGACAGACCATCTTGAGCATAGACGAACTGTGACTTTATCTCGTCGTGATCATAGGCTTCGAGCCGCGTCAGCTGGGTGGGCAAACTTGCCGTACGGTTGATTTCCGAGCGATCAAGATAATATTGCTCAAGCCCTGCCTCAACGATGCTTTGGGACGCCAACTGACAACCCATGCAGCACATCTCACGGGATTTACCCAATATATCGGCATAAAATGGCGGCTGCGGCACTGGATCACCGCAGTGAAAACAATGACCAGCAAGGGGCAGCACCAACCCTTCTGTGATAGAGTTGTCTTCATAATGATGGCTGGAGGTTGGCATTGGTGAGGGGGCACTAGACATAATCGCGCTTACTTCCTTTAGACAGGTTTGCTCGAACCCAATTCGCTTTGAGTAAACTTGCTATCATCAAACGTACTTACTTTTACTTAAAACAGCTATTTTAAATAGGTTCGGCACTGCTAGCACAGAGGGAGAATCAACCGCTGATTCACATAAAAAACATCGTTAGAATAATCGTAAATTGTTATCTTATATGGCATCCACAGAGCAAATTAAAAGCGCGCTGTGTTTTCGTATAAACATAGCCGTCAACAGATCGATTATACTATAAGCCAGTGCTGTGAGTAGTATAACCACTCACAGTGTAATCCCAATGAATGCCTGCGTTGATGATGATAGATTGAAAAATTTGTCAATTTGCGTCATTATGAGGCAGTTTTTTATCCCTAAATGGTGCATCATCCGTGCAAAAATATAATTCTAAGCTACCAAACGCCAAGCTCTCTTCGCCATCTACGCCTTCTGTCAGCACGCTACCCTCTCAGCAGCGCGGCTTGGTGTTTAGTAGTATTTTATTAATTGTCATTATTGCTGGCATGGTGCTACTGGCGCTGTATTTGATCAAGCTTGATCGCACCATTACCCACAAGTTCGAAGGTAAGCGTTGGGATATTCCTGCCAAGGTATACTCGCAGCCGCTTGAGCTTTACCAAGGTGCCAATGTCGATAACAGCACGATTAAGACATGGCTTGAGCTGCTCAATTATCAAAGCAATAAGGCATATGATCGCACTGGTACTTATCGTAAGTCCGGCAATACCTATTATATCCATACCCGCGGTTTTACCTATAGCTCTAGCGATATAGACACTGAACAAGTCATCAAAATGACGATTGCCGGTAATAAAATTGAGTCGATTCAAAGCACTTTACCAGCTAAGAGCGGCATTATTCGCCTTGAGCCGGTTAGTATCGGTGGCATTTACCCAGACAGCAATGAAGATCGTATGGTCGTCTCTTTAGATGAGGTGCCGCAGCCATTGATTGATGCGTTAATAGCCACAGAAGATCGCGGGTTTTATGAGCATAAAGGGGTATCGATACGCGGTATCGCTCGTGCAGTCATCAATAACTTCTCTGGTGGCTCGAGACAAGGTGGTTCGACCATCACCCAGCAGCTGATTAAAAACTTCTATCTGAATTCAGATCGCACCCTAAAACGCAAAGCCAATGAAGCCTTGATGGCTGTGCTACTTGAGCTCCATTATAGCAAAGATGAAATTCTGCAAACGTACCTGAACGAAATTTACTTAGGACAAAACGGCAACCGCTCTATCAATGGTTTTGGTTTGGCAGCACAGTTTTATTTTAATCAACCGCTGAACGAGCTGCGTTTAGATCAGCAAGCCTTACTCGTCGGTATGGCAAAAGGCCCAAGTGTCTATAATCCACGTCGCCATCCAAACGATTCAAAAGCACGTCGTAACATTGTTCTTAGCAACATGCTAGAGATGGGTACGCTCAGTCAAGCAGACTATGATAAAGCCATAGAGAGATCGCTGGGTATCGTTGATAAGCCCGTTGAAGGCAAAAGCCAGTTTCCTGATTTTCTCGATATCGTCAAACGTGAATTGAATACCGTCTACTATTCTGATGACCTGAAAAACGAAGGTCTGACGATTATCAGTACGCTCGATCCTATTGCCCAACTAGCTGCTGATAAAGCAGTCGATAAAAAACTGGGCGAGCTACGTCGTAGCAGCAGCAAAACCAAAGACTTACAAGGGGCCTTGGTCAGTGCAAATCCAGAGACTGGCGAGCTGGTCTCCGTCGTCGGTAGCGGCAGTGAGTTTACCGGCTTTAACCGTGCTGTCGATGCCAAACGTCAAGTCGGTTCTTTGTTAAAGCCAATCATTTATATGACAGCGCTCGAAAGTGGTCGCTATAATTTGGCGAGTTCCGTCGATGATTCACCGATTACGGTCAATCTAAATGACGGTACGAAATGGAATCCAAAAAACTATGACAATCGCGATCATGGTTATGTCCCCTTCACCACCGCTCTGTCTCAGTCTTATAACCAAGCAGCGGTACGCTTAGGCATGGAATTTGGGATCAATACTTTTGCCAAGCAGCTACAGCGTATGGGTATTAAAGAGAAAATATCGCCCTATCCTTCTGCTTTGCTAGGTTCTGTCAATCTTAGCCCCATGGATATGCTTGGTATCTATCAAGTATTTGCTACGGGTGGCTTTCGGACACCTATTCACAGCATTCGTAGTGTCATTGATGATCGCGGTCGTATTTTACAGCGTACAGGACTTAATACGCAGCGTAGCATTCCGCCTGAGACTAACTTTTTGACCAATTACGCGCTACAGCAAGTGGTCGCCAGCGGAACGGCTAAACGAGCACAATCACTTGGTAGTAACCTAAATCTCGCGGGTAAAACAGGCACCACAAACGATTACCGCGATGCTTGGTTTGCTGGTTACAGTGGTAACTATGTCAGCGTGGTTTGGGTCGGTCGTGATGATAACAAACCAATTGGTCTGAGCGGCGGCACGGGTGCATTACCAGTATGGGTCGACTATATGAGTCGCTTAAAGTTGACACCGGTATCGCTACCTGAGCCTGAAGGTATTGAATGGTTATGGCTTGAAAACAATTCTGGCAAGCTGTCAAATGAGCGCTGTGCTGATGCGCGCTATTTACCAGTGATGTCTGCGCATTTACCCGAAGAAGCCAGCAGTTGCGCCATTGGGTTGTATCAACAAGATAGCGCTCGAGAACAGAGTGCGCAAGGCGCTATCAATCAGCAACGCCGCCGCGAAGGCTTAGACATTCCAAATGGCGAAGCCGTTGATACCGACAACCAAAATGATAGTGATACGCAGAACGGTGCTGACACTTGGTACGACCGTGCGGTTGAATGGTTCTAAAATTGTTTTTAAAACTTAAAAGAGGGTTCTAACATGGTGTCATCTATACAGCAGAGCGTATCCGTCAAGCAATACTTTATGCGCGCGGCTAAAAAAACCACGCTAGTGAACTCTGTCCTTGCTGTCAGTGCGCTCGTCAGCATGATGAGCTTGAGCGCCTGTCAGACGGTGCCTAATGCGACGAACACAACGCCTGTTCAAACGGTGCCAGCAACGCAAGATCCAAAAGCACCCTCATCGGTTACCAAGATAACGCCTGCGACTCAAGCACCAATCATTGATAGCAGGGGCTACGACAATGATAACGAAAATAAGAACAACTATCCTGTTGACCCTTATACGCCGTCCGAACCATCTGCAGCGACAAACCCATTGACGCAGCAGACCCCAGTATTTACAGAGCCTAACACACCGCCTAGTCCCGTATTTACAACGCCCGACGCCGCAATTATTACGCCTTCTCCTGATGACTATATGATATCCGAACCCTCAGTGCCGTCACATAATGAACTGTTGGAGCGCGCGCGCCAAAATTCGCAGCAACGAAGTCAGCAAGTGGCCACTAATAACAGTGATTTGCCAGCATTTCGTAATCTCATGCAAACGGGAATCGGTCAGTTAAAATCAGGAAAATTGACCAGTGCTGAGAGTAGCTTTACCCGTGCCCAGCGACTTGCACCAAAATCCTCGGCAGTATACTTTTATTTGGCACAAGTTGCCCTTAAAAAAAACCAGCCGCGCAAGGCAGAAGCGATGGCGCGCCGTGGTCTTGCCGTCTCGCAAAATGCCAATCGTAGACGGGCACTCTGGCAAGTTATTTTGCAGTCAGGACAAGCTCAAGGCAATTCACGCGTAGTCAGCGAAGCAAAACGAGCATTGCGTTAGTTAGCATCTAAACGAACAGAACTGCATTCACAAGCATCAAAAGTTCGTGACTGTTAAATACTTATAAAAGTTAAAAGAGCAAAGCAAGGCAAGGCATGCAAACTGCTAGCTTTAAGTAGGCTGCTCATTCGCTATTTACTCCAAGCTGGGATTTATCCAAAACACCCATTCATTTTTACTCTAGATTAAGGTTATCGTTATGGCATGGCAACAACTGCACTTACAATGTGAAAAAGCAAACGTCGATCTCGCCGAGGCATTGTTACTAGAAGCAGGTGCATTATCAATCGCCTTAGACGACGCAGGGGATCAACCTCTATTTGAACCATTACCTGGCGAATCACCCTTGTGGGATGAGGTCATTCTGACAGGATTGTTCGATGCCACAACAGACATTGGTAGTCGTCATGCGGTTGAACAGTTAAGTCACGAAATTGGCGCACAGGTACACGCCAGTCGCATTTGGTTAAGTGCGGTAGATGATAAAGACTGGGAACGCGAATGGATGAGCAATTACCATCCTATACCATGTGCCAACAATCTATGGATTGTGCCTAACTGGATAACGCCGCCTAATCCTGAGGCGACCAATATCATTATGGACCCTGGCTTGGCTTTTGGTACTGGTTATCATGCCACCACTCGCCTCTGTCTCGACTGGTTAACAGAGCAAGATCTGACCGATAAAATCGTGATTGATTATGGTTGCGGCTCAGGTATTTTGGGCATTGGGGCGTTGTTGTTGGGGGCACGTCAAGTTTATGCTGTCGATATCGACCCACAAGCTGTGCTGGCGACCAACCAAAATGCCGTACGCAATCATGTCGATGATCGCTTGCAAGCATTTTTGCCAGAGGAGTTTACTGATTATTGGAAACAAAACGACGTTAAACCTGTAGAAGTGATGGTCGCCAATATTTTAGCCAAGCCACTGATTGGGTTAGCACCTTATTTTGTCACCTTAATGGCACCAAAAAGTCGTATCGTGTTAGCTGGCTTAATCGAGTCACAAACTGAAGAAGTGACTGCTGCTTATCAGCCTTACTTTGCGCTCGATCCGAAGCACGCTTTTACAGCGCAAGAAGACCAACATTGGCAGCGTTTGTCTGGTACATTTACAGGCTAGCAACATCTAATTACATCTGTTACGATAGAGAGGCAGTCAAATGTTATGTATTTGACGCCACTCTGTCCTTATCTATCACTCATATATGTATCAAACATTTAACTGAGTGTTTACTGTGGAAGCCTGAGCGTTGCAGGCAACTATTGGTGAGTGGCTACGCGGTATTGATAACCATACTTTTTTGGATTCGACCCTATGACCACGCCAATAAAAACTCAGTGCCCTCATTGCCAAGCTTGCTTCAAGTTAAAACAAACGCAGTTAAATAAAGTGAATGCAGCCGTCTGCTGCGATCAGTGTCAGCAGAGTTTTTTGGTCAATAGACATCTTATCGTCACCACCGATACGCCGCCAAATCCTACAGATAGCACGACAACCAATCCCAATAATACAAGCAATGCCAAACCATCCAGTAACAAGCCATCTTCAACAGTATTCTCTAATACTTTAATTCATGACGGCTTAATTTATGACGATATGGATATTGAAGAGTCAGATGAAAACAATTTGGAGTATGACTCGTTAGCCAGTATGGATGCTTGGCTAAGCAAAGCAGATAACAACAGTCATACCACCTCGATAACCAGTAAGCAGCACAATAATCCTGATAAAAGTGACGAATCAGCAGCTCAGGTTGCGCTTAGTTCAGCCGAAGCTAATAATATTCATGCAAATATTGATGATACGACTGATAACGCATGGCTTGAAGATTTGCTCAAAGAGCAAAACAAAAATGATAATACCGTCCAAGAGGATACGGACTTATCACAGCTATTGCTCAGCATGGGTGTGCCCTTCAAAGACGAAGACCGCACGCATGAAGAGCGGATCAAAAAAATGGAGGCACAATCAAGATTCACTCCGACACCAGCGCGACGTTCGATTGCCTCGTTATTGTGGACATTAGGCTGCTTGGTCTTAGTACTACTGCTTTTCGCCCAGTACGTTATTTTTAATTTGGAAACCTTGGTAAAAAATCCTGCTCATGCGGAACGACTACAAACCCTCTGTACGATCGCTGCTTGCAGCCTACCTAGTGCCGACTTGGCTGCCTTGACAATCACTGAACTCAGTCACAAACCTAGCCAAATTAAAACAACGGGTACTTTTAGTGAAGTAAGTGCGACGCTAAACAACCAAAGCGTACAAGCACAGCTCTACCCTAGTGTTAAGGTCAGCGTTTACGGTGCAAATGCCCTCCTCGGAGAGTTCATTGCAGCGCCAGATGATTATCTATTGAGCACCCAAAGCCAAATAGCCGCTGACAGTCGCAGACAGTTACTGTTTACGATACCCATTGCCAATGCTCAAATTCGTGAAGTCAGTGTCAGTCCCGTTTATTAAGCAAAACTTTAATAAATAGGGCTTCATAAGACAATTTTAGATTAAATGATCTTAGTGATGACATTAGTTTCATGGTATCACCACTAAGATAACGTCTAATCTGTCAGTGCTAGCCGATATTAATTTGTTATAATATTCCTCTAACCCCTATAGTTTGACTCTTTTTAATCCCAAGGACATTATCTTATGGCACCTCATGCACAGCATAATGCCAATCGGTTTGCCCAAAGCTCTGAGCATCTTGCCGATTATAATGACGACAACTATCAGCATTCAATTCACAATTTAGAGCCTTCAGATAACCGTATGAGCCATATCCAGACTCATGAACCTTTACGTGTGAATGTAGAACGCGTGGTACGTCAGTATTTTGTGATGTTGGGTGATGAGATACCTACCGACTTGTATGAGCTCATCTTAAAACAAATCGAAGAGCCGCTACTGTCCGTCGTTCTTGAACAAACGCGAGGCAATCAGACCAAATGCGCGCAAATTTTAGGTCTCAATCGTGGTACGTTACGCAAAAAACTCAAAACTTATAACTTGATGTAGCCTCACCTATATGAGCTTATCGATCGTCATTAACCCTCATTATGTATGGCAATGTATCGTTCATGACCTTATCCATAGTGATAACGTCTACAGCGAATGCCATTATCACCTTGCCAGACGTTTACGTCAGGCTTTTTTTATGGAAAGTTCTTATGAGTACAGCCCCACTTGCCCTACTGTCGGTCTCCGATAAGTCTAACATCGTTGAATTTGCTCAAGGCCTCATTAAAGCAGGTTTTGCTTTGCTATCGACTGGTGGCACTTATCGACTACTGACAGAGCATAACGTTGCGGTGACCGAAGTATCAGATTACACCGGTTTTCCTGAAATGATGGATGGCCGTGTTAAGACGCTGCATCCTAAAATTCATGGTGGTATTCTAGGGCGCCGTGGCACTGATGATGCTGTTATGAGCGATCATCAAATTGAGCGTATTGATCTAGTCGTGGTAAACCTTTACCCATTCGCAGAAACCATCGCTCGTGCTGATGTAACGATGAACGATGCGATCGAAAATATCGATATCGGTGGTCCTACAATGGTACGCTCTGCGGCCAAAAACCATGCTCACGTTGGTATTATTACTGACCCAGTGGATTACGATCGCGTGCTTACTGCTTTGGGCGATGGTACAGAACTGACCACTGCTTTACGCTATGATTTGGCCGTTAAAGCCTTTGAGCACACTGCACAATACGATGGTATGATTGCCAACTTCTTAGGTAGCCGAGTCAATGAGACTCAAGAGCCAGAGAACTTTTCACGTACCTTTAACGTACAGCTAGAAAAAGCCCAAGACCTGCGCTATGGCGAAAACCCACATCAAAACGCGGCTTTTTATACGGAAAACCATCCACTAAAAAGTCAGCAAGCTTCTATTGCCACGGCGAAGCAATTACAAGGTAAAGCACTGTCTTATAACAACATTGCTGATACTGATGCGGCGCTTGAGTGCGTAAAAGCGTTCAGCGCCTCTGCCTGTGTCATCGTTAAGCACGCCAATCCTTGCGGTGTCGCGGTCGATACCGACCAAGTAGCGGCTTATAACACTGCATTTAGCACGGATCCTGAATCTTCTTTTGGTGGCATCATTGCCTTTAACCGCCCATTGACCGTTGCTGCTGCAAAAGCGATTATCGACAATCAGTTTGTAGAAGTGATTATTGCACCTAGTATCGAAGATGGTGTGCTTGAGGCGACTGCTGCTAAGAAAAACGTGCGTGTATTGGTATGTGGCGAGCTACCAACGCCTGAGCAGCGCGAAAGCCAGCTCGACTATAAGCGTGTTAACGGTGGGCTGCTCGTACAAGAGCAAGATCTGGGTTTGATTACTGCCAACGACCTAAGAATCGTCACGGACGTGCAACCAACGGAAGCGCAGATTGCTGATTTACTATTCAGCTGGAACGTCGCAAAATACGTCAAATCTAATGCCATCGTTTATGCTAAAGGTCAGCGCACTATTGGTGTTGGCGCTGGTCAAATGAGCCGCGTCAACTCAGCACGTATTGCCGCTATAAAAGCTGAACATGCTGGCTTGGCCACAGAAGGGGCTGTTATGGCCTCAGATGCCTTCTTCCCGTTCCGTGATGGCATTGATAATGCTGCTGAAGTAGGTATCTCAGCGATTATCCAGCCGGGCGGCTCTATGCGTGATGACGAAACCATTGCTGCGGCGAATGAGCATGGTATCGCAATGGTATTTACAGGTATGCGTCATTTCCGCCATTAAACTGTGTCTTATCACTTTGAAAACCGGCATTAACAGCCGTATTGAATTGTATATCGCTGTTAATGCTACATTCTTAGGATAAAAGCAATATCCATTAAAAAAGCCACTATAAATAGTGGCTTTTTTATACGTCAAATTTAATAAAAGTATTCAGAAAAAACGATTTAGCAATTAGGTCGTATTTCCCTTAATACTCTTATTTCAACACCTTTATCTCTAACGCCCTTGCGCATTGGCCATATTAGTCTCATTGATCTCGACTTTATACACTAGACGTAGATACTCTAAGTAATCTTGTAGCTGATCTTGACCCAAGTTATCACGGATAATGGAGGCAGTTTGCGCGCGTTGCATATCAGACAGTGGTGACTGTTGCTCGGTCTTGATACGATCACCGACCAATAACGTCGCACCCATTTCTGTTTCGCTCGCAATCGCAACGACACCATTATTGGCCGCTTGCTGACTAAACGCCAAACCTCGCTCTTTTTCTGTCAATCGTGTGGTTTGACGGTTTATTTCACCTAAGGCTTGAAAACTGACTGGTTGTTTAGCAATATCTGCCGTTGTTTTAATGCCAGTCGCCAGTTTCTTAGCATCTTTTAATGCCAATGCCGTGGCTTTTTGCTGACGTAATGTCTGTGTGATTCGTGGCGTAGCCGCTGCTAAAGCAAGTGTTTTAGTAGGACGATAATTGCTTGGCTGTACCCATACCGTGCCATTACCAACTTCAATACCGGCGGTAACCGCTTGGTCTTGAATCGTAAACTCATCAAAGGCTTGCTTAATAACTGCTGGTTGCGACAATGCTGACTGATTATTTTCTTTACGATAATCCTTGAGACGTTTTAGCGTCACATTCTCTTGTTGAGCGATATCTTCGATACTAAAACCATCTGCTGCCAAGTCGTTAATCGCAGTCACTTTATCGGCATACATCTCCTGACGCTTATATTCTTTTGCTTTAGCGGTTAGCTCATCACGCATACTCTCTAAGCTTGGGATCTTCTTGCCATTGTCTTCGGTGACCGTAAATATCTGATAACCAAAGCTGGTCTTAACTGGTGCGCTCACATCGCCGACACTCAGCCCTTCCAGAGCTTTCTCAACTACTGCTGCGTCATTACCAAACACAGAAGGATTAAAGCGGCCGATATCGCCACCCGTCTCTCCTGATGGGTCATCTGATTGTGTTTTAGCAAGCTTACCAAAAGCCTCGCCTTTGTCCAAACGGGCTTTTACTTTGTCTGCGCGAGCTTTTGCATCTTTACCTGTTAATAAAATTTGACTGATTTTGCGCTCATCGACTACAGCCAGCTGCTGCTTATAGGCTTCATATTGCTGCTGCAAATCTTTTGTTGTGACATCAGTCACTGGAACGGTCTGAGGACTCAATTGCAGATAAGCCAAGTCTACCATTGCCGCGCTTTTTAGCGTGTCTTTATTGGCATCATAGTAAGCTTGTATGTCGTTTTTGCTCAGCTTCACTTGTTCTTGGTAATCCTGCCAATTAAAGCGGTGCAACCAAATATTGCGCGACTCTAGCTGCAGATCGATTAACTGACTGACCGCTTGCATCGGATACACTGCCGTACCAACGATACTGGCATTGAGCTGATCAAGACTTAACTGGTTACGAAATTCTGTAAATAGCTGGTCTTTGGTCATGCCGCGTTGACGCAAAAAGTTTGAAAATTGGTCATTTGAAAAGTTACCATCAGCATCCTGAAAAACTTCTTCTTGACGCAGCAGACGATTTATCGTGTCATCAGACACCGTCATACCAAGCTTACCAGCCTGTTGCTCTAACAAAGTTCGATCGATCAAACCCTTTAGCACCTGCTCATGCAGCACATCTTCATTCAATAAGCTGGCATCATCAATTTGCTCTAATGTCTCAGTACGCCGGTTATTGACAGCAGTCTGATACTCTGATAATCCGACACTTGCCTCACCTACCTGTGCAATTTGGTTGGGATCAACGCCACCACCAAAGTAGCTTTCGACACCCAAGAGAGCGAGCGGCGATAGGCATAAAATCAATAAAATGCGACCTGGCCAGCTTTTTAAGAAATCGCGCAATTTATCCATAGTTATCTCTGCTTTATTAACCTATATTGATGAAAAACCATTGTAATACTATTATTAATATCAATGCTATCTAAGCCGGCAATGGTAAGAAAAAGAACATGTGCATTTTATAGAGGAATATAGGGCTGAGTGAAAAAGCCTTACTCAAACAACACATCTATCGCGCGCCCTATGATACGTGATTTTTACGGTAGACTCAAAATATTCACGTGGTACGATACAAACTATGGCTACAAAAAAAGCACCTAATATTTAGGTGCTTTTTTGCTGCTTCGCTTAGCGCTTAGAATGTGCGCTGAACTAGACGCGGCCATCTATTATTTTACTGCCAACAAACGCTGTTCTTATTCGTCTTGCGAGTCATTATGCAGCGCTTGTCTATAATAGAGTAACTTAAAGATAACGGCTTAGTTTAAGCGCTCTTTTAAGTTTTTACCGGCTTTGAAGCTTGGTACTTTGCTTGCTGGGATGCTAAGTTCTTCACCAGTCTTAGGGTTACGGCCAGTACGGGCTTTACGATCTTTTACGCTAAAAGTACCAAAGCCAACTAGTGAGATGCTATCGCCAGCTTCTAAAGCTTCGCCAACACTTTCCATAACGGCATTCAAGGCATCACCAGCTTGAGTCTTATTTAGACCACTTTTGTCTGCGATGCTATCAATCAATTCTGACTTATTCATAAAATTTCCTTCAAGTTTAAGGGGGGTAATAAACGCTCACGCCAAGCATTGTAACGCTCTCATAGCACTTACGCAATAAAAACTACCTGACTGGCGTATTAACAGGTTTCGCTTTGTTATCGTCTTTATATCAAGGCAGCATAAGGAGCGCAAGCGATTTTACATATTTTTGTGCCATGTACTACGTATTTGACACCCAATGTTACGCAAAACATCTGCAACGTCTATACAAGTCAACTACTTTAGCTCAAAACACCCTCTTCATGTCTCTTTAGGCTTTGAAAACCGTGGTCAGTTGATGTCTGTGCATTGCCAGTCATAAATAGTGGTGTCTTTATCGACTGCTAAATTGTACTGTAATAATTTTGCTACTGACAGAAACTAGCGTTACTTTTTATTATAAAGGCGTTACTATAAGCAAAATATCACTGCAAATTTTTAGTAAAAATCAACTTGAGTTGATTCGATAACTTTAATTTTAATTTGCTAAATAAAAAACGGATTATTTACATGAAGCGTTCTACGTTGTCTCACTCTTTTCTTAATATTATTCTGGTGTTCATTGAGTCGGCTCTGACACTACTGTTACGTTTAGATCCCGAGCTACGTAAAGCCGCTTATCCGCTTGCCAAGCAAGGCACCGTCGTCGCACTTCGCCTATACTTACCACATGTAGAAATTTTTGCTACCTTTAGTACCAAAGGCGTGCTATTAGATGCTCAACTACCTATTGGCCGTAGTGAGCCGGATGTGGTTATCAATGCTTACAGTATCCAAGTCATCAATGCGATCACCACTCACGATAGCGAAACCACCGAAAAATTACAAATGCGTGGTGAATCAGTACAAGTGCAATTGGTTAAGCAATTTATCATGCAGCTCGGTCTCGGCAACTTGATTCAGGGTCTTATCAAAAAGATAAAAGGCGGCAAAGGTAAGTCTAAGCCTACTGACGCGGAAATGGCCGAAAAGAAGGACAACTACAAGCTCCGTATCAAAGAACAACAGACACAAATCAGTACATTGACGACTAAAAACCGTGAGCTTGAAACCACGGTAAAAGAGTTGCAGAGCAAACAGAAGACATTAATGACTGTGACTATTATGGCGCTTGTCATTATGATTGGCTCAGTCATAGCACTATTGATGAACTAGTTTTTGTTAATGATGGTGATGTTTATTGATAAACATACTTATTCATAAATAATAATGCACCTGTTAGATGACTGCTTTAGTGACCATTAAGCGTTTGGTAGCTTATTAAAGCTATCAAACGCTTTTTTATCGCTTTAATTTACTCATTGTGAATTCGAAACAAATCTAAAATGGATGCATATATTTTACGATATGCGCTCTGAAGCCCTTCTACACCGCATCTCAACCACCATTGTTTTTATCAATCATAGTAATCAATTGGATTAACCATTCAACCACACTTTAATCTTGACTAAATTACTCGGGATTAAGTATAATTACTCTATCGTTGCACACATCGGGTTCACCATCTGTTGTTTAATAGCGATAAGACACACTTAGTTGATAGATAATTAACAGAGGCAAAAATTCGCTTTTACCAAAACTACTTGACTAAGATCGTTGTTAAATACACTTATAACTGAGAAGTTGGGAGATAACATATGCGTTTGACTACTCGAGGCAGATATGCCGTTACTGCATTATTAGATCTGGCGTTACAGACTAGCCAACAAGAGACAGCGGTATCGCTATCCGATATTGCTAAGCGGCAATCCATATCTATCTCTTATCTCGAACAGTTATTTTCTAAGCTTCGTAAACGTGGCTTAGTCACGAGCATCCGCGGTGCAGCAGGTGGCTATCACTTGGCCAAGCCATTGCACGAAATTGATGTGATGAGCATTATCTCCGCTGTCGATGAATCTGTGAATGCGATGCAGTGCGAAGGACGCGGTGATTGCCAAGGTGGTACAATGTGCTTAACCCATGATTTATG
Source organism: Psychrobacter sp. Pi2-51 (assembly GCF_904846665.1). NCBI lineage: Bacteria > Pseudomonadati > Pseudomonadota > Gammaproteobacteria > Moraxellales > Moraxellaceae > Psychrobacter > Psychrobacter sp. Pi2-51. The sequence continues at coordinate 148,481 of NZ_CAJHBP010000006.1, forward strand.
GTGTGCATTGTCCAATCATATCGAACAGTACTTGAAAAATATAACATTAGCGCAATTATTAGACATGGAAAACGTGCAGTCAGTCTCAGACCGTCAGCAGACCGTTACCAAAGATATTTCAATAAAAGACATCAATACTATTACCCTATCGACCAGCGAGGCAAACCCAGCATGAGCCAACATAACAACCTTATATACTTAGATTATGCCGCCACCACCCCAGTTGCTAAGTCAGTTGCAGCTAAGATGAGCGAATATCTGACGGTAGATGGCATCTTTGGTAATCCTGCCTCGCGCTCGCATGGCTACGGCTGGCAAGCAGAAGAAGCAGTGGAAACAGCGCGTCAGCAAGTGGCAGAAGTCATCAACGCTGATCCACGCGAAATCGTCTTTACTTCTGGTGCGACTGAGTCTGATAACCTAGCAATTAAAGGTGCTGCACACTTCTATCAGTCTCGCGGTAAACATATCATTACCAGTAAAATCGAACACAAAGCTGTATTAGATACTTGCCGCGAGCTTGAGCAAGAAGGCTTCGAGATTACATATCTTGAGCCGCAGCCAAGTACTGGTCTTATTTTTCCAGAACAAGTCAAAGAAGCGCTACGCGATGATACTATCTTAGTATCACTGATGATGGTAAACAACGAGCTTGGTACGATTACTGATGTAGCTGCTATTGGCGAAATCACTCGTGAAGCTGGTGTTATATTTCATGTTGATGGTGCACAATCTGTTGGTAAAGTTCTTATCGACACTCAAGAGATGAAAATCGACTTAATGAGCTTTTCAGGTCATAAAGCATATGGTCCTAAAGGCATCGGTGCCTTGTTTGTTAGTCGTAAGCCACGTGTTCGCCTAAAAGCTGAGCAACATGGCGGTGGTCACGAGCGCGGAATGCGTTCAGGTACACTACCGACGCATCAAATTGTTGGTCTTGGCGCAGCATTTGCCTTAGCCAATGATAGCTACAAAGAAGACAATGCCCATGCAGCCAAACTGCGCCAAAAACTGTGGGATGGTCTACAAGATATCGAAGAGATCTACCTAAACGGTGATTTAGAGCATAGCGTTCCTAACATTGTGAACATCAGCTTTAACTTCGTCGAAGGTGAATCACTAATGATGTCCCTTAAAGACTTGGCTGTATCATCAGGCTCAGCCTGTACGTCAGCGACACTTGAGCCGTCATATGTACTACGTGCTATCGGTCGTCCAGACGAATTGGCACACAGCTCTATTCGCTTTAGCTTCGGTCGCTACACCACTGAAGAAAACGTCGATACGATTATCAAGCAAATGCACGAAGCCGTTGATAAACTACGTGCCCTATCACCACTTTGGGACATGTACCAAGAAGGTGTTGATTTAGATTCAGTCGAATGGGCTGAGCACTAAATTTAAGTATATATAGCGATATAAACATCAAACAGATTTATTAAACGATTGATCAGACAGTTATAAATACCATTTTTATTAACTAAATGTTTGACCCCAATTATCGATGAGTGGGTAGTGTTTCAACTTTCAGAAGCCACTGCTCATCATCTAACTAGGAGAAAACCCCATGGCCTATAGTGACCAAGTTATTGATCATTACGAAAACCCACGCAACGTCGGCAATCTTGACAAAAATGCCAAAAACGTTGGTACTGGTATGGTTGGTGCCCCAGCTTGTGGCGATGTGATGCGTCTACAAATCCAAGTCGATGATAACGGTATCATCGAAGATGCACGCTTCAAAACTTACGGCTGTGGTTCAGCAATTGCCTCAAGCTCGCTCGTTACTGAGTGGCTAAAAGGTAAGAGCTTGGATCAAGCTGGTGAAATTAAGAACAGTCACATTGCTGAAGAATTGGCATTACCACCAGTAAAAGTGCATTGCTCTGTACTTGCAGAAGATGCTATCAAAGCTGCTATTAGCGACTATAAAGATAAGCACGGCGCAGCAGCAGTAACCGAAGAAGCTGTTATCTAAGGCTAAACCTACTGGCCTATGCGCTGCATAGAATTAGCAGTGCTAAGTAGCAACACGTTAAGCAGCTACTGATGCTAAAAAGGTGACAATGACACTTATGTAATTGTCACCTTTTATTTTCTAATAGCCGCTAGGGCGTGTCATTAATTAGATTGTGAGTCTTAAAATGAGAAAAATTGTAGATAAACAAGGAAGAAATTGCCGTTAATATGAACATATTGACAAGATTTCTGACGATGTTTGGCAAAATTTAGCCATTTTAAGACCACTAAATGTATCAATGTGCTAATTGATGACACGCCCCATCATATTATTTTGGCAAACTTGTGATTCCAGTTGCCAGTCTATACAGATTTTTTATTGATACTTATAATTAATAGTCAATGGGAGTTGGCATGATTGAAATGACAGAACGCGCCGCTCAGCATGTTCGGGATTTTTTGGACAATCGCGGTAAAGGTGAAGGCATTCGAGTGGGTATCCGCACAGCGGGTTGCTCAGGTTTGGCTTATGTTTTAGAGTTCGTAGATACCCCTGACGAAAATGACACGCGTTATGAAAGCCGTGATGTCAGTATTTTTATTGATCCTAAAAGCTTGGTCTATTTAGATGGTTTATTGATGGACTATGAAAAAGAAGGATTGAACGAAGGCTTTAAGTTCACTAACCCCAACCAAAAAGGCGAATGTGGTTGTGGTGAGTCATTTACCGTTTAGTGATTCAATGGCTTAAGGTTGCTGACTTTGCTTTTAAGCGATGATAAAAGAATGCTGCCACAATTAAGTCAGTGTGGTCGACCAAATAGCAAACCTATTCTGATATTGACAACACTTTAAAAATAAATAGAAAAAGCAAGGCGTATGATATGACAGATATTACTCAAGAAGCACAGTTTGATAACTTTTTTGCCCTATTTGAGCAGCCTGTACAATTTGAAGTCAATCAAAGTAGTCTCGATCAACATCTACGTCTGCTACAAAAACGTTATCACCCTGACAATGTCGCCAAGAACTTGACAGACGCCGCACAAGCGCAACAGCAGTCTGAGCAAGCGTCAGCATTGATTAACCAAGCTTATCAAGCGTTGAGTGCGCCTGATAGCCGTGCGAGCTATCTGTTAGATATGGCAGGACAAGCACAGAACCTAGAACACTCAATCGCAGATTTGGACTTTTTAGAAGATGCGATGCAGATGCGTATCGAATTAGATGAAGCAATTGAAGACAAAGATCGCCCAGCCTTACAACAGATACATCCGCAGATTACCGAACGTTTAACGAAACAGTCTAAGCGTTTTAGTGACGCGTACCAAAGCAAGGACTGGCAAACGGCGATTGATGCGACGCAAAAACTGAAATTCTTGGTCAAGTTAAATGCTGACGTGACGACAGGGCTTGATGAGGTTGCGACGTCTGAACATTCAGATGATGATGATTTATACGTTTAGATAATAAATATTTAAACGCTTGTGTTATTAATAATGTATACACGCTTTTCTAATTTATTACTTTTATTTAAAGCTATATTTAAAACGATAGTTAAAATAGTCCCAACGATATCGTATAATCCCTTATTTTAAGCGCTATTAAACGCTATTCTCTTCTATGTTAGAGAAGAATCGCAGCCGTTGACTGTCATAGCGCCTATGTTGTATTTGCCCCATTTCACTTATTCATTTTATCTTTGAGTTATCTTATGTCTTTATTGCAAATTGCCGAACCTAATCAAAGTGCCCAACCCCATCAGCATCGTTTTGGCCTAGGGATTGATCTTGGTACCACGCGCTCATTGGTCGCTGTGGTGCGCTCAGGCAAGGCGCAAGTGTTAGAAGCAGGCGCAGCTAACGATACTCTATTACCTTCTGTGGTCTACTATCCAAGCACAGGCAACCCGCTTGTCGGCTACGATGCCCTAGCCCACTTGGCGGATGATCCAAAAAATACGATCGTCTCGGCTAAGCGCTTTATGGGTCGTAGCCAAGCTGATATCAAATTCTCTCATCCTTATGAATTAAGTGGCAGCAAAGACGATATGCCAGCATTCGTGACTGCTCAAGGCGAAGTATCGCCTGTTGAGGTATCAGCGCGGATATTGGCAACGCTTGAACAACGTGCAGCCACTGCATTGCCTGCAGACAGTATTGAAGGTGCGGTGATTACCGTTCCCGCTTACTTCGATGAAGCTCAGCGTCAAGCGACCAAAGATGCCGCCCAAGCAGCCGGTATCAATGTGCTGCGTCTATTAAATGAGCCTACCGCTGCGGCAGTCGCCTATGGTCTCGACCAAGCTACGCAAAATGGTGATAAAGAAAGCTATTACTTAATTTATGATTTGGGTGGTGGTACTTTTGACGTTTCTATCTTGAAGCTAAATGATGGCGTCTTTGAAGTATTGGCAACTGGCGGTAACAGTGCGTTAGGTGGTGATGATATCGATCGTCTGATAACCAATTGGCTTATCAAACAATTAAACATCGATCCTAAAGATGTGAGTCGTCATGACAAGTCAATACTAGCGCAACAAGCCAAAGCTTATAAGCAGGCATTGACTGACGATCAACAAGTTGATATCGATATCACTGTGAATGAGCAGGCTTATCAAGGTGTGTTGCGCCGTGAAGATTTGCTGGCTATTACAGAACCTGTTAGCCGCCGCACGATAAGCGTCTGCGAACAAGTGCTACGTGATGCCAAACTATCTACCTCAGACCTAGATGAGGTTATCTTAGTCGGTGGCTCTACTCGTATGCCTGCTGTGCAGCAAGTTGTCACTGAATTTTTTGCCAAGCAGCCGCTGTGTCGTCTGAATCCAGATGAGGTGGTTGCTTTGGGCGCAGCACAGACAGCGCATCAGTTAGTCAACGGCGATAGTGACAATAACTTATTACTGTTAGACGTAACGCCATTATCGCTCGGTCTTGAGACCATGGGCGGCTTAGTTGAAGTACTGATTCCACGTAATACGCCTATCCCCGTCAAAAAACGCCAAGTATTTACCACGTATCAAGATGGTCAAACAGGCATGGTGATTCATGTGGTACAAGGTGAGCGCGAGACGGTGGACAACTGCCGCTCATTGGGACGTTTTGAGCTATATGGTATCCCGTCAATGAAGGCTGGATTTGCCCGTATTGAAGTAACCTTTAGTATTGATGCCAATGGTCAGCTAACCGTTAGTGCGCAAGAAACCACCACCAAAACAGAAAGTAAGATTGAGATTGTGCCTTCTTATGGTTTGTCTGACGAGCAAAAAGAGCAATTACTGGTGGCTGGATTTAAGTATGCAGAGGAAGATAAGAACGCACGCTCTTTAATCGAAACAAAAGTAGAAGCAGAGCGTGAAGTACTCGCTCTACAATCTGCACTCAATGAGTTTTCAGCATTACTATCCTCTGAAGAACAAAGCATTTTAGCAGAGCACATCAAAGCTCTAGCAGCCGCACTCGACACTAATGACTTGAGCTTTATCGAAACTAAGCAGGCTCAGCTCAAGCCTCATAGCGATGCCTTTGCTGCCAGTATTATGAATCAAAGCGTCAAAGCCAGCATGGCAGGTACGAATGCCCAAGATTGGTAGCAGATACGTTTAAGAATGCGGCTTAGCGATCATACTAAGCTCATCTCTTATATTTTTATTTTTTTAATTGATTAGCACTGGAAAGACGATTTATGCCAAAAATTACCGTATTACCGCATCATGAAATTTGCCCTGAAGGCGCCGAAGTCGAGCTAGAAGCTGGTAGCAACCTATGTAAGGCGCTAATAGAAAAAGGCATTAAAATTGAACATGCATGTGAGATGTCAAAAGCTTGCACTACGTGTCATGTGGTCGTTCGCAAAGGCTTTAATAGTTTAGATGAGATGGACGACATTGAGGCCGATTTATTAGATCGTGCTTGGGGCTTAGAGCCTGACTCACGCCTATCTTGTCAGGTTATGCTCGATGATGAGGATTTAACCATCGAGGTTCCTAAATATACGCTCAACCATGCCAAAGAAAACCATTAAACAACCTATCTTACTGTTATGTTAAAAAAGTCAGCTATCGTCATGATAGCTGGCTTTTTTGTGCTCAATATTATAGATATTGCTTTTAGACAATTATTTATGACCATTGTTGTCACGTTTGCATTCTGCTGCTATATCAGTTGCCAACTTTTCTTCCTCTTGTTCAACCCGCTCAAGCGCAAAATTCAAGCGTGCCCTGATATCTTGATAATCATTATCTTTCATATCTTTAAAGTTCAAATGCAAGTTGAAACCTGGCAGCGTGTGATCAACCCATTTAGAGAGATGACCCTTATCAGCATCAGGATCCAGCACTTGCCAAGCATTTACTTGATCATCAAAGCCTTTTAGCTGAAATGCACCAGCGTGCTGACACTCATAATTATGGCAGACGTAGTCGTAGGTACTCTCACTGACTAATATTTCATCTTTACCAGCACTCGCTTCAAGTCTTGCTGCTAAATTGGCCTCTTTACCGATCAAGGTATAGCTGAGACGATTGTTGCTGCCAAAATTACCAACATGGCAGTAACCTGTCGTAATTCCAATGCGTATATACAGTCCTTCAAAACCCATGAGCCGCCATTTTTGTCTTAAAGTGCGCATCTCACGACGCATATCTATCGCCATTGCGATACAGTCTAGCGCGTCTTGGCGAGCACCGCGGCTCTTTGGTTCACCAAAAAAACACACCATGCCATCGCCAATGAACTTATCAAGCACGGCGCCATGTTTATTGGCTATTAAAGTCATACAGTGCATATAGGTATTTAAAATGTCAGCCAAATTATCAGCGCTTAAACTATCGGACAATTCGGTAAAACCAACGATGTCTGAGAACATAATCGTCAGCTTAGCACGCTTATTAGAAACGATGACTGGGCTATCAGATTTGACAATAGGTTCCCAAATTTGCGGTGGTATGAAGCGTGTTAACTTATTAATAACGGAGACCATCCTGCTTAGACGCCCGACTGCTTGATTAGCACGCGTTTCATAACCGAGATATTCTTGATACATATACTGAAACTGACACAAAATAACCGCCATACTTGCCAATAACACTATTGGTGTTGTCCAGCCTTCATAACAATCTATCTCAGCTATGGCCAAAGTGACACTAACATAATAAAAAACAATGACCGTTATGATTGAGCTGGCGATCAGCTTTAAATTATTTTCAGAGCCACTAATGATAATTCTAAGACCTATGAGCGCAGCTAAACTCAGCGAAATAATGATGCAGAACTGTACTGATCCGATGACCGCAGACAATAAAATAATGACAATATTAGACGTCCAAAAACTTTTTGGGCGACGATAATTGTAGATTAGTATCATTAAGCTTGGCAGACAAACAATAACAAGAAGTGCCATTGAGGTAGATCTAAAATCAAAATGTAACGCGAGGAGTATGACCGTGAGAATTAAGACGAAGACTTCTGGATAGTCAAATCGATATACCCCTTCATTTTTTGAAGGGCGATTTGGTCTCAGCGTGTCTAAAAAAGGCATATAAAGTGTTCGCTTAAGCAAAACAGATGGTTGGAACGACTAAAAGGCTACGAAGATAGCACAGGTGCATCAACTACCTCTATTATCAAGTCGGATATTAATTAGTTATCACTATATTATAATTGATATTATACTTTTTAAGTATGTTAAAAACTATGTCATATATAACCAAAAGTATACCACCTATCACTTATTTTACCTTGAATCTATTTTAAATCGGAATTACGGTACTTATTTTGCCGACGATGCTTGATCAGCCAACCGATGATAATTATCATAGCCAATATGCCAAACCCTTTAGAATAAGGGGCCAATACGCCTTCGATGACCTCATAGTTCTGTCCGAGATAATATCCCGCTAACGTTAATACGGTAGTCCAAATACTGGCACCTAACGCTGTCAATACTAAAAAAGGCAATAGCGGCATCTTGTTCATGCCAGCAGGTATAGAGATGAGCGAGCGAACGCCAGGCACCATACGCCCAAAGAACACGGCTGTTTTGCCGTGTTTATCGAACCAATCATTTGCAGAGATAACGTCATCGGGTTTAACGAAAACGTATTTGCCATATTTTTGGGTAAACGCGACCAAACGTTCTTTATCAAATACACGGCCTAAATAATATAAGGGCAACGCGCCAAGTGAGGCACCTAGTGTACCGGCAACAATAACCAGCATTAAATTTAAGTCGCCTTTTGACACGGCAAAACCGGCTGCTGGCATAATGACTTCAGAAGGTATCGGCGGGAAGACGTTTTCGGCAAACATGGCAAACACAATACCAAAGTAGCCAAACTTTGCCATAATACTGAGTACCCATTCGCTGATTTGATTCATAATGACTGCCTCCCCTTATTAAAACTATAGACGATTTATTTTTCTAATTTTGAGTAAACCTAAACGTGTAACTATCCAAACATTGCTATTAGTCTTAACCTAACTTATGTCAAAACATCCTGTTTTATGCTATTTATAGCACTTGCACTATGGCAACGATTAGACAAATCCTATGACCAGTAATTCGCCTATTTCAATGACTTCTAGATGGATCTCCTTAGCGTGCGCGTTAGGGGTCTTTGCTCTTCTGTACTCATTGACTAATATCTATGCGCAAACACTTTTTTATGCTACTCAGTTTTATGATACTCAGCTTTCTAAGCTAAGTATCATTAACCCTATATGGCCTAATAAAGTTCATATACTAGCCATACCGATTGACACAGCCATTCCCTTTGTTGCGCTGATGATTGTGCCTTATAGCTGGTCAATCATGCTATTTTGCGCCAGTTTTTTTATGGTAAAAACACCAGCACAGCTCTCCTTATTAACGCGCAAGTTAATCCTAGCCACCCTTTTTGCTTGTTTTATCTTTTATGTGTTTCCCGCCAAATTCACTTTTGAGCGCCCTACAGTTTTGGGCTGGACACACTATGGCTATCAATTTTTGCATATAACAGACAAACCTTTTAATCAGTTCCCTTCCTTGCATGTGACATATGCTGTATTACTAGGGACGTCATTATGGCAACTTTCAAAATCTGCCCTCTATCACCTGACGCTCTGCTCTATCTGTAGTCTCATCATCATATCCACCGTTCTGACTTATCAGCATCATCTGCTAGATATTGCTGGTGGGTTGTTACTGGCAACGTTGATACTGGTAATAACCAATAAGCTGCGAAACAATTTGGTTTTAAAGTATCTGACAGTCGCGATATCAGGATTTTTAATCCTATCGATAGCAGGGTTTATGCTCAATAGAAGCATGACCTCTATCACTTTTGCAGGGTTATATTATTTAGTCGCCACGTATTGGATGTTAAGTTTTTTTGTCTTAGCTTGGGCTTATCAATATCCCAATCAACCTCGCGACAAACGTTGGTTTGCAAAGGACAAGCAAGGGCGCTTGCTCCTATCTACTTGGTTGACGTTTGCACCCTTACTATTAGGCTACCGACTGATGTGGTATGTCGGGCAACGGTATCAGCTCACTCAACGTACAAAATCAGATTGTGGCTCATTGAACCATACTGATAGATGTCCAACACATAAAATAGCAGACTCGGTATATGCAGTTGCTACCCCAAAATTATTTGGCTTATCTAAAATGAGCGATGAGCATTATTCATATTTTTCTAACTTTGCGATGATTATTGTGATTGACTCGGCTGTGGAAACCAACAGTCATAGTTTGAGTTTAAAACAAGCATTGCATACCCACCATACTTACGCGCAAGCACAAAGATTAGACGCTGGTCATTTAGATGTCAGTAATTTAGACGTTAATCATGACAGCTCATTATCGTGCGATTTTAATCCGTCAGTTGCTGCTTTTCAGATGAGATATCTTTATTTTCCACTATTAGACTTACAGTCGTTAGGAGAGGTTGATACTCAGGACTTTATCCATTTATTTAAACAGATAGACGCATTAGCAGCCATTGATATAGCGACTAATATCACGAAAAAAAAGCGGCCTAGCAAAACAATCCTTATCAACTTCCAATGCGTAATGGGACTATCCCGTAGTGTCGCCCTGCACGCTTTATATCTAATATATCGAGGACAGCTGACTATCGATAATTACGTTGCTTGGATCAACGAGCAGTATCCAAAAGCGCATGTCAATGATAATTATCTACCTAAGTCGCTCATTGATAAGGTTAGGGACTTGGCTAAAAATACTTGAACAAGCATTAAGAAAATATCATCAATATATGAGCTCTCTTTTTTTGAAGCATACTGTTGCGAGTGCGCAAGCAATTGTCAGTGACAGCAACATCGATACCAAGGTATGACTAAAAAAATGGTCGCCAAAGAGCATTTTGTACCCTCCCATCGTCCACCCTAAGACAGTGACTATCTCAAAGGTTCTATAGCGATATTGTCGTAGCGTCGGTAAAAACGCCAAGCCATATAAAGAAAATCCTGCGCTGGCATGCGCTGCTGGAAAACACTTGGCAGGTGTCATAGCCACTATGTCTTGCCAAAGATTAAGGTATGGTAAGTCACCGTTAAAAACCATCAAGTGATTGGGGCAACTGACATGGGTCATGCCTTTGAGCATAGCAATGGTAGACGGCACCATAATCAATACGCTCAAAAGATAACTTATCTCACGCACCGATAAGGGAGTAAGGAATCTATCAAATTTTGATTTACTGGGCAGAGAGGTTTTAATCAAGGGCTGTCTATACTTGATGATTAGCACGGTTATTAAGTAAACGCCGAGCAAAATCAGCAATAATTTAGGTAAATCATAAAATATAAACGCGTAAGGCTGCGCACCTTTATCTATCAGCCACCGACCATTTGCATAGAAAAGCTCACTGATACGAAGGTCCAATTGGCTATGCTCAAATGTCAGTGTCGCAATGAGGGTGAGGCACAAGAGTTTGAGCCAAGCCCAATCAGCGGAATTGGTTTTTACAGTCATTGATACACCCAAAAGATAGGATTCACAAGAAAGTGCTAGATAGCGCTATCAGCCATAGCAGGGTCAAAAGCAGTAATGCCAAAAATTGTGCAGCAGAACCGACATCTTTGGCTATTTTGGCCAGTGGATGCTGCTCTGTCGAAGCATGGTCAACACTGGCTTCGATACCCGTGTTAAATAGCTCAACGATTAATGACAAGAAAGAGGCGACTATCAGCAGCATTTTTATACTGAGATCAAAAGGCGTGAAGATGAGTGCCATGAGTAAGGCAAAGTTGAGCCACAAAACCTGTCTAAAGGCCGCCTCAAATTGGTAAGCTGCCTTAAAGCCATCTATAGAATAACTGGTGGCTTTGACGATACGGGCAAGACCTTTTTTACCTTTCGCGTCACTGGCATAACTATCAATTGCAAGTAATGGGATAGGAACCGGTTGGCCAATAGGCTCAAAATCGGGCTTTTTATAGTCAAAGTGAGAGGGTGTGACTTTGCTCATATTGAATTCTTTATACTCATGAATAGTAGGATATGCTGCAAGTGTTGAGTATAAGATAGCAAAGGTTAAGACAACGTTAAGAAAGCATTAAAAAATTATGAGCATTTTTTAATGCTTCGCATTGATGAGTGCTATTGATAATAAATACTAAACGTACTACCACCACTTTCATTGGGGTGATGGGTTAACTGCCAGCTCATATGGGTCATGATACGCTGCACGATACTAAGCCCTAACCCCGTACCTTCTACCTTATAAACAGAATGAAAGTTAGGGGATAGATCTTTATCCATTTGATTACCGGTGTCATTGTGATTTAGACGCTCAAATCTTTCATAAAGCAGAGGCATCATAACTTCAGGAATACCCAGACCAGTATCTGTCACCGTTATTTTTTTAGCATCGATAGTGACAATGACTTCTCCATCATCCGTATACTGAAACGCATTTTTGATCAAATTACCCAACGCCATCTTAAGTAACTCAGGTCGCACATAGGCAGTGTATTCTTGTTCTGCCACCACTGTGCAGGTCACTGTTTTATAACGCAGCAAATACTTCAAACGTTCAATTTCATTGACTGCAATGCTATTAATGGATGTTAGCGGCGCATCCAATTTTTCAGGCGCACGCGAAAGCAATAATAAAGCCGTGATAATTTCAGAGGTCTCTTTGGCAGTATTGCTGATACGGTTGGTAAATTCACTCAAGCGGCTGTCATGCTCTAACTGTGAGGCCAACACTTCAGACGCGCCCATAATGATTGTCAATGGTGTGCGTAGCTCGTGACTGACATCGCCTGTAAACAGCTGCTCGCGTTTTAGATACTGCTCCAGTTTATGGTTTTTTTCATCAATCGCTCGAGCCAACACTCCGACTTCCGACGGCAAATGGGTCAACTCTGTCAAGTTACGATGGTCTGTTTCCACCGCCCGCTTTAGAGCCAGTAAAGGCTTGATGATTTGCTTGGAAGACAATTGAGAAAAGACAATAGCAATCAATAAACTTAAAATGACAGCAGCTTTCAAGGCAGCCGCAAATATGTCCTCTAAATGCTCAAAGATTGCCAAAACAGGGTAATTTTCCATCACCATATCGGTGTTTTCTAGGTAGGTCAAAATGTAATTTTGTTGGTCGCGGTGATAGTGAAAGAAATGCAGTTCAGTGTTCGTTTCGTCTGCGCCCGTATCAACAGTGACAGAAATCTCTTGCACCGTTTCAGTCGCTATGGCTTTTAAATTCTCCGGTGCACTATCATAACGATAAATTTTAATCCCTGGTTCTGCCGTATAAACCGTCTGCTCACCGTACTCTTTCTGACTGAGCTCTAGCTGCTGTAACAGACGAGCTTTAACCAGATCCTGCTCTATTCGCATTTCGGCATACAAAAAAATACTGACAAAAGTGGCGCACAGTAACAAGGCAAATAAGAGGTAGGACACACGAAACTTATTGGCTATAGAATCTATATTAAACATGGCATGGGCTTACTTGATAGTAGCAGAAGATAAATATAGGTTATCAGGGGTATAAATACCCTCAACCAGTTTATCGTTATTGACCGTTAAATGGCTCACGAAGTACTAAAAAAATGATCTGCGAAACAAATTATGACAAATTATCAGGGTCGACGATCTGATAGCCAACGCCTGGTATGGTCATTATCATCGGTTGAGCAAATGGTTTATCGACCTGTGCCCTTACGCTATGAAGATGAGTGCGCAAAGCATCACTACTTGGGATATCTCGTCCCCAAACTTTTTCCTCAAGCTCCGTTTTGCTGACCACTCGAGGAGCAGCGCTCATTAGTGTGGCGAGTATCTTAAACCCAGTTGGGGTCAGTTTTAAAAAGATGCCCTCGCGCTGAATAGTGTGCTCATCTGTATTTAGAGACAGTTTACCGACCTCTATACTATGCCGAAAGTGCTCATCTTGATGGCGGCGTATGAGGGCTTTGATACGGGCTTCGAGCTCTACCAATGAGAAGGGTTTGACCAGATAATCATCAGCACCACTATCGAATCCTGCAACTTTATCCAAGATCGTATCGCGAGCCGTCAGCATCAATACTGGCGTCTTATCATGCAACTCTTCTCTGAGCTTCTTACACAATTGAGTGCCATCCATACCAGGGAGCATCACATCCAATAATATAACGTCATAACGATTGGTTGATGCCAAAGTCAAACCACTATAACCATTGTGAGCGTTGTCGAGCTCAAAACCTTTTGGCTCAAAAAACGCATAGATATTGGCGACGATATCGGGATTGTCTTCAATAATAAGTATCTTGTACATGGCTCTGACTACCTAAAGATGATTGCCTAAATATGACTGCCTAAAAACGCTTATCTATCATAAATAAGCGTTTAATTGGCGACCTTAAAAAAAGTAGGCGCTGAGGCTACCTCGTCGGTGGTGATATCAAAAAAGCTTAGTAAAGTTGGCGTGATAAAATCATGTGATACTGGCTGAGTGCTCATACTCGTCAGACTCTCGCTACTGATACGGTTACTCGCAGGTGACCAAACAATCAACGGCACTTGCTTTTGCGCATTCGGCGCAATGCTGTACGGCAGTCCATGTAAGTAGATATTGTTCTCACCCAGACTTTCTCCATGATCGCTAATATATACCATCACCACCTCATAGTCTTGTTGATAAGGCTTCAATGTTTCAATAACATTATTTAAGAAATAATCAGTATAGCCAATCGCATTGTCGTAACCGTTAATGACCGACTGTGCATCACATTTGGACAGCTCATTGGTCATACAAACTGGCTGAAATTTTTCAAAGGTTTTAGGATAACGTTTGTAATAAGCGGGGCCATGATTGCCCATTTGATGCAGTATAACTAAGGTATCTTGTTGGCTAGAGTCCGACTTAATCATTTTATCAAAGCCATCCAACATGCCAATATCTCGGCATTCGCTATCACAATTGGGGTTCTTATCCGGCGTTTTGTAATCCTCAAACACCACTCGATCTGCCACGCCTTTAGAGCTAGAGTTATTGTCTCGCCAAATAACCTTGACGCCTTGTTTGTTTAGCGTATCTAACACATTTTCATTATAAGCAGCGGTATCTACATCGTAGTCACTTTGGTTTGCATAGCTGAACATACAAGGCACTGAATAAGCGGTAGAGGTGCCACAGGCCGTTACATTCTTAAAGCTATAGATATCCGTTTGCTTGGCGAGCAGTGGCGTAGTGTTGCGTGTATAGCCATTCAAGCCAATGTGGTCAGCACGTACGGTTTCTCCGACCACAAAGACCATCAGCTTAGGTTTTGCAGTGCTATTCACAGCTGCGCTACGCTTGGCATCTGCTGCATGAAGTATCAGCGTATCAGGGCGTTGCCGTTCAGCTATATAATCCGTTCCTAGTTTTACGACAGAATAAATGGGCGTGATTGGGTTACTGTAATAACGGACCTCTTTATGCTGACGAAAAAAGCTGGCGTACTGATCGCCAAAAGGTATCAGGCAAAGCGCAATCAGAGCAATAGAGGCAACTAAGGTTGCGGTCTTTTGAAGTATTGCGCGTTGCCAAGAGAGGCGCTTTAAACGAATTTTGCTAATAATAAATGCTGGAATGATGCCTAATAATACCACTCTAATCGCAAAACTTGGTGCCATTAGATCCATAGCCTCAGCTTGATCGGTTTGTAAGCTATTGATAAGCATATTACGATCAAAAATCGTGCCGTAAGCATCGGTAAAATAACCACAAACCGCTGCCACTAGCACCATGGTAATCAACACTGCTTTTGCCGTGGAGCGATAACAAAGCAGCTGAAGTATCAGCCATAGCAAGCCAAACAATAAGCCCACCAGTGAAAGAATGAACCCCACATTTGTATCAAGTGGGTAGATATTTAGGACTTGAGCAAAAAAACTAATATTAGCGGTAGTGACTAAATATAGTGCAGTGATGACGATAAGTACATTAACATTCAGCTCAAAATGATAGCGTTTGCTAATAGCATATTTTCTATCATGAACTTTGGTAAAGCTAGCACTAAGCGCTTGAG
This sequence comes from Psychrobacter sp. Pi2-51, assembly GCF_904846665.1. Classification (NCBI taxonomy): domain Bacteria; kingdom Pseudomonadati; phylum Pseudomonadota; class Gammaproteobacteria; order Moraxellales; family Moraxellaceae; genus Psychrobacter; species Psychrobacter sp. Pi2-51. Next base: position 163,951 of record NZ_CAJHBP010000006.1, read on the forward strand.
ATATTGACATACAAATACTTCTCAACAGAATGAGTGAAGACCCAATTCATTAAAGTAACAAGTACCTTGTTAAGAAGGCGTTAAGCTGCTTGAATTAAAAAAATACTTTAAATGACAATGAGAAATTTAGGATGTTAGAAAATGAGTCATGCGCTATTCACTGGGATCAGCGCCGGGTGGAAAGTCATGGCGCAGCTGCGTGACATTAGCAGTGGTAACCGTGTCCGTATAGTTGTTCAAATCGCTATGCACATACTGGGTAACGGCAGCTATTTGCTGATCGGTCATCATGCTATGAAAAGAAGGCATACCACGTAGACCATTCATAACGATGCTAATAATATAATACTTTGACTCCATCTTAGTGTTGTTAGCTAACGGTGGATAGTAGCCTGCTCCTCGTGCGCCCTCGCCTTTTTGCATATGGCAACCCGCACAAGAATCCTCATAAAGCTTTTTACCATCAGTAGAAAAAAAACCGCTTTTGCCTTGTGAGCTGCCTTCAAATTTGGTGAGCCATTTTTGTAAGCCGGCATCTTCGCTCATTTTTGGTATCGAATTAACATCAACGATATTTGTGGGGGATCTGGTCAGCGCTTCTTTGAACATATAAACCGCGCCCCACGCCCCGTTATTGCGGCTGGCTTGATCGTCAAATATCATGGGGCTGGATTGTTGACTGGCAATAGTGACCGCATTATCGTTACTATATTGACTACAGCCTGACACCGTAAATGTGCCTACCAATGTTAATAATATGACTGTCTTATATAAAATAAACGGTTTAAGACCGTTAAAAGAGCATGGTTTTATCATGTTTATGATCGCCTTTATAATCGTTACTATATAGTTGTTACTATACGATCGTTACTATGCTGGCCAAAACAGGCCTACTAGCCAAGTTTTTTGGCCTTTTGGTGTAAGCGTTTGGCCGCGTCCATCCCCGATAATATGGCCCCTTCTTGCCAAGCCGGAATGTGTGAGCAATGCTCGCCCGCCAGCACAATCCGATGATCAATGCTGCAAAGTGTATCGTAGTATTGCTCACGGCTCGATTCACTCCAAATACCATAACAACCAAGCGACCACGGGATACGATGCCAAGCGACTGACGTACCTGAACGAAACTCTTTGGGATATTGCGGATGGATACGCTTGCCGTATTCTAATGCCGCCTTGATGCGCTCTTTTGGCGTTAAGGAATTGAACTTATAAGAGGTTTCTCCAAAGCCATAAGCACCTAGTAGCACGCCAGAGCCTTGGGTGAATAAGTCCTGTGATGGATAAGAGATTTGGGTAATAGGCAGATCCGTATAAGTGATACCGCCATAGATCCATTCATCCTCCTCCCAAAACCGCCGTTTAAACTCCAAACCGACTTTATAAGAGCTGTCATAAGGGACGGCTGCCATCGCTTGCTTCATTGGTTCTGAGACATTGATGTCGATTTGGGTCAATACTGACAGCGGAATAGTGCAGATACACCAATCAGCACGAACGCTTTTGACGCTACCCTCTGGGTTATTGCTTTCAGAATTGGTGCTATCAATATAATCAACGGTTACCCCTGTCTCATCTTGATTGATTTTAGTGACTTTGGCATTAAACTTGATCATATCGCGGCATTCGCGAGTGAAGGCATCGCCTATTTTGCCCATACCTCCGACAGGTTGAAACATTGCTGGTTGATGCACGTAAACGGTGTAATTAGCATAGAGATCCGACCACATCCCTGAGTCTAATAATTTTTTCATTGGGATAGGAGTAGATGGCTTGGCGTCAGGCATCAGACCGCCACCCGGATAGACACTATAGCCGCGATGTTTGCTGGTTTCATGGCTTTTGACGTAGCGATAGCTATTATCAAGAACGCCCCAACCTTTCAAACCTTCTAGTAACTTTTCTTTATCTTCTTTAGTGACCGTATCATCTAAGCTACCTTTATTGACTGCTTTAGATAGTAACTCTGACACGTAGCCACGGATATCGCTTTGTACTTCGCCTAAGCGCTGCGGTGCACCATTGAAATGGTTAGTACGATGTAGATAAGCACGATCATTGGTTTGGATAAAGGGCTGCAATGCGACATTAAATTTTTTGCAATAATGGAATACCGCATAGTGATGTACGGGCAATCGCCACGGTCCACCATTAAAGTAATTGCCTTTTTCAAAGTCGCAAGTCACCTCCTCACCACCAAGCTCAGTATATTTATCGCCACTATTTAACGTCCAGCTGCGCCCACCACCACGATTTTGGTATTCGAGCACAGTGACTTTATAGCCCGCTTTACGTAACTCATAAGCTGCTGTAAGCCCGCTCAACCCTGCTCCCAAAATAACGATGCTCGCGCCAGCAGGAGCACCTTTGAGATCTATTTCTTGCTTAAAACTCGACTCGGATGCAAACCCCAATGTGGTCATCGCCTGATACATGGCAGTCGCGCCAGCAGTCTTACCGATCATTGAAAGCAATTGTCGCCGTGTAGGGGAATGCAATAAATCGTTCATTTAATTATCCTTGGCACACTTCGTTTTTATAGTAGGGTCTGTTGAACATTCAAATGTGGTACTGGCAGTGGCTATTTTTTAGACAATACGCAGTGAAATTTTTGACGCCTAGTCATTCTAGGTTAGACAATTTCGCCATGTATTGGCAAAAAATAGTCCTGCCCCTGCTTGTATACTTGGGGCTGATGCTAAAATCACCCCAAACGTTGTTGTAAACCTAGCTAAGGTCTCGACATTATCGTCGGTGTACGCCTGATTTGATAAAAGGTTTGATGCGATTTTAGCAATCAGCAGTCCTAATATTTGAATGTTCAACAGACCCTAATCAAACAAGCAAATTTTCAGATTCAATTCTTTAAATTTAAGGAGGTGAGATTTAACTTTTTTCTTTGATGACATGTTTAACATCCACCGCACTGACTTCGCTACTCGGCAGACCACCGAAGTTGACTCGCACATAATTAGTGATACTAGCGATTTGTGCAGGGCTTAAGTCTTTCTCAAAACCTGGCATTTTCGGCGCAGTATTGAACACACCTTTTGCCCCAAAAGCGATAACGCCGATCAATGCATCAGGTTTAGCGCGGCGAATACTGCTAAGACCGACAATAGCAGCATAGCGGGCATCCGGTTGGGCATACCCATCAACACCATGGCAACTCCCGCAATGAGCAAGATACAGGGCTTTAGACGAGGATTCAGCTGAGGATTTAGACGAATCGCTGCTACTAGTCTTAGAAGTATTCATTTTAACCTGTGCTAGATAGTCCTTTTGCTCTAGTAAATTATAAGTAATAGAGGAGCTGATGGGATTTGGTAGACGTGCAACATTAACTGGCAGCAGATAATCATCAGTCTTGATCGCAGGAATGACTTTTAGATAGTTAGCCATCGCGCTCAAATCTTCATCGGTGAGATAACGCGTACTATGTCCTACTGCTTCTGCCATAGGTCCGCCTGCATATGCTCGTTTATCAATTTTTCCAGTACGCAAATAAGTGACAATGTCACGCTCACTCCAACGTCCAATACCAGTGTCGTTATCAGGAGTAATGTTATGCGCAAACCATTTACCAAGAGGCGCACCAGAGAGGTAACGATCTTTATCGAGACCTTGGGTGAGGTTGCGCGGCGTATGACAAGTGCCACAGTGCTCTAGATTATTCACCAGATATTCACCGCGCTGCTGCGTTGGTGTCAGACCAGTACGGCTTTTAGTAGACGGCACATTGATGACATTCCACGCGAGCATTAAGCTACGAATATTTAGAGGAAAAGGCAGTTGCGTTGTTTTTTCAGGCGGCTTATCGACGACAGGAACTGTTTGGAAATAAGCAAATAAAGCGCTAATATCATCATCCGTCATTCCATGATAGGACGGATACGGCATCGCCGGATAAAGTTGATGATTTGGCGCGCGACCTTTACGTAATGCTTTGGTAAAGTCAGCTTCCGTATAATTACCAATACCATACTGCGTAGAAGGCGTGATATTGGTCGAATAGATATTACCGATAGGCGTTTCGATAGGAACACCACCACTATAGTCCTCACGATGACAGGCCATACAGTCGGCTGTACGTGCAATATAAGCCCCGCGATTGGCTAAATTGTTATTGATTGGGCTAACATTAGGCAGGCTTATGCTGGGAGGTAAGCTGGATGGTGTCAGATTGCTATTAACGATGTCTGTGCCGTCAGCAATGGCAACGTTAGAGGCTATGCTCAGCACGCTGAGAGCGAGTGTTGATATCATCATAGAAAGTGGCTTCATAATATCCTTATCATACCAGTCAATCATCCTTGATCACTTTTCAGAAGCTGTCTGCTCTTCACTAATAAATCCTACTAAAAACAGACTCTACTAAAATAAAACTATTCATCGGTAATAGCTACTGTTTAATGGCCTCAATTTGAATCTCCAAGTTGAGGTTTTTAGTGACTCCAAACCATGCATATTTATCGATATTCCATTTGGTTCGGTCAACGGTAGCCGTAAAATTACCATTGCAAACATCTTTTTTAAGTGCGGGATGCAAATAACAGTCAAACTTAGTCGCTGTCAAGCTTATAGGATGGGTTTCGCCATGCAAGGTCAAATCACCATCCACTTTTAGAATCTTAGGGAGCGATTTATTCTGATTAAAGTACCATTTGGTAGAGTCAAAACGCGCCAACGGAAAGCGCTTAACATCAAAAAAATTAGGACCTGTCAAAGTATGGTTGAATGCCTTATTGCCCGTATTCAAAGAGCTAATAGGAATAACTAATGAGATATCACCTGTCTGTGAGCTTGGATCATATTGCAAATTACCTTTGACATCATAAAAGCCGCCAGTAGTGGTCGAGGTTTTGAAGCGTTCGATAGCGAAGCTTACATTTGTACTGGCGGGATTGATGACATAGCTAGCGGCATAACTGCTCGTTATATTACTTATTATTAGTAGTGGCAGTGTTAAAAAGGCAAAAATATACGATCTTTTTTGACCGCTGTCTGAAGCGCCCATAGCCACATTCCTTCGTAAGCATTGTAAGCCTTATTGATACTACTGACTTTTTTATTGATGAGCGCAATCCATGCTTGTGCTTAATAAAAATTTAGCCATTTTAAGATTAGCCATTTTAAGACTAATAAATAGATAACTCTGCTAGTGGATAACACACTCTAATAACTTATACCCTATTTATCAAAGACTTAGGAGCATTATTTTAGCGAGGGCGGCAATATCTGCTTAGGCTAAATTTTCGCTATATATCTATTATCATAAATAGTGCGCCGTTAAGAAAACGTTAAGACGATCTTTTGGTTTAGGAAGAATGATTATGTTAGTAAGTTATGCATTAGCAATTTAAGGCAGGTAGTTGCGCGCTTTTACTGTCGTACTCTCTCAACGTGTTGAATCTCTGACGATACCAGTGCGGTTCGTTTTGATACGCGCAACATTTATCAGTAAGTATGAAGCATCTCTTAGCTTAACGTTCCCCCAACCCTTCTGACAGCGTTTTGGTAATAGGCTTGGTGAGGTAAGACAATACTGTGCGCTCCATCGCTTTTATGTCAACAGAAGCCGTCATGCCTGGTTTGATGACTATCTTGTCTTCCCGACCCTTAAATTCAGCACCAGTGATAACGATTAACACGCGATAGTAAGGCTCTTCGCCTTTGGGTGTTTGCTCCATCAAAGTATCTGGGCTGATGTAATTGACGGTGCCAGTCATCGACCCAAATATTGAATAATCATAGGCATCAAGCTTGACGGTCGCGTCTTGTCCTTCCTTTATATAAGCAATATCTGCAGGGCTGACTTTCGCATCTATAATGAGATCACTACTGGTCGGTAGAATCTGCATAATGACCTCACCCGGCTTAACAACACCGCCAATAGTCGTCACATTTATATTGTTAATTTTACCTTCTGTAGGTGACAACAAACGCTTTTCACCTAATACTTGCACGCGATCTCTTAGCTGCTCAAGCTCGGTATCCAAATCCTCTTGAGCTTTTGTCATCTCAGCTTGTGCTTCCTCAAAGTACTTGTTGCGTTTGTTATTGATTTGCGCTTCAATGTCCGCCACTTGACGACTGAGCTTGATGACATCAGCTTGACTGACATCTCCGTACTTTAATAGTGGCTCATTCATGCTTAGCTCTTGACGCGCCAAAACTAGCATTTTTTCAAGAGAAGAGACCTCTTCATTGATGGCTTGACGACGGCGATTATACAGCGCTCTTTGGTTCTGTACATATTCAGGATAACCCTGTATTTCTTCAGGAAATATCAAGGGTTTTTCAAAAATTTCGGCATTCAATCGGGCTAACTTGGCTTTTAATGCCGCTGTCTTGGAAGCAGAGTTATCTACCGCGGCTTTGGCTCGCTCTTCTTCTAACACGACAAGCAACTGTCCCGCCTTTACTTCCTCACCTTCTCTGACAGCTAATTGGGTTAATACACCCCCTTCTGATGCTTGAATTTCCTGTGTTCGAGCACTTGCAATCACCGTTGCTTTGGCACGAGTTACTTGATCGATTTTGGCAAATGATGCCCAGACGATCAAAGTAATAATACCAATCAAAGCAATCCAAATACTGAGTCTTGAACGATTAACTTTGGGATTGGTGGGTGTATATTTATACTCTGACATACCTACTTCCCTTGATCGTCTGGTGAGTTTTTAGCACTGCTAGCTTTTATGCTGATATTTTTGACCCTAGACGTTACGGGCTTGGTCTCATCAGCACCTTCTTTTGATGGTTGACTGGTTTTGTTAATAATCTTATCTTTTTGCTGTACAGTGGTCTTGTTTTTTGCTTGATCGTTTTTGCGAAGCTCATCGAGTACCGCCTGTTTTGGACCATCAATGATAATGCGTTGATTGTCCATAATGATCAAACGGTCAACCAAGTCCAGCAATGCTGTCTTATGAGTAGAAACAATAAATGTCTGCCCCTCTGTCAGCTCCTGACGCAGTACTTGTAAACAGCGCTGTTCTTGCCGATTATCCATAGACGCAGTAGGCTCGTCTAACAAAAACACATCGGGTTTGGTCAATAGTAAACGAGTGAACGCCACCAGTTGTTTTTGTCCACCTGACAGTCCTTTACCGCCTTCACTAATCGGCAGGTCAAGACCGCTTGAATGGCTCGATACCAAGTTTATGAGCCCTGTTCTATTTAGAGTATCTTGCAAGACATCATCATTGGGCGCTGCCATACCAATTAATAAGTTTTCTCGTAATGTCCCCTGAAACAATCGATGGTCTTGTTGCAGATAGCCCAAGCGCTCACTCAATGTCTCACGACTGATTTGATGTATATCAAGACCGTCTAATAACACCCGCCCTTCCGTGGGTGCGTACAGTCCTGCCAGCACCTTAAGCAAGGTGGATTTTCCTGAACCGATAGGCCCAAGTATCGCTATTCGTTCTCCTGGCTTAATCACCAGCTGTGAGATATTGATGGCTGGTCGATCATTGTCTTTGTAATTAAATATCAAGCCATCACATTGATAAGCGCCTTTGATATGCGTGGGCGACAATGGATAAGCAACGCCTTGATTGTCCTGCTCCAGTGCAAATAAACTTTCAATATTCAGTTTGGCGGCCTTAGCATGAGCATATTGCACCAGCAAGTTTGGTATAGCCATAACCGGTGCCAGCACCCTACCACCCAGTATCGAGCAGGCAATCAGTCCACCCATCGTCATGTCGCCCTGCATCACGACAAATGCCCCGACTATCACAATACCAACATAGCTTGTTTGCTGTAGCATTTGCGTAAAATACGTCAAATTGTCATTGGCATGCTTCATATCCAAGTCGTTTTTGATGGTAATGTCCATTACATCAAGCCAACGCGAGAGAAATTTCCAACTGCCTGCCCCTGCTTTTATGGTCTCGACGCCTTCCACAGCTTCTACTAGCAGACCTGTTTTATAATAAGAAGCTGTCGCGCCTTCTGCTGCAATAGCATCGATGCGTTTACGAGCAACTAATCCCATCGTAATTGCGATTACTGCCGCGATCACGGGTACGGCAGCCACTAAAGGCGACCCAATAAAAGCCACCAAACTGATGAAAATAATGGTCATGGGCAAATCGACCAAGCCAAAGAGTGTACTTGCGGTAAAAAAGCTACGCACTTGCTCATAACCACGTAGTTGCGCTGCCATAGAACCCACTGAACCTGGCATCTGATCAATACGGACTTTTAATAAACGTTGAAACACTTCCCGAGACAAATACTGATCGAGACCGACGACCACTTTATCCATGATTCTTGATCGGGAAAACTTCATAAATGCTTCGAATAAAATCACCAAAAATACACCACTCGCCAAAATAATGAGCGTGTACTCACTACGTGTCGGTATGACGCGGTCATAAACTTGCATAGAAAATAACGATACGGCTAATGCCAGCATATTGATTAGAAAAGTCGCAATAACGGCTTCCACCAAAATGCCTTTATAATTGCCCAAATCAGATTTTAGCAGGTCAGAGAATGAGGCTTTACGCTGCTTGATATGGTCTTCTTTTAGGCGGATACGCAACACCAATGACAGCTCTTCGGCACGTGTCTGTACATGGCTATTCGCTTGTCTAAAGTTCCAGCTCTTTTGCGGGGTTTGACTATCAATTACGCCCCAACCCAAATCTGTTCGATAAGCCAATAAAGGCAAAAAAGCGGCATCGGGCTGCTCTAATATTTCAGGTATGTCCGTTATGCCGATGCCTTCTAATACTGCAATGACACCGCCTAGCTCATGAATACTTTGACCTTGTCTGTCCGATTGCTCACTATGCCGCCTGACGACATCGTGGAGCCGTATATTATCTACCGGATAGCCTTGCTGCCCGAGTAAATGCTTAATCGCATCGGTCAACGTTTCGGTCAGATCAATCTGCTCCGAGTATTGCAACTCATGGTGACCAACAGACTGAGACGTTGTCTTTTGTAATTGTGCACTCATATTAATCACTTATTGAATGTTGGAGATGGTTGCGTATCCAAGATACTGTAGGAGCAAACAGGGAAACCCCTATTATTCTTATATCAGACCAGTACTAGTCAGTATTTTTGAGAAGTAGCGGTATGCTCTTTTATATGACCGTCTTGTTTAGGGGATATTCTCTTGGCTCGTTATCGGCGTAATACTATAGTCATCATTTAACATGAGATACTCTCCATTATTTAGACTCTGCTCTGCAGTCGCGGGTAGTTTAATCTCGATATACTCTTCTTCTATTGTGTTTTTTCCATAACCAAACTCGCGACTCACGCTGCTTTTATCTTGCTTATTGAGCCACTGTTTTACAGAATCTGTCGGGCTAAATAAAGTGACTGGCTTGCGATTATTAGAGAACTGTTGCCACTGCATAATACCAAAGTCCACTTGCAGCCTATAGAACGCACCCAGCATCTCCGCTCGAGTTTGTACCAGCTGTACTTGATAGTCGTTGTGTTCACGGACTGCATTGAGCACTTCGAGCCATGACTTGCGCCCTGCAATGAACTGCCTACGGTAAGAGCTGACCACAATCTGTGCGCCTGCGACAGCAGCGACCAGTGAGGTTTCTCTATCCTTGGCACTCACAAACTGCTGATACTGAACTTGAATATTTTCTATGACATTACGGCGCGCCGCTTCTTGGTTTTGTACCAGACTGTTGACCTGTGCCTGTGAGGCTCGTGCAAGCGCAAAGTTGGAGAAACCAGCGCCTGGGGCATAACTTAACCCTAATGAAAACTTACCATCATTTTCATTATTTTCGTGATAGTAAGCATGTTCGTATTGAGCATAAACGGTTGGATATCGAGCCGCTTGCTGTGCTTCAACGCCTTGCTTGGCAGATTCGATCTGAAAGTGCTCTTTGACGACCGTGGGATTATAAAAACCCACTCGATTAAAGGCCATTTTTTCAAAATCGACCGATTGCTGTTTGGCTTGATTTACCAATACTTTGATGTTCGGTATACTCATTGCACTCACCTGAGACAATGATTGACCGATGATTTGCTCAAGCCTAGCAGCGGCGATACGTTGCTGTTCGACCGCAGATTGATAAGCCGTCTGCTCTTGTAAGATACGATTTGTCACTAGATCCAGCTCAATCCTAGCGGATACACCTTGCCCAACGCGGCGCTGCATCATGGCCTCAAAGTCACTAAGTTCTTTCAGGTTTTCAACATGGACGCTTTGTTTTGCGACGGCTTGAATATAACTCTGCCAAGCATCAATCGTCGTTTTTGCCACTAGGTTTTGTTGCTCATAGATATACTCTACGGCTGCCTTATCATCGAATATGGCTTGATTGACATCAGCAGTGAGCTTGCCACCCGTCCAGAGAGGCTGGCGAAGGGTCACTTGTGAGACAAAGTCATTGTCTCTGTCGTAACCTGAGCTCACGCTTGGCGTCGGCAAGAGATTTAACTTAGCGGCATTGATACCTTCTGTGGTTGCTTGTTGACTGGCTCGAGCTGATCCCACCAAAGGATGTGTCTGAATCGCTTGTGCAACCAAACTATTGATTTGCAAATTCTCTACCGTAGCTTGGGCTGTCAGTGTCACAAACAAACAAGCCGTGAAGACTGTTAGATGATGGCACACTGATAGGCTACAAATTCTCTGCTTTTTATTTAACAAATTTTTCATATTAATTTTCAGTGATTAGCCTGATAAGTTTATGTTTGACTAATTGTTTATTTTTTAAAAACTAAACCTTACTAAACCCCACACCATAAGGCAACAAGATAATAATTTTTGATCTATTAATTAAAATAAAACTGGCTTTATAGTCCATTAAAAATAAAAGAAACATGTCCCAGATTATAAAATAGTTTCTTTACCTTATTTTCCATTTACCTTTATCGCAAAAATTTAACTTGCGTCTATTGCTTCCAGTCTAGCACAGCTCTTTTCTTATACTCAGATAAAGCAGGGCTTTGCTATATTCTCGCTCATACAAATAGTCATTTAGGGGTTGAATCACATCTATTTCTGCTGTGATCGTGAGAAGCTTGCTTGCTTTGGGTTTCGAGTGCTTCAAACAGTGTTTTAATAAAGGCGCTACCATAAACTGTATTATCTTGAATAACTGGCTGCCCATTTAGATATTTAGTATTTTTGATGGAAGCAGGTATATCAAAGTATTTGTTGCCATCAATCAGTTGAAATAGTCGATTCCACATGGCACTAGCCGCATAGGTTAATGCCATAGTTTCTGACAACTCTTTCTGGTTTTGAGGCAGCATTTTACTTGCTTTAATATCCGTACCTTCCGCTAAATATGTTATTTTTCAGTTTTTTGTGCTATCACATGTCATAATTTTTGTTGATAGGTCATAACATATTTTTCTGCTCTCAGCGCCTAAAATGACACTGATATAATGCGTGTTATCATTGCGCCAGTAATTGATTAGATTGGAACCAATACCTACCAACGTACCTGTTTTTAATCCTAAAATATTTGAGTGTACGCGCATCAATTTATTGGTATTAAAGACCTTTTTTCCATTAAATTTAAAAGCACTCAAAGAGCAATAAGCTGCTATTTCAGCATATTGACTGATAAATACCTTAGAAAGCTTACTCATGTCTTGGGCTGTGGTATAGGCATTTCTGTTGAGACCTGAACAACTACTCCAGTGACTGTTAGTTAAACCCATTGAATGAGACTTATGAACCATTTGTGTGACAAAGTGCGCTTCATTACCAGAATGCCAACATGCCAAAGCAAATGCTGCCTCGTTAGAGCTTGCAATTAGCGCAGACTCAATAAGCACTGATAACGGTATTTTTTCTCCCTTTTTATAAAATTTATAATACTCGCTGCTACCTCTTAGTAAATCGACAGGCATCTCAATTAGGGTCAGCAAAGGGTCAATACTGTCTTGCTTTACTTTATCCCATATCAACATCACTGTCATCAACTTGGCCAATGATGCCATCATTTTTGGTGTGTTTGATTGGACCGACATTATTAGGAGAGAATTGCTTATCTTGTTGTCCTCAAGCTCAAAACTCTCAACCAATATAGCAGCGTTAGTATCAAACTCTTTCATGATAGAGTCTTCTACTCCAACTGCTTCAGTAATTCTATTGTAGGCAACAGGTTTTTGACACTCTAGAAATAGCTTATTGAGTCCGATACCATTAGATGCTTTGATAAAAACATGGTCATGATTTTTGATAAACTGCACAAGCTGAGTGGTCAAAGATTGCGTGTCTTGAAAATGATAAACTTCGATATTTGACTGTTTAAGCGCATCAGCCACAGCTTTGCTCTGCTTGCCGACTAAAATTAAAGTTCTAAAGGCCATTTTTTCGATCAACGGTATCAGCTGTAAATGATATTTACCGCTATCATTACCAAGCTCTAACATATCGCCCAAAATTATCAGCTTGTTCTGAGTAGGTATTTCTAGTTGCTCAAAGTTTTCAAGCGCTGCTTGCATGGATAGTGGGTTGGCATTATAAGCTTCGTCATAAAGTGTGATTGGCGTATTTTTATAGATCGTTTTTAGAACCTGCCCTCGCCCAGCAACTGCTTCAAACCTCTCTAGCCTGACAATAGCTTCGTCAATCGATAGGTTATAATGATTTACTACTGCCAATATGGCCATGGCGTTGAGTACCATATGCTTGCCACGTGCTTGTAAAGTAAGCGTGTAAATCTGTCCATCAATCACTATCTGTGCGTTCGCATTTTTGTGAGCATAGCTTAGCAGCTTTATCATAGCCTCACTGTGTTCGCCATAGCTGATAACGTGTATACCCCAAGTATGCGCCAGCTGCTCAATAATGTCGTACTGCTTAATATCTCGGCAAATAACCGCTACAGAACCTGGTGCCATACCTTCAAAGATACGTGATTTTTTGAGGGCAATCGTTTCAACGTTATGGTGATACTCAAGATGAGCAGCAGCAATATTGGTGATCAATGCTATATCTGGACGCACCAAGTTGGTATTGCCAGACATAGAGCCAATTGCCATCTCTAATACCCAGTAATTCATAGCCTGCGGCATACACGCCAAATTCCATGCAATCCCTACTGGTAGATTTGCGCTAGATTGCGTATAACCAGCACCACCAAAACCATCTAATGTATGTGCCAGCATATTTACAGCTGTAGTTTTGCCAGCGCTACCCGTGACACCAATAACTTGACCATTAAAGGCTTGTCGAGTATAACGTCCGATATCGATAGTCGCTTGACGTATATTGCGGACGTGTAATACAGGGACACCCAAATCTTGATATGCCGATACATCATCGGTGACAATCGCAGCAGCCCCTTTTTTTATCAACAACTCAACAGCAGCTTTAGACAAGTAGCCTACTGACATACTCTTGCTTCTAGCTACTATCAGCTGACCTGATTTGAAACTGGGCGGCCAAATACAAAGACCCGTAGCAAGCCAGTTATCTGATGGCGGCACGAACCATTTACCTTTAGTGGCTCTTATAAGATTATCAGCCGTTAAGACAGAGTCCGCTACACCCTGCCTGTTAGTGCTATCTGTTTGCGGTTTACCTGAATTATCGGTACTGGTTAGCTGGTTGTTTTTTTGATGTTGCTGACTTCGTTTAGTAGCAATTTTTGGATAATTTGCATTTTCTAGAAAATCTCGATAAGCCACCAGCCCTGATAAATAATGCTCTACATCATCAATTCGTACTCTAAATGAGTGATGACGAATAAAGAAACCGTGCAAAATGGTTTGCGGTGCTTTAAAAAACATCGCCATCTCTGGAAAGAAAAAACCATTCATTAAATGATTGGCACGTGCATGTAGCGCCTGATAAAACGCTTGAACATCAAAGCCATCTAATACGTCATGAAACTCTGGATACACATCTAACGTTAACAGCATTTTATGAAACGCCATCGACAGCTCAAGCAAAGTTGGAAACGTGGTGATACGGTTTTTGATAAAGTCGGTATAGCCTCTAATATTATCGACTGCAAACTGAAAATACTTTTTTTCAGGTTTATAAATAATTAGCTCGTTTGAACAGTAAGATAACCAATGGTCGTGTGCTTGATGATGCTTGGCGTCAATAAAATAATCAAAAGCGCGCGTCACGCAGTTTAGCCAACGCACATCTTTGGTTAAGCCGTATAAACGCATTAAGGCAAATGCTGCCTCGCCATCATAATAGATGATACGGTTTTTGGCTTTCAGTGATAGATCATGGCCATGTAATACATGAACAAAGCTACCATCCTCTTGTTGCATGGCTTCGATTCCAGTCGCCAACTTAGCGGCCAAATTATGGTACTCATCAGCGAGCGGCGTGTCTTCAAACACTTGTAAGTATTTAACTAGTGCCAGTATCGCAACGGCGTTAGCACCCAGCTTAACCTCGTCACCTGTATCTATCACATAGGCTTTGTCATCATCATGTCGGATAAGCTCATGGATCAGGTAATGCATGGCGTTATCAATATTGCTTTTCATATCAGCCAAGCTAAGTTTTTCTGCTGATGTTGCTTTTGTTGATACGGCTTCATTGCTTGCGATAGCATTGTCACAATGAGTAGCATCAAAACCATAGCAAGCTTCATAACCTTCTATAAGGGCATAAGTGCTACTGGCATGGCGCAGGCTGTTATAAGTGTCGATGGTGCGATCAAAACAAGGAAAATACCCATACACATATTGACCCGAAGGCGTGACTTGTTTGGCAAGATAGTTCGTGGCCTGCTCAATAATAGGTTGTGTGCTATTTGCCGATAAGGGCAATAATTTACGATGACCTTTAAAACGTGGCTGAGTATCGAGGTTATGGCACGCTCCTGTGGTTGCATCAATAAATACACCTGCTGTGTTAAAGCTAATGACAGCTAGGTCATCATGAAAGGTAGGGATTTGGCTGCTACCGTGACGCGCCTTTACATATACATTCAGATTTTTAACATTTACCCCTGCGTGAGATACTGTATTGCCCATATACAAACAAGCGTTAGCATTTAGCTCCATTTCGGTAAGCAACAACCAAGGCTCTCTCACTCCTTCAAATGCAATACCCGAGCGGTAATAGTTTCTCTTAAATCCTTTTAAGCTTTGCTGAAAACTTGACCAAGTGGTAAGTGATGCTTGATTAAGCCACTCAAATCTTAGCCAAATAATGGGAGCATCAAACTTTTGTGATAGTTTTTCTAATTTTTCAGCAACTAATGGTAATAGCACCTCAAAATCAGCTAGGCTATATACGCTGTTTGTTTCATTTGTATTCGACAAACTCTTAACGACAAAAGAAACGGTTTTGGCTTTTTTATGACCATCAGATACAGAGATAATAAAGGTGCTGGTCAAAGTATCTGACGCAATGTTGTTTAAATCACTTTCTTTTTCGTGAGTCAATTGCGTGATACGTGTCTGTGTCCAGTTATCATAAATGTCTGGTAAGTGGTTTTTTAGGTAAGCAATTAAGATATCAATGCTGTTATTTTCACTCATATTTTTGT